>CAZWGT010000159.1:0-8559 GCA_964633345.1 uncultured Planctomycetota bacterium
CCGAGGCGCGCCAGGGGACCATGGCGGGGACCCAGGTCCGCTGCTCCGCGACGAGGGTCCTCCCGAGGCGCACCGGCGAGAACCACCGGGACCGCGCCGCCTCCCCCGCGTCGGGCCAGCGGGCGGCCGGGAGGGGGTGGCGGATCCGCGGCTCGGGCATGGGGGGATCCTAGCGGACATTTCCCCGGGAACCCCGGCGCCGCGGGTCGGGTACGGTATCCGCCATGGCCAGAGCGAAGGTCGCGTTCGTCACGGGCGGGGGGCGGGGCATCGGCCGGTCCTGCGCGACCCGCCTGGCGAAGGAGGGCCTCGCCGTCGCCGTCGGATCGCGGACGGAGTCCGAGGGGCGGGCCGTCGCCACGGAGATCACCCGGGCCGGAGGGACCGGAATCGCGGTCCGGCTCGACGTGCGGGACCCGGAGTCGGTGAACGCGGCCTTCGAATCGGCGGAGACCGCGCTCGGTCCCGTGGACGTGCTCGTCTGCGCCGCGGGCGTCTCCACATCGGCGAGGTTCCTCGACACGGACATGGACGCCTGGCGCGAGGCCCTCGCCGTGAACCTCACCGGCCCGGTCCTCTGCGTCCGGGCGGTCCTCCAGGGGATGGTGGAGCGCAACTTCGGCCGGATCGTGGTCGTGGGTTCGACGGCGTCCGTCGCGGGGGCCCGATACGTCACCGCCTACGCGGCCTCGAAGCACGGCGTGCTCGGGTTCGTCCGCTCCCTCGCCGCCGAGGTCGCGCGCAAGGACATCACGGTCAACTGCGTCTGCCCCGGGTACGTGGACACGCCGATGACCGACGCCACGGTGGCCCGCATCGCCGAGACGACGGGCCGGTCCGTCGAGGAGGCGCGGCGGTCGATCGAGGCGATGAACCCCGGGGGGCGGCTCATGCGCCCCGAGGAGGTCGCCGACGCCGTCGCCTGGCTCGCCCGGGAGGGCGCCACCGCCGTGAACGGCCAGGCCGTGGTCCTCGGCGGCGGCGCGGCGCACTGACGGGCCGCCGACGGGAGGAGGAGACGATGCCCGCGCCCTACGAGGGTTTCCGCTGGGAGGTCGCCGACGGGGTCGGGACCCTGACCCTGGACCGGCCCGACCGGCTGAACGCGCTCACGTTCGGGATCTACGACGAGTTGACGCGCCTGTTCGGCGAGGTCGGCTCCGACCCCGCGGTCCGCGCCGTGGTGCTCCGCGGGGCGGGGCGGGCGTTCTGCTCCGGCGGGGACGTGAACGAGATCATCGGGAAGCTCCTGGATCGCAGCCTAGGGGACCGGCTGGCCTTCACGCGGACGACGTGCGCCCTCGTGCGCAACATCCGCCTCTGCCCGCAGCCGGTGATCGCCGCGCTCCACGGCGCCGTCGCCGGGGCCGGGGCGGTGATCGCGCTGGCCTGCGACCTCCGCGTGGCCGCGCCGTCGGCGAGGATCTCCTTCCTGTTCACGAAGGTCGGCCTCACCGGGGCGGACATGGGGGCGGCGTGGCTGCTTCCCCGCGTCGTCGGCGCGGGGCGGGCGGGCGAGATCCTCCTGCTGGGGGACCCGGTCCCCGCCGACGAGGCGCTCCGCATCGGGCTCGTGAATCGCATCGTGCCGGAGGAGGCCGTGGCTGCGGAGGCCGCCGCGTGGGCGCGGCGGCTCGCCGACGGTCCGGAGGCCGGGGTGCGGGAGACCAAGCGGCTCCTCCAGGCGGAGTCGGAGATGGGATTCGACGCCGCGCTCGAGGCCGAGGCGCAGGGGCAGGCGGTCCTCCTCGGCGGCGCGGACCACCGCGAGTACCACCGGGCCTTCAACGAGAAGCGCAAGCCCGTCTTCCGGAAGGACTGAACCGTGGACTTCGCACTCACGAGGGAGCAGGAGCGCGTGCGGGATCTCGCGCGCAGCGTCGCCCGCGGGATCGTCGCCCCGGCGGCGCGCCGCGCCGACGAGGAGCGCCGCTTCGACCGCTCCGTCATCGACGGGCTGGCCCGGAAGGGGATCCTCGGCGGGCCGCTCCCGGCGGAGCACGGGGGCGGCGGCTGGGACGACGTCTCCTTCGCGCTCTGCTGCGAGGAGCTCGGGCGCGCCGACGCCTCGGTCCGGGGCTTCGTCTGCGTGCACGTGGGGCTCGTCGCGCGCACCATCCTCGACCACGGGACGGAGGCCCAGTGGTCCCGCTGGCTCCCGGGGCTGGCGCGCGGGAGGCGCATCGGGGCCTACGCCCTGACGGAGGAGGGGGCGGGCTCCGACGCCTCCGCCGTCGCGACGACGGCGCGGGAGACGAAGGGGGGCTGGGTCCTCGACGGGGAGAAGATCTGGATCACCAACGGCGGGATCGCCGACCTGATCGTCGTCTACGCGACGGTGGATCCGGCGCTGAAGCACCAGGGGATCACGGCCTTCGTCCTGGAGGCCCCGGCCCGGGGGCTCGCGCGGAGGAGGATGCCGGGCGTGGAGCTCGGCCACCGCGGCGCCGACCACGCGCGGCTCGTCCTGAAGGGGGTGAAGGTCCCGAGGGGGAACGTCCTCGGACCCGTCGGCGGAGGCTTCAAGGTGGCGATGCGGGCCCTCGACCACGGGCGCCTCGGCGTCGCGGCGGGGGCGGTGGGGATCCACGCGGCCCTCCTCGACCTCGTGGCGGGGTTCGCGCGGACCCGGCGGCAGTTCGGGAAGCGGATCGGGGACTTCCAGATGGTGCAGGAGCGCATCGCGGACATGGCGGCGGAACTCGAGGCCTCGCGCCTCCTCGTCCTGCGCACGGCCTGGGAGCGCGACCGCGGCATCCGCAACCCCGCGGGGGTGGCCGCCGCGAAGCTCTTCGCCACGGAGGCCGCCCAGCGCGCCGCGACGGAGGCGGTCCTCCTCCTCGGCTCGCGCGGCTACTCGTCCGAGAGCCCGGTCGAGCGGCACTACCGCGACGTGCAGGGGCTGCGCATCTACGAGGGCACGAGCCTGGTCCAGAGGATCGTCCTCGCCCGCGAGATCCTCGGGAAGGAGGAGAAGCCGTCATGAACGCCCCCTTCGAGCGGATGTTCCTCGTCTGCACCTCGGGCAAGACCTGCCCCGGGCAGGGGTCCGAGGCGGTGCACGCGGCCCTGAAGGAGGCCTGCTTCGCGGCGGGCCTCGGCGACCGCGTCCGCGTGAACAAGGGCGGCTGCCTCTCCCAGTGCGGCCACGGACCCATGGTCGCCGTCTTCCCCGAGAACCGCTGGTACGCGGGGGTCCGCCCGGGGGACGTGCCGGAGATCGTCGAGACCGACATGAAGGGGGGCCGCGCGGTCGAGCGCCTCCTCCACCGGCCCGCCCGCCCCGGCAAGAACGTGGTCGCGCCGAAGCCTTGAAACCCGTCGACCGCCCCGGCTACTGGGAGGCGCTCTACGGCGCCGGCGAGGATCGCTGGGACCTCGGGGCGGCCTCGCCCCCCCTCGTCGCCGTCCTGGGGCGCGGGGAGGTCCGGCCGCCGGGAAGGGCGCTCGTCCCCGGGTGCGGGCGGGGCCACGACGCGCGCCTCCTCGCCGGGCGCGGCTTCGAGGCCGTCGGCGTGGACTTCGCCGCCGCCCCGATCCGGGAGGCCCGCGCCCTGGCCGCGGCGACCGGGGTGAAGGGGGTCCGCTTCGAGCGCCGCGACCTCTTCGCCCTCCCCCGGGCCTGGGCCGGGACCTTCGACCTCGTCTTCGAGCAGACGTGCTTCTGCGCGATCGACCCCTCCCGCCGGGAGGAGTACGTCCGGGCGGTCCACGCCGTCCTGCGGCCCGGGGGCCTCCTCCTGGGGCTCTTCTACGACATCCGCGCGGACGAGGGCCCCCCGTTCGGGACCACCCCCGCGGAGATCCGGCGCCGGTTCGTGGACTCCGGCCTGTTCCGCCTGGAGGCCTCCCGCGTCGCGGCGGAGTCGACCCCGGCGCGGCAGGGCCGGGAGTGGCTGGCCTTCCTGCGCAGGCGCCCGGGCCGGTGACCCCGTCACCCGGACCGGGGGCGACTTCCGTGCGGTAGGGTGCACCCGGAGGGCAGAATGGCCGCACCCCCGCGTGCCGGGGCCTCCCCGGCCATCCGAATGAGCGAACCCGCCGACGATCCCCCGAGTCCGACGGCTCCCCCGAATCCGGCCCCCGCCGGGGCCGCCGAGGATCCGTTCCTCGGCGCGCGCGTCGGGCAGTGCTGGATCGTCGCGAAACTGGGCGAGGGGGGCTTCGGCACCGTCTACCGGGCCATCGACGAGACCCGCCAGCACCCGGTGGCCATCAAGCTCGTCCGCCCCGAGAGGGCCGCCAACGAGGAGGTCGTGCGGAAGTTCCTCCGCGGGGCCATCGCCGCCGCCCAGGTCGAGCACCGCAACGTGGTGCGCATCCACCGCATCGGGCGCGACGAGACCTTCAAGCTCCACTACATCGTGATGGAGCACCTCCGCGGCAGGTCCCTGCAGACCATCCTCGACGAGCGCGGCCCCCTGCCGTGGACGGAGGTCCTCCCCTGGATGAGGCAGGTCGCCGAGGGGCTCCACGCGGCCCACGAGAAGTCGATCATCCACCGCGACGTGAAGCCCGACAACCTGATGCTGGCGCAGGACGGCACGGTCAAGGTGACGGACCTCGGGCTCGCCCGCATGGTGAACAAGGACGCCAAGACGACCCGCGTCATGGGCACGCCCCACTTCATGGCCCCGGAGCAGTTCGAGGGGAAGGGGATGGACCGGAGGACCGACATCTTCGGGTTCGGGATCTGCCTCTACTACCTCCTCTCCCACCAGTTCCCCTACGAGGGGAAGAACTCGATGCAGATCGTCTTCGCCATCCTGACGACCCAGCCGAAGCCGCTGCCGAAGGTCTGTCCGGCCGTGCCGGAGCGGCTCTGGGAGATCGTGCGCCGGATGATCTCCCGCTACCCGGGGGAGCGCTACGCCACGATGCTCGAGGTCCGGCAGGCCCTCGACGCCTTCGCGGCGGAGGCGGGGGCCCCCGCCGCGTCCCCGCCCGCCGCCTGACGGCCCGCGGATAGACTGCCGGGATGGGCGGACGGCGCACCACGGCGATCCTGGCGTGCCTCGCGGGGGCGGCCCTCCTGGCCGCCGTCGCGGCGCTGTTCCTCGACGGCGAAGGCCCCCCGGCCCCGCCTCCGCGGGTCCCGGATCCCTCTCCGGCGGAGACCGGGAAGCGGACGCCTCCGGCGAATCCCGCGGTCCGTCCAGGGAACCCGGGGACGAAGCGCCCCCCGGCCGTCCCGTTCTCCGCGGAGGAGGACGCGCCCCCCGCCTCCGAGAGGACCTCCGTCCCCGCGGGCTGGAAGCCGTGGGCCCGCCTGCGGTTCGTGGACGCGAAGACGCGGGAGGAGATCCCCTTCCGCCGGGGGAGGGTCGCCCTGGCCGTCCCCCGCGGGGAGCAGGAGCTGCTCGTGCCGGAGCCCTGGCGCCGCGCTGAGGACGGGCGCGTCGAGGTCTTCCGCTCCGAGGACGAGAGGGGGCTGCCCTTCGGCGTGGACCGCAAGGAGTGGGAGGCGTCGCCGGTGGAGATCCGGATCCCGGGCCGGACGACCCGGCGGTTCGGGTCGCGCGCGGAGATCTCCGGGGACCGGGACATCGAGATGGCCGCGGCCGCTCCCTCGGTGCGCGGGATCGTGAAGCTCGGCCGCGGTCTCGAGGGGAAGCGCGTGCACATGGACCTCGAACCCGGCGATCCCACCCGGGACCCGCGGCGGCCGGACGCGATGCCCTCCGGCGGCGCGGCGGAGGCGGGGCCCTTCTCCTGGTACGACGTGCCCGACGGGCGCTGGCGGCTGGTCGTGCGGGTGCGGGCGGGCGAGGACGAGTCGGCCATGGCGGTCCGCGTCTTCGACAAGGCCGGGGCCGAGGCGGACCTCGGCGAGATCGTGGTGCTCCCGCCGTCCACCCTGCGCGCGCGCGTGGTGGCCCGGGACGGGACGGGGGTCCTCGACAGGGAGCTCGCGCTGCACCGCGGGGGGACCGGGGAGGTCCTCACCACCGAGGACATCGACGACGGGGGCTGGGTCGTCTTCCGCGGGCTCGAGGCGGACACGGAGTACCGGGCCGTCTCCTCCCTCGACGGGGTCGAGGGGACGGTGCGCACGCCGGCCGAGGGGGGCGGAGACCTGCGGCTGGAGATCCCCTGGGAGCACCAGGGGGTCCGCTGCCGCATCCGCTTCACGGTGGAGGGGCAGGACCCGATCCTCTGGGGGGAGATCGTCGAGGGCCCGACCCTCGACAAGGGCGCGTGGAGGAAGGACGGCTTCCTCGAGCACGACATGGCGGCGGGGGAGTACCTCTTCGGCTTCTTCGCCCGCCCGGTGGGGAAGGACGCCCCGGTCCGCGTGTACGCGACGTTCACCGTCCCCGACCAGCCGCTGTGGGACGCGACCGTCGACCTCAAGGAGCGGAAGTAGGTGACGCGGGGGAGGATCGCGGCGGCGGCGGTGGCGATCCTCGCGGTGATCGGGTGGTGGCTGTTCGGCGGCGCGCCGACGGCCCCGACGGTGCCGTCTCCGGAGCCGGGGACCGCGCGGCCGGCGGCAACGGATAGTGTATCACCGATAGATACACGAGTTCCTGTCATCGACGGGCCGAAGCCGGGCCCGCCGGAGGCGGTCGAAGGTGCCGAGCCGGGGGCCCCTGCCGAACTCCCTTCCAGCGAGGGGACGTGCGTCCTGGAGGACGGAACGCCGCTTCCGGGCGTGCAGTTCTGGAGCACGCGGGAAGTCTGGAGGGAGACGGACACGGCGCGGAGCGGCGCGGACGGGACCTTTCGGATCCACCGGGACGAGCCCGCCGTCGTCTCCCACGCGACGGCCGTCCCCGTGTCCGCGGACGGAGGCGCCCTCTCGGAACGCGGAAACGGCTGGGCCGTGACGGCGACCTCCGACCGCCTCCGCCTCACGTTCCGCGACAAGGCGGGGTGGGCCCACATGCGGCTCGTGGACGCCGACTCCGGGAACCCGGTGACGAAGGTGGCGGGACTCCGGGTGACCTGGCGCATCCCGGGCGGGACGCTGACGATGGGGTACGGCGAGGACCAGGCGCCCGGCGGGTGGATCCCTCTCCCCGAGGGGCGGTTGCCGGAGTCCGGGGCGGAGGAGATCCGCGCGGATCCGTCGAAGGTCGAGGTCGAGTTCGCGATGCCGGGCTTCGAGAAGGGACGGCTTCCGCTCTTGGACATCAAGGGCCGCATGGAGATCCGCGTGCGGCCGGTCCCGCCGGACGCGAAGGGAATCGTCCAGAGCCTCCGCGTGCTGGCCATGCCCCGCAAGGTGAGCAGCATCTCCATGCCCGACATCGCGACAGCCGATTCGGGCGCTGCAGCAGCCCTCCCCGTGACCGCCCATCTCCGCTGGACGGGGCCGGAGCCGGCCCCCCGCCACTCCGAAGTCCTGGGGATGCCGAAGGAGTCCGGTCCCTTCTCCCTCTACGACCTGCCCGATGGTCCGTGGGAGCTGGAGGTCTCGGCGACGCTCCCCGACAACACCGTCGTCCGCGGGAAGAAAGCCTTCGAGAAGCACGGCGGGACGGTCGAGCTGGGCACGATCGAGCTCGCGCCCGCGGGCCGCGTGGTGATCCGGGTCGTGGACTCCGCCGGCGAGCCCGTCCCGCAGGCGTGGGCCGTCATCGTCCGTCCCGAGGAGGACCCCGGGCAGGGGCGGCGGCTCGACCTCAACCAGAAGGGGGAGGTCGCGGTCGGCGATCTCGAGCCGGGCATCGGCCACCGCGTGGTGGTGAAGGGGCTCCCGCGGGAGCTGGAGCAGACGGTGGTGGCGACGGCGGACGCGAAGCCCGTGGAGTTCCGGTGGAACGAGAAGCTCGTCCCCTGCCGGATCACGCTCATCGTGGACGGGAAGGCGGTCGCCAACCCCGACGGGCGGACGACGATCCCCGCCGTCGTGCAGGAGTCGCCGCTGCCGCGCGACAAGGGGGCGTGGAAGCCGGACGGGACCTTCGAGGCGAAACTCGTCCCGGGGACCTACGCGTTCAGCGCGCTCGCCACGCCGAAGGAGGGGGGCGACCTCGCGGTCTTCTCCGGCGAGGTCACCGTCCCTTCGGGCGACGCCTTCGAGGCGCGGCTGGAGCTGCAGCGGGGGAACCGGTAGCGCGCCACCGCGGGTTCACGAGGCTCGTGAGCACGTGGTCCTCCCATTTCCCCGCGATGCGCAGGTACTCCTTCGCGAGGCCCTCGCGCCGGAAGCCGAGCCCCTTCAGCACGCGCGCCGAGCGGCGGTTCGCCGGCATGTAGTTCGCCATCACGCGGTGGAGGTTCATCGGCCCGAAGGCGTGGCGGAGGATCGGGCGGAGCGCCTCGGTCATGAGCCCCTTCCCCTCGTGGCCCTTGCGCAGCGCGTAGCCGAGGTGGCAGGCCTGGAAGGCGCCGGGCACCACGTTCGACAGGCTGGCGTGGCCGACGATGGTGCGCGGGTCTCCCTTGAGGAAGAGGCAGAGGAACAGGGCGCGCCCCTCCCGCCGATCCTTCTCGCGGACGCGGAGCATCCTCCGCCAGTGGGCGGCGGAGTCCTCGTGGGGCCGGCGCGGCGTCCCGCGCGCGTGGTCGCGCCGTTCCGCCGCGAGGTAGTCGAGGTAGGCGGGGATGTCC
>CAZWGT010000160.1:0-8556 GCA_964633345.1 uncultured Planctomycetota bacterium
CCCCGAGGAAGCCGCCGTCTCGAGCCACAAGAACATCATCACCCGCGCCATCGGCACGAGGCCCTGCGTCAAGCCCGAGGTGCAGTTCCACGAGGCCCTCGCCGGGGACGTCTATCTCCTCTGCTCCGACGGCCTCTCCGACCTCGTCTCCTCCGACGACATGGGCCAGGCCCTGGCCCGCAACGGGACCGACCTCCAGCGCTCCGTGGCCGAGCTCATCGACCTCGCCAACGAGCGGGGGGGCAAGGACAACATCACCGTCGTCCTCGCCCGGGTCGAGGAGGGTGCGCCGCCCCCGAAAGTGAACGGGAACGGCACGAAGTGAACGCGCGGGCCCTCCTCGGCACCGCCGCCGGGACGGCCGCCTGGGCCGCCCTGGCGGGACTCCTCCCGTGGTCCGGGTTCCTCGCCCTCCTCGTCGGGATCCTCGCCGGGGCCGGATCCCGCTGGGGCGGGGCCCGGGGACACCGCGCCGCCCTCCTCGCGGCGGCGTACGCGGCTGCGGGGACTTCCGCCGGTCTCGGTTTCGCCTCCCGCGTTCCCCTGGAGCATGACGCCCGGGCCCGGGCCGACCGCGTGGACCGGGCCGACTACGAGAAGTTCGGCCGGGCCGCCGCGGACTGGAAGCCGGGCGGGCGCGGAGTGGACCCCGGCAAGTTCGCCCAGGCCTGGGACCTCCTCCCGGGATCCCCCCTCGACCGCCCCGGCCCCCGGGTCGCGGAGTTCCTGCGGACGACGGCCCCGCAGCTCGACGCGTGGAAGAAGAAGCAGCCGGAGTTCGAGGAGTGGCGGGCGGCGCGGCGGGCCGCGATCCTCGCCGAGGCGGACGCCCCGTGGACGGCGTTCCTCCGCTCCCCGCTGCGGTTCGTGTCCGTCCTCGACCTCGTCGCCGCGGTCCTCGGGATCGCCGCGGCGGCGAAGATCGGTTTCGTCCCGGCCCCGGCGGCCATCGTGCGGAAGAAGGCGGCTCCCTAGTCGTCCACGGCGCCGGCGGCGAAGCGGGCCCCCGCGAGGTCGGGATGGCGGAACTCCCGGACCGTCGAACGAAGCGCCAGCGCGAACATCGCGGTTCCCGCCACCCCGAGGGTCGTCGGGGCGTCGATCATCCACCCGCCGAGCAGGCACGTGGCCAGGGTGAGTACCG
Source organism: uncultured Planctomycetota bacterium (assembly GCA_964633345.1). GTDB lineage: Bacteria > Planctomycetota > JAJSAM01 > JAJSAM01 > JAKLKS01 > CAZWGT01. The sequence goes on from CAZWGT010000160.1 coordinate 1,145, forward strand.
CCCAGCCGGTGTCGGGGATGAGAGCGTCGATGAACCCCGCCCCCTCCCGGAGGAGCAGGAACGCGACCGCGCCGCCCCACGCCCCCGCGAAGGCGAGGAACGGCGGCGGGTCCTCCGCCCCCAGCAGGAGGAACGGCAGCGCCCCGCCGAGGGCCGCCGGGATCACCGCGAGGAGGATTCCCCACCGGAGGTTGTGGACGGCCACGGCGGAGAAGTCCCCGCCGAGGAGGTGGAGACGCCGGCTCGCCGGCAGCCGCAGGGGGGCGGGGATCACGGCCAGGAAGGCCATGGCGAGGCAGGGGGCGAGGAGCCCCTTGAAGCCGCCGATCGTGGATCCGAAGACGACGGCCACCACCGCGACGGCGCCGCACACCGGGGCGCGGAACTCCCACAGGAGCTTCGGCAGGAACATCAGCCACGGATGCTGGAGGGTCCGCCACCCGCCGCGGTACAGGGCCCACGCCGCCGCGCGCAGGCCGCGGCCCGCCAGGGAGTGGTTCCGGGCGGGGACGGAGGCCGTGACCCGCTTGACCCGAACCTCGGGCCGCGGCTCCACCCCGACATCCGTCGTGCCGACGAGGCGGAGGGCGTGGGCGGCCGTGACGACGATCCCCACGAGGGTCATCGCGAGGAGGATCGCGGGAAAGGGCCCGCCGAGCGGATCCCCCGGCTGGACCACGACCGATCTCGGGATGACCGAACTGATGGCGAGGACCGTGGCCGGGGCGATCGCTGCCATGCCGGACAGTCCGTGGACGAAGGTGGAGAGGATCCCCGTCCCGCCGGAGTACCGGGCCGCGCCCCTGCGCAGGGTCGCCCGGGAAGGGAGCGTCAGGAAGAGGATCAGGCCGGCGATGACGGCCAGGGACCCCGAGACCAGGGGCATGTCCCCGGGCCCCGACTCCTTCCTGACGTAGACCGCGACGGCGGCGGCGGCGAGGATCAGCACCAGGACGAGCGCGAACAGCGGGGCCACCCAGCTCCGTCCCCCGAAGGCCCGCTCCTGGAGGGGGAACCAGGCCGCCAGGGCCGCGACGAGGAGCGGCGCCAGGAGGAGGGAGGCCACGAGGGCCCAGCGGATCCCCTCCGGGTGGGGGACGTCCCGATGGGCGAGGAGGAGGTGGTGCGCCGAGGTGCACAGGCCAAGGAGGAGGAGCCAGGGCAGCCTGAGCGACCAGCGGGCGAGCAGCCACCCGCGCCGCGAGGGGAGGCGGAGCGCCTCCCACTCCGTCGGCGCGGTGCGGGGAATGACGCGCCCGGTGGACAGCAGGATCCACCAGGGGAGCACCACGGCCCACCACTCGCTCTGGAACTTCATCCCCGTGGCCCATCCGAGGAGCCCGTAGAGGGGCATCACGAGGGGAAGGAAGGCATCGAACCTCCCCGGGAGGGCGGCGGCCGCGCGCGTCTGAGCGGATCCGGCGTGGAGGGAGCGCTCCCACGCGCGGCAGGCGGCGACTTCGGATCGGAGAGTGGCGAAACTCACGCCGCCGCCTCCGCGGGAGCGCCCGTCAACTCCACGAACGCCGCTTCGAGGTTGAGGGGCTCCACGGTGACGCGGCCGAAGCGGGCGGAGAGGTTCTCTTCGAGGCCCGGCACGAATGCGTCCGTGACGACGGAGAGCACGCCGCCCGCGAGGGAGCGGGAGACCTCCCCCGCGACGATCACCTCGTCGGGGGAGACGCCGGCCCGCACCTCGATCACGAGCCGCTTCACCCGGGCCTTCAGCGTGTCCATGTCGTCCACCGTGCGGAGGCTCCCCTGCACGAGGATCCCCACGCGGTCGGCGACCTTCTCCACGTCGGTCAGGATGTGGCTGGTGAAGAGCACCGTGCGTCCCCGCTCCCGCGTCTCCTCGAGCAGCGCCAGCAGGAAGTCCCGCCGCACCCGCGCGTCCACGCCGAGCCAGGGATCGTCGAGGACCAGCACCTCGGGATCGGGGGCCAGGGCGAGGAACAGCTCGGCCTTGCGCCGCTCGCCGAAGGACATGGCGGAGAGCGGCCGGTCGAGGGCGATCCCCATGCGCTTCGAGAGCGCCTCTACCCTTCCGCCGTCCCACCGTTCGAAGAGGGAGGCGAGGAAGCGCAGCAGGTCGGGGACCGCGAGGTCCTGCCAGGGGAAGGGCTTCTCCGAGAGGTAGCCGACCCGCTGGCGGCAGGCGCGGGAGAGGGCCGTCGCGTCCTCGCCGAGGACCCGGCACGACCCGGACTCCGGGCGCAGCAGGCCGAGCAGGCACTTGATGGCCGTCGTCTTCCCCGACCCGTTGGGACCGATGAGCCCGAGGATCGAGCCCTTCCCCACGTCGAGGGAGAGGCCGCGCACCGCCTCCACCGCACCCATGGACTTGCGGAGATCGCGGATCTCCAGGATCGGACCGTCGCTCATGGTTTCACCTTCCGCGCGCCGAGGGCGCGCCGCCACTCCTCGAGAAGCATCGATTCCTGCCGCGCCGCGTCCGCGTCCATCCCCGCGAGATCCTCCGCCAGCCGCTCCACGTGGGAGCGCACCAGCGCCCGCAGTTCGGCGGGGGACATCCGGCGGGCCCCCTCGGCCACGAAGGTGCCGAGGCCGTGGACCGTGCGGAGGAGGCCCTCCGCCTCGAGGTCCGCGTAGGCCTTCCGCACCGTGTGGAAGTTGACCCCGAGGGTGGCGGCCAGCTCCCGGGAGCCCGGCAGGCGCTCCCCGGGGGCGAGGCGCCCGGCGGCCACGGCCAGGCGGACCTGGCGGGCGATCTGCAGGGCCAGTGGCTCGCCGCCGTTCGGGTCGATGCGCAGGTGCATGAGGGGTAGTGTTCTACAACTCTAGAACTCTGTCAAGGGGGAATCCCCGGATGCCGATCTATCCCTATCGGGGCGCGGAGGGTCCGTCCCCGTCCAGGGGTGCCATGGTCATCGTCGAGGGCCTCACGAAGATCTTCCGCGAGGGGCGCCCCGGGGAGGTCCGCGCCGTGGACGGGGTCTCCTTCGAGGCCCGCCCCGGCGAGGTCTTCGGGCTGCTGGGCCCCAACGGGGCCGGCAAGACCACGACGCTGCGCATGCTCTCGACGATCCTCCGCCCCACGGGGGGGAGGGTGGAGATCGACGGCGTGGACGTCGCCGCCCGTCCCGACGAGGTGCGCCGGCGCATCGGGTTCCTCTCCGGGGCGACGGGCGTCTACGACCGCCTCACCCCCCGGGAGCAGGCCCGCTACTACGCCCAGCTCCACGGCATCGAGGGGGAGGCCCTCGAGCGGCGCGTGGGGGAGACCCTGAAGGTCCTGCGGGCCGAGGAGTTCGCCGACCGCCCCTGCGGGACGCTGTCCAGCGGGCAGAAGCAGAAGGCGTCCCTGGCCCGCACCATCGTCCACGACCCGCCGGTCCTCATCCTCGACGAGCCGACGGCCAACCTCGACGTCCTCGTCGCCCGGTCGGTCACGGAGTTCATCCGCGCCTCCCGGGCCGCGGGCCGCACCCTCCTCCTCTCCACCCACGACATGGGCGAGGCGGAGCGCCTCTGCGACCGGCTGGCGGTCATCCACCGCGGCGCCGTCAAGGCCTGCGGCACCGTGGCGGAGATCCGCGCCGCCGCCGGGGGCGCCCCCGACCTCGAGACCGCGTTCTTCCGCCTGGTCGGCGAGGGGGCGGCGTGAACGCCCGCCGCGTCCTCCTCGTCCTCCAGAAGGAGGTCCGCGAGGCCCTCCGCGACCGGAGGACCCTGTTCGTCACCCTCGTCCTGCCGATCCTCCTCTACCCCTGCCTGATGATCGGGCTCGGCGCGGCCACCATGCGCCAGCAGGGGAAGCTCAAGGAGGCCACCCAGACCTACGCGCTGGAGGGTCCGGTGCCGGCGGCGCTGCGCGAATCCCTCGGCGCGGCGAAGGGCCTCGTCCTGAAGACCCCCGCGGACCCGGGGAAGGCGGTGCGGGCCGGGGAGCTGCATCTCCTCGTGCGGGCGGCGCCGGACTTCGCCGAGGTCCTGGAGGCCGGGGGGAGCGCCCGCCTCGAACTCGTCCACGACTCCGCCAGCGAGCCGTCGGCGGAGGCGCGCCGCAAGGCCGCCGAGGTCGTGTCGAAGTACCGCGAGCAGGTCCTCCTCCGCCGCCTCGAGGGCCGGGGCATCGAGCGGGCCTACATCAACCCCGTGGACGTCCCCCCGTCGGCGACGACCGACGTGGCCAGCGCCGGCAAGCGGGGGGCCCACGCCTTCGGCCGCATCCTCTCGATGATGCTCGTGATCATGGTGGTCACCGGGGCCTTCACGCCGGCCGTGGACGCGGTCTCCGGCGAGAAGGAGCGGGGGACGATGGAGACCCTCCTCGTCTGCCCGGCGACGCGCCTGGAGGTCGTGCTCGGGAAGTTCCTCTCGGTACTGGCGGTCTCCGTGGCGACGGCTCTGGGGAACCTCGCCTCCATGGGGCTCACCTTCGGCCAGTTCGCCTCGAGCCTGGGCGTCAAGGGGCAGGTGGACTTCTCCATCTCGCTGGGCACGGCGACGGTGATCTTCGCGGTCCTCGTCCCCATGGCGGCGCTGTTCGCCGCCCTGGCGCTGGCCCTCTCGACCCTGGCCCGCTCGACGAAGGAGGCCCAGACCTACCTCACGCCGCTCATGCTCGTGGCCCTGCCCCTGGCGATGGTCTCGGTCATCCCCAACATCGAGCTGACCTTCGGACTGGCCGTGGTCCCGATCTCCGGGGCGGTGCTCCTCTTCCGGGACCTCCTGCTCGCCCAGGGGGAGCCGGCGCTGCTCGCCCGGGTGATGCCCATGGTCCCCGTGGTCCTCGGATCGACGGCGCTGGCGGCGGGCCGGGCCATCCGCTGGGCGGTGTGGATGTTCGGGCGGGAGGAGGTCCTCTTCCGCGACGCCGGGGAGTCGTTCTCGTGGAAGGACCTCCGGCCGGTGCGGCGGGCGGGCGCCGTGCCGGGCCCGGGCGCGGCCTTCTTCCTCCCGGCGGCGACGCTGGCGGCGACCTTCTTCCTCGCCCAGGCGGTGCTGAAGCCGGAGACCCTGGCCACGCCGTTCGGCGTCTCCCTCCAGCAGATCGTGATGCTCGGCGGGGTGATCGCGGCCGTCGCCCTGGTGCGCCTGGACTGGAGGGCGACGCTGGGCCTGGGCGCCCCGGGCATGCTGCCGATGGCGGGGGCCCTCCTCGTCGGCTGCGGGGCGCCGGCGGCCACCCACTGGCTCTCCCGCGTCACCGGGATCGTCCCCCAGGGCGGCACGGGGGAACTGGTCTCCGACCTGGTGGCGTCCCTGTCGGCGCCGGTCCTCGTGCTTCTCATCGCGGTGCTGCCCGCCGTCGCCGAGGAGACCCTGTTCCGCGGGTGGGTGCTGCGCGGGCTGCGATCCCAGATGAGCGGCATGGCGGCGGTGGTGATCTCGGCGGTGATCTTCGGGGCCTTCCACCTGGAGCCGGAGAGGATCCTCTTCACCGGGCTCCTCGGCCTCGCCCTCGGCGTCCTGGCCCTGCGGTCGGGGTCCCTGTGGCCGGGGGTCCTCGCCCACGCGCTCAACAACGGGATCCTCGTGGTCCTGGCGAAGCAGACCCTCGACGGCCGCACGGACTCGTTCGCGGCGGTGTTCATCTCGGGGACGAACGGGGCCCTGGGGATCGGCGGCCTCGCGGCGGTGGGCGCGGGGCTGGGACTGGCCTGGTGGGGGAGCCGCGGGCGGGATTCTCTGCCGACCGGCGCGTCGCGCGGATAAGAACGGGGGCTCGCGCGCCCGTAGCTCAATTGGATAGAGTATCAGACTACGGATCTGAGGGTTGAAGGTTCGACTCCTTCCGGGCGCGCCACTCCACCCCCCTCCGCCTCAGGCCGGTGCGCGCCTCCGGCGGGCCCCCGCCAGGTCCTCCTCCGGCGCCGGGGCGGGCGCGGCGGCACCCCCCGCGGCTTCGCAGCGACGGCGGACGGTCTGCGTCGTCAGGGTGGTCCCGCAGTCCCTGCAGGTCAGCAGGTACAGGCGGAACGGGGGCACGGGGGCCCTCTGGATGCCGACCCGGAGGAAGGTCCGGTGGCGGCAGGCCGAGGGGTTGCCGTGGGGCGGGACGGGGTGGCGGGCGTCGATCATGGCGACCGAACTCTAGCACGGGGGCGGGGACAATGGGTGACTTGCCTATGGTCGCAACATGCTGTCAAACAACAGGTTGACTGTCGTTAAGAACTCTTCACGGCCCCCTCATTTGACTTCCGCGCCTGGGGCTTGCCCCATCGACAGGAATCGTGGGTCCTACGCCATGGGGCGGAGCATCTTCTCCAGTTCGGAGGAGTGGTCGGTCTCGGTGGAGACCATGGTTCGGGCCCAGTCCTCGAGCGGGATGTCGCCGGCCTCCGCCGCCGCGTCCATGACGGCGCGGTACTTCCCGATCGCCCCGCGCTCGTGGACGAGGCTGATGCGGAGCACCTCGTCGAGGGTGGTGGGCTCGTGGGAGAGCTTGCCGGCGACGGAGACCGCGGGCACGGCGCCGAGCATCGTCATGCGGTCCCCGACGGCGAGCGCGTGGGTCAGGGACTCCGCCGCCTGGGCGCGCAGGAGCGCCACGATGGCCTGCCACTGGGGCCCGAAGATGCGGAAGGAGAGGTGGGTGTAGAGCGCCACCCCCGTCAGTTCCGCGTCGAGGGCCGCCTGCAGCGCCTCGACGCACATCGGTTCGCCGCGGGTCGCCTTCGCCATGGTTCCTCCTCCGGTCCGTTCGATGATCCAGAGCCTACCGCGGGAACGCGCTACCATGCCGTCCCGAAGGGAGGACGGCCGTGATGGAGCCGCGCGAGGACGCGTCGTTCATGGAGGAGGCGCTCCGCGAGGCGCGGCGGGCGGCCGCGGAGGGGGAGGTCCCCGTCGGCGCTGTGGTGGTGCGCGACGGGAAGGTCCTCGGGCGGGGCCGCAACCAGCGGGAGCGCCTGAACGACCCGACGGCCCACGCGGAGATGATCGCCCTCACCCAGGCGGCGGAGGCGGCCGGCACGTGGCGTCTCGACGGCTGCGCCATGGTGGTGACGCTGGAGCCCTGCCCGATGTGCGCGGGGGCGCTGGTCAACGCGCGGATGGGGCGGCTGATCTACGGCGCCCCCGACCCGAAGGCCGGGGCCTGCGGGACGCTGATGAACCTCGCCGCCGATCCCCGCCTCAACCACCGCATGCCCGTGGCGGGGGGGGTGCGCCGCGAGGAGTGCGCGGCGCTGCTCACCGAGTTCTTCCGCGCGCGGCGGAAGTCCCCGGAGGACGCGTAGGGGCGGGCGCCCGGGTCGCCCGGCCCCGGTCCCCGCGGGCGAATCCTCTCCTCGTCCGGCCGGAGCCCCTACGATGCCCGTTCTCGCCGGGGCCCGCCCCGGCGCCCGCCCCGCGGAGGGGTGGCAGAGCGGCCGAATGCGTCAGTTTCGAAAACTGATATAGCTGCAAGGCTATCGGGGGTTCAAATCCCCCCCCCTCCGCCA
>CAZWGT010000161.1:0-8529 GCA_964633345.1 uncultured Planctomycetota bacterium
CGCGCGGCGGCGAAGTCCCTCGAGAAGGGGGTCCTCGCGGGCCTCGCCGACCTCGCCCTCGGCACGGCCCGGTTCACGGCGTCCGTCGGCGAGGGGGAGGGGGACGCCGTCGAGACCTCCTCCGAGGCGGGGCCGGGGCCGGTGGAGTTCCTCTTCTCCGCCAACCCCGGCGAGCCGCTCCTCCCGCTGGCCCGCGTGGCCAGCGGGGGCGAACTGGCCCGCGTGTCCCTGGCGCTCAAGGCCCGGCTCGCCGCGGCCGACCGCACGCCGGTCCTCGTCTTCGACGAGGTGGACGCCGAGGTCGGCGGCCGCCTCGGGCCCGCCGTCGCCGCGAAGCTCCGCGCGGTCGCCGCCGGTCGCCAGGTCGTCGTGGTGACCCACCTCGCCTCCATCGCCGCGGCGGCCGACCAGCACCTGCGGGTGTCGAAGGAGGTCGCGGGCGGGCGCACGACGGCCGCGGTCGAGGAGCTCGGCGGGGAGGCCCGGATCCGCGAGCTGGCCGAGATGCTCCACGGCGAGGGGCAGGCGGGCCGGGGCCTCGAGGCGGCGCGGGACCTTCTCAACGTCCGGCCCCCGCGGCGCGCGCGGTAGCATCCCCCCGTGGCCCAGGATCCCCCCGTCGCCTACCCGATGCCGCTGGAGCCGCGCTACCTCGAGAAGCCCTGGGGGGGCCGGCGGCTGGAGCGGGTGTTCGGGCGGCCGCTGCCGGCGGGCCTGGCCATCGGCGAGTCGTGGGAGCTGTTCGACCGCCCCGCGGGCTCGAACCGGGTGCGCGGCGGTCCGCTGGCGGGCCGCGACATCGGCGGCCTCCGCGGGGAGCGCGGACTCCCGCTCATGGTGAAGCTGCTGGACGTGCAGGACCGGCTCTCGGTGCAGGTCCACCCCGACGGGCCGACGGCCCGCGCCCACGGGACGGAGCCGAAGACCGAGGCGTGGGTCGTGCTCGAGGCGGACCCGGGGGCGCGCATCTGGCGGGGGCTCCGCGAGGAGACCGACCCGGCGGCGTTCCGCGCGGCGGTCGAAGGCGGCACGGTCGAGGGCCTCCTCCACTCCTTCGAGCCGAAGGCGGGCGACGCGGTCATCCTGAAGGCGGGCACGATCCACGCCGCCGGCGGCGGGCTCCTCCTGGCCGAGGTGCAGCAGAGCAGCGAGACGACCTACCGCCTGTGGGACTGGGGGCGCGGCGCGGGGAAGGAGAAGCGGCCGCTCCAGCTGGACGAGGGGCTGGCCGCGGCGCGCCTCGGGCCCGCCGGGCCGGACCGCATCGTGGCGAAGGAGATCGGGGACGACGGGAACCTCCGGCGGCTGCTCCTCGTCGCCACCCCGTTCTTCCAGGTGGAGCACCTCACCATGGCGGGCACCACGACCTTCGAGACCCCCGTGGACGGGGAGCCCCGCTGGCACGCCCTGCTGGTGATCTCCGGCCAGGGCTCGGTCCGCGCCTTCGATCGCCGGGCCGCCGTCACGGGGTTCCGCCCCGGGGACACCGTCCTCCTCCCCTCCGGCCACGAGTGCTACGAGATCGAGCCGTCGGGAGGCCGCGTCGTGCAGGCGCTGGCGTTCCGGGAGGGCTAGGGAGGAGGCCTCACACCTTCCCGTCGACCTCGCGGAGGAGCGCGTAGTTCCTCAGGCCCGCCCGGGCGTCCACCGCGAGGCACAGCGCCGCGAACGCGATCGACGCCCAGGACCACCACGCGTGGGAGGCGGTGTCCCCGCCCTTCACCGCGCCCCCGCCGATGGCCGCGACCATCACCGGGATCAGCGCCAGCGTGGCGAGGGTCTCGACGCCGCGCTTGATCCTCTTCGCGCGCACGACGTAGGACGGGTCGAGACCGTGCTCCGCCACGACGTCCTTCACCGCGCGGCCGCTGGCCAGCATGTAGAAGATGGCCACGCAGCGCGCCACGAGGTTGAGCAGCGCCGCCCCGAGCCCCCACGCGACGTGCTTGGCCGACGGGTCCCGGGCGAGGGGATCGGGATGGGCGACGACCCACGCCGCGGCGATCAGCGCCGCCAGCGCGACGACGTCCATCGTCAGCATCGCCTGCAGGATGCCCGTGCCCTTCATCACGCGGTCCTTCATCGGCGGGCCGCGGCCTTCCGCAGGCGGACGATGCCCCAGGTCTCGGAGACGACGGCGGCCCCGCCGAGGAGTTCGCGGACGACGCCCGACCACCGGGGGCCGGCGTCCCCGCGCGCGATCCACTCCTCCGCGTCGCGCTGCTCGACCCACGCGTCGAAGGCCTCGACCTCCAGGCGGGCGGATTCCGCCAGGCTCCGCAGCTCCCGCTCCGAGCGGGACCAGACGTGGCCGGAGTGTCGCAGCCGTTGCAGCGCGTTCAGGCGCGCCCGCGCCGGGAGGTCGGCGGGCCCGACCTTGTCCACGACGACGACCGCGCCGCCGGGCCGCGCCACGCGGGCCGCCTCGCGCAGCGCGTGGGCCGGGTCCTCGAGGTGGTGGACGACGGCGCGCAGGATCACCGCGTCGAAGACGCCCGCGTCGAAGGGGAGACCGCCGGCGTCCCCCCGCACGAAGCCGGAGGCGCCGGGGAGTTCCGCCGCGGCCTGGGCGAGCCGCCCCGCGTCCCGCTCGAGGAGGACGACCCGGGCCCCCGCCGCCAGGAGGGACTTCGCCGCGCGCCCGGTCCCCGACGCCACGTCGAGGCAGAGGGCCCCCGCCGCCACGCCCCCGAAGGCCGCGAGGTCGGGCTCACCCCGCTTCACGGCTCCTCCCGCGACGGGCAGAGGTCCGCCACCGGGCACGCGCCGCACTTCGGGGACCGCGCGGTGCAGACCCTGCGGCCGTGGTGGATGAGCCGGTGGGAGAACATCGTCCACTCCTCCCTCGGCAGCGCCGCCATCAGGTCACGCTCGACCTTCACCGGGTCGGCGTGGCGCGTGAGCCCGAGGCGCCGCGCGATGCGCTTCACGTGGGTGTCCACGACGACGCCCTCGGCGATGCCGAAGGCCGTCCCGAGGACCACGTTGGCCGTCTTCCGCGCGGCGCCCGGGAGCGCCGTCAGCTCGTCCATGGTGCGGGGGACCGCGCCGCCGTGGCGGTCGCGCAGCGCCGCCGCCATCCCGCGGAGGGACTTCGCCTTGTTGCGGAAGAACCCCGTGGAGCGGACGACCCCCTCGACCTCCGCCTGGGAGGCCCCGGCCAGGGCGGCGGGCGTGGGCCAGCGCCGGAAGAGCTCCGGCGTCACCAGGTTCACCCGGGCGTCGGTGCACTGGGCGGAGAGGATGGTCGCGGCGAGGAGCTGGAACGCGTCCCCGTGGCGGAGCGCGCACTCCGCGACGGGGTAGGCCGCGCGGAGCGCCTCGATGAGGGGGCCGACCGGGCGGCTCCGGGGCCTCGGACGGCGGGGTCTGACCCCGGCTTTGCTCATCGGTGGCGTATGATAGTCGCCCCCGCCTCTCGTCCCCGGAATCCCCCCATGCTCGAAAGGCTCCAGAAGTTCCTCGCCCGCGCCGGCGTCGCCTCGCGGCGCCACGCGGAGGAGTTCATCCTCGCCGGCCGCGTGGCCGTCAACGGCGTCGTCGTCCGGAAGATGGGCGTGAAGGTGGATCCCGCGAAGGACGAGGTGCGCCTCGACACGGAGGTCGTCCGGGCCGTCGTCCTCCCCGCCGATCGGGCCGACCCCGCCGCCCCCCTCCCGCCCCACCAGGGGCCCCGCGCCGTCTACCTCCTGCTCAACAAGCCCGTCGGCTTCCTGAGCACGGTCGCCGACGACCGGGGCCGCCGCACGGTCATGGAGCTCCTGCCGCGCCTGAAGGAGCGCGTCTTCCCCGTGGGCCGCCTCGACGAGGACAGCGAGGGGCTCCTCCTGCTCACCAACGACGGCGACCTCGCCAACCTCCTCACCCACCCGCGCTACGAGGTGCCCAAGACCTACGACCTGCGCGTGCGCGGCGAGGTGACGCCGGAGGACGTGCAGAAGGTCGAGCGCGGGGTGTGGCTCTCGGAGGGACGGACCGCCCCCTCCCACATGCGCATCCGCCGCCGGGGGCGCGACATCTCCCACATCGAGTTGATCCTCCGCGAGGGGCGCAACCGCGAAATCCGCCGCATCTTCGCCCGCCTGAAGCACCCCGTCCTCTCGCTCCGCCGGATCTCCCTCGGCCCCGTGGAGCTCGCGGGCCTCCGCCTCGGCCAGGTCCGCCGCCTCTCCCCCGAGGAGGTGAAGGCCCTCTACCGCGCCGCGCGCCAGGGGTCCGAGGCCCCCGCCAAGCCGCTGCGCCCCCACGCCCGCCGCCGCGTCGCGGGGGGCGAGCGGGGTCCGGGCGGTGCGCCGCGCTCCTTCCGTCCCTCCCACCGCGGGGCCCCCCACCCGAAGGGCCGACCGCCGCAGGGGCGGCCGCCGCAGGGACGTCCCCAGAAGGGCCGACCGCCGCAGGGCCGACCGCCGCAGGGCCGTCCGCCCCAGGGCCGCCCGCCCCAGGGCCGTCCGCCGCAGGGCCGTCCGCGGCAGGGACGACCGCCCCAGGGCCGCGGGAGGCCCGGGCGGTGAAAGGGCCTCGCCGTCCGTCGAAGATCGCCCCGTCGCCGCCCCCCACGGAGGATTCCATGCGCCTGTCGACGATCGCCGCCGCCGGACTCGCCGCCGCCGCCGCGGGGGCCCTCGCCGCGCCGGAGGAGCCGAAGGCCGCTCCCCCGTCCATGACCAGGGATCCGAAGACCGGCCTCTGCGAGGCCGTGCTCGCCAACGGGCTGAAGGTCCTCGTCCTCGAGAAGCCGGGGGTCCCCGTCGTCGCCACCCAGGTCTGGTACCGCGTGGGGGCCGTGGACGAGAGGCCCGGCGAGACGGGGCTCGCCCACTACCTCGAGCACGTGCTGTTCAAGGGGACGAAGCAGATCCGCAAGGGGGACATCGACCTCCTCACCTTCCGCGCCGGAGGGGCCAACAACGCCTCCACGTGGACCGACTACACGAACTACTGGTTCAACCTCGACGCGTCCCGCTGGAGGCTCGCCCTCGAGGTCGAGGCCGACCGCATGCGCAACTGCACCTTCGTCCCGAAGGAGTTCGAATCGGAGCGCGGCGCGGTCCTCAACGAGATGCACGCCGCCCACGACGCCCCCGGGGGCCGCCTCGACGAGGAGGTGGACGCCGCCGGATACGTCCTCCACCCCTACCACCACCCCGTCATCGGCTGGCAGCAGGAGGTCGAATCGGTCCCGCGCTCCACGGTCATCTCCTTCTACGACCGCCACTACATGCCCAACAACGCCACGCTCGTCGTCGTGGGCGCCGTGAAGGCCGAGGAGGTCGTCGCCGCCGCCGCCGAGGCGTTCCGCGGGGTCGAACCGGGGCCGCTCCCCTCCCCCGTGACCGAGATCGAGCCCCCCCAGCGCGGGGAGAAGCGCCTCGTCCTCGTCGAGGACACCGACACCCCCCGGGTCCTGGCGGCGTGGCACACCTGCCGGGTCGGGGACGACGACGACTTCGTCCTCGACGTGGCCTCCTCGATCCTCGGAGGGGGGAAGTCGGCGCGCCTCCACCAGCGGCTCGTGGAGACCGACCGCACCTGCACCGACGTGGCCGTGTGGAACGAGACCCGCAAGTACCCCGGCCGCTTCAAGGTCTGGTGCGAGGGCCAGCAGGGCGCGGACCCCCGCGTCATCGAGGCCGCGCTCCACGAGGAGATCGCCCGCCTCGCCGCCGAGGGGCCCACGCCCCGCGAGATGGAGAAGGCGCGGAACAACCTGCTGGCCCGCGATCTCTTCTCCCGCGAGACCGCCTCGGGCACCGCCGAGCGCATCGGTTCCATGGAGTCCTCGCGATCCTGGAGGCTCTTCGCCGAGTGGCCCGACCGCATCCGCGCCGTCACGGCGGAGCAGGTCAGGGCGGCCGCGGCGCGGTACCTCGTGCCGAACAACCGGACCGTGGGCTGGTCGGTCCCCGCGGGGCAGGCGCCGCTGGCGGTGCCCCGGACGGGCCCCGACGCCCCCGCGCCCGCGGCCGGCCCTCCGCCGGCGGAGGCGCCCGCCATGGCCCGCAAGGCCGATCCCCCCGCCGAGCCCGACGCCGCGCCGACGTTCCGAGGCGGGCTCCGGCGCCCCATCGACCTCTCCATCCCGAAGGTCCCCGCGGGCGCCGTCCGCCTGGCTCCGCGCGTCGAGAGGCTCCCCAACGGGCTGACCGTCCTCCTCCAGAGGCAGGGCACGCTCCCCGTCGTCTCCTTCGACCTCCACGTCCCCGCGGGGCAGCTGCAGGAGGCGAAGCCGGGCCTGGCGCACCTCACGGGCGACCTCCTCGACGAGGGGGCCGGGGAGCGGAGCGCGGAGCAGATCGCCGACGCGCTGGACTTCCTAGGGGCCTCCCTCGGGACCGGGGCCACGGGGGCCCGGGCCCGCTGCCTGGCGAAGGACGCCGACGCCGTCCTCGACCTCCTCGCCGACGTGGTCCTCCGCCCGCGGTTCGGGGACTCCGACGTCGAGAAGTGCCGCCAGTCCCACCTGAGCGAGATCGCCGCCGAGGACGACAACCCCTCGGCCGTGGGGCGGAAGGCCTTCATGAAGGCGATCTACGGGGACCACCCGTCCGGGCGTCCGGCCACGGGGGACGCGGGATCGGTGAAGGCCCTGACGAGGGACGACATCGCCGGCCACCACCGGAAGTGGTTCGTGCCGGACCGGGCGATCCTCTCGGTGGCCGGGGACTTCGACCCCGACGCGATGCTGGCGGCGGTCCGGGGGCGCTTCGGCGGGTGGAAGCCCGGCGACGGCTCGCGGGCCGCGCCGCCCGAGGTGAAGCCCCTCGCGAAGACCGTACGCATCGATCTCCCCATGGAGGGGAAGAGCCAGAGCAACGTGTACATCGGGAACGTGGCCATCCGCCGCAACGACCCCGACTACGCGGCCCTCCTGGTCCTCGACCACGTCCTCGGCACGGGCCCGGGGTTCTCCGACCGGCTCAGCAAGGACCTCCGCGACGAGCAGGGGCTCGCGTACACGGTCTACGGGAACGCGACCCGGAGCGCCGGCGAGGAGCCGGGGACCTTCACCGCCTTCATCGCCTGCCTGGGCGCCGACCTGCCGAAGGGCGTGGACGGGATCCTCGGCCACGTCCGCCGCATCCGCGGGGAGCCCGTCTCCGACGGGGAGCTGGCCGACGCCAAGAGCTACCTCGTGGGATCCCAGGTCTTCAAGTACGAGACCTCGGAGCAGGTGGCCTCGATGCTCGTGGACCTCCAGCGCTTCGGCCTCGGCTTCGACTACCCGGAGCGCTTCCCCGCCCTCGTCGAGGCGGTGACGAAGGAGGACGTCCTCCGCGTCGCGCGGAAGCACCTCCACCCCGACGCCTGCGCCGTCGTCGTCAGCGGCTGGACGGGGAAATAGGCCACTCCGCCCCGCCCGCCTCCCGCCTACGGGAAGATCCCGCGCTCGTTGTAGACGGCCTGCAGGCGCGACAGCGCCACGACGTAGGCCGCCGTGCGGGAGTCGATCCTCCGCTCCCGGGACTCCTTCGCCACGCGGGACCAGGCGTCGTCCATGTAGACCTGGAGCTTCTCGCGGACCTCCTCGAGGGTCCAGGACTCGCCGCGGCGGTTCTGGGTCCACTCGAAGAAGGACACCACGACGCCGCCGGAGTTGCAGAGGATGTCGGGGATGACCTCGATGCCCTTCTTCTGGAGGACGGCGTCCGCCGCCGGGGCCGTGGGGCCGTTGGCCCCCTCGGCGATCAGGCGGCACTTCAGGGTCGGCGCGATCTCCTCGGTGATCTGCATCTCGAGGGCGGCGGGGATCAGGATGTCGCAGGGGGTCGCCCAGAAGGCCGCCTCGTCGCAGGCCTTCGCGCCCGGGAAGCCGGTCACCCCTCCCTTCGCCTTCACGTGGGCGGCCAGGGCCTTCGCGTCGATTCCCTTCGGGTTCGAGACGGAGCCCGTGTGGTCGCTGGCCGCGAGCAGAGTCGAGCCATGGCCGGCGAGGATCGTCGCGGCGAAGGAGCCCACGTTCCCGTAGCCCTGCACGGCGAACGTCGCCTTCGAGAGGTCCACCCCGCGGTCCGCGGCCCAGCTCCGGATCGTGCAGACCACGCCGCGGCCCGTGGCCTCCTCGCGCCCGAGGGAGCCGCCGCTGTTGACCGTCTTGCCCGTCACGACGCCGCGCCCGGCGAACCGCTGGGCGTAGCCGATGGTGTTGACGTAGGTGTCGGAGAGCCAGACCATCGTCTGGGCGTTCGTCCCCATGTCGGGGGCGGGGATGTCCCAGTCGGGCCCGATGTTCGTGCCCAGCGCGTGGGTGTAGCGGCGGGTGATGCGCTGCAACTCGCTCTGGGAGAAGAGGGCCGGGTCGATCTTGACGCCCCCCTTGGCGCCGCCGAAGGGGACGCCGACGAGGGAGTTCTTCATCGTCATCCAGAACGACATCGCCTTCAGCTCGTTGAGGGTGACGAACTTCGCGTAGCGGATGCCGCCCTTGTAGGGGCCGAGCAGGTTGTTGTGCTGGACCCGGTAGCCCTTGAACATCCGGAACTTGCCGTCGTCCATGCGGTATTCGGTGTAGACAAATTTCGCCCCGCCGCT
>CAZWGT010000162.1:0-8500 GCA_964633345.1 uncultured Planctomycetota bacterium
GTGGTGGGCAGTGGTGGATTTGAACCACCGGAGGCGTTAGCCAACAGATTTACAGTCTGTCCCGTTTGGCCGCTTCGGTAACTGCCCACGGGTCCGCGTACGGGCCCGACAGGGTACCCTCGGGATCGGCGTCCGCCGAGGAGTCGCGAAGGGGGCGATGGAGCCCGCGGAGGGAGTCGAACCCCCAACCCCCTGCTTACAAAGCAGGAGCTCTGCCATTGAGCTACGCGGGCTTCGCGGCCATCCTAGCGGCGGCCGCGTGTCCGGAACACCTTCCCCGCGGCGGCGAGGTAGGCGGCGAGGTTGCGCTTCACCTCGGCCATGGTGTCCCCCCCCGTCTTCTCCAGCAGCGCCGCGGCCAGTTCGAGGGCGACCGCGCACTCCGCCACCACCGACGCGGCCGGCACCGCGCAGGTGTCGGTCCTCTGCCGCGCCCCCGTCGTCGCGCGTCCCGTGACCGCGTCCACGCTCGGCAGCGCCTCGCGGAGCGTCGAGAGCGGCTTCATCGCGGCGCGCACCACGATCCGCTCCCCGTTGCTCATCCCCCCCTCGACGCCCCCGGCGTGGTTGCTCCCCCGCCGCGGGAAACGGCCTCCCCGCCGCGAGGGGAGGATCGGGTCGTGGGCCATCGACCCGGGGGTGCGCGCGGCCTCGAACCCCAGGCCGATCTCCACCCCCTTGATGGCGGGCACCCGCATCAGCGCCGCCGCCAGCCGGCCGTCCAGGCGCCCGTCGAGGGTGCGGAAGTCCCCGAGGCCGGGAGGCACCCCGTCGGCCCGCACCTCGACGATCCCCCCCACCGTGTCCCCGGCCGCCTTCGCCGCGTCCACCAGCGCGCGCATGGCGGGGTCCGCCGATCGATCGGGGCAGAGGAAGTCGCTGCGATCCCGCGCGGCGCGGAGGGCCTTCAGCGATTCCGGGACCCGGCCGCACTCCACGAACCCCACCGACCGGCAGAAGCCCGCCACCTCGATCCCGCACTCCCGGAGCAGGACCTCGGCCACCGCACCCGCCGCGCAGAGGGACGCGGTCGATCGGGCGCTCGCGCGTTCGAGAACGTCCCGCGCGTCCCGGGTCTGCATCTTCAGCATCCCCGCCAGGTCGGCGTGGCCGGGGCGCGGACGGGTGACCGGGGGGAGCCTCTCCAGCGTCGCGTCGGCGTTGCGGACCACGAGCACCAGCGGATCCCCGAGGGTCCGCCCGCCCCGGAGGCCGCCCAGGATCTCCACGCGATCCCTCTCGATGCGCATGCGCCCGCCGCGGCCGTGGCCGCGCTGGCGGCGGGAGAGGACCGCGTCGATCGCCGCCGCGTCGAGGCGGAGCCCCGCGGGGATCCCCTCGAGGATCGCCGCCACGGCCGGGCCGTGGGACTCCCCCGCCGTCGTCCAGCGCATCGTCATTCGGGTTCGCTCTCCCCGTGCAGGTCCTCGGCCGCGTGGCGGTCCCCGTCGTAGGAGAGCAGGCGCCCCCGCCCCTCGACCTTCGTCTCCACGAGCACGGGGCGCTTCCAGATCCGCTGGACCGCCTCCAGCGTGTCCCGGGCGTAGTCGAGGCGGAGATCGAGCCCGTCCCAGCGGTGGAGCAGGCGCAGCTCGCCGCGGTTGCCGTGGTTGGCGTCCACCACGTCGATGACCGGGTTCCCGAAGTTGGTGAGGTCCCGGAGCAGCGTGGCCTTGACCTGCTCGAACTCCCGGGTCGAGATCACCATCCCGTCCTCGGCGCCGCGGCGGTAGACGAACATCCGCTTCTCGCGGACGAACTCCTCCGTCAGGAACTCGTCGATGAAGGTGACGTCGTTGTGGGCCCTGCGGACCTCGAAGATCTTCTGCCGCCCCAGGCCCGCCCGCGTGTCCCAGGTCCGCCGCTTCTCCCCGTCCTCGCACCGCGACCACTCCGGCCCGAACCGCCCCCGGTCCCACCGATCCTGGATGTCCCGCCAGAGCTCCAGGCCCAGCTTGTAGGGATTGAGGCTCCCCGGCCGGGTCGCCAGCGTGGCGGAGTGGGCGTCGGCGTAGTCGAGGAGCTCGTCGTCGGAGAGCGCCTTCTCCGCGAGGATCGTCGAGTGCCAGAACGTGGCCCAGCCCTCGTTCATGATCTTCGTCATCGCCTGGGGGGCGAAGTAGAGCGCCTCGGCCCGCACGATGCCGAGGAGGTCCTTCTGCCACGAGGAGAGCGGCGCGTGCTCCTGGAGGAAGCCCAGGACGTCCCTCCGGGGCGAGGCGGGGAAGCGCCGGCGCCTCTCGATGTCCTTCTCCAGCTTCTTCCGCTCCCGCTCCATCGCCTCGGGCGGGTTGAGGTAGCGGTCCATGTAGCCGGCGCGGGAGGGCAGGCGCGGCAGGTTCTCCCCGATGCGGCGCTCGTCCTCGTCGATGGCGTCGGCGTCCGGGGGGGCCGCGGGCGCCCGCCTCTCCTGGGGGCGGTAGGCGGCGTGCACGTCCACGAGGTTCTCCAGCATCAGCGCGTCGTCGAGGAACCGCTCGACCTTCTCCTGGCCGTGGCGGTCGGCGTAGCGCCGGATGCGCGTGCCGTGGTTGGCCATCTGGTCGATCATCTTCCTGTGGGTGGGGCCGAACCACAGGTTGTTCTTGAAGAAGTCGGCGTGGCCGTAGACGTGGGCGATGACGATCTTCTGGTCCGTGAGGGAGTTGGAGCGCATGAGGTAGGCGTAGCAGGGGTCGTTGTTGACGACCAGCTCGTAGATCTTCTGCAGCCCGTACTCGTACCCCTTGCGCAGCTGCTCGT
Organism: uncultured Planctomycetota bacterium; assembly: GCA_964633345.1. Lineage (GTDB taxonomy): Bacteria > Planctomycetota > JAJSAM01 > JAJSAM01 > JAKLKS01 > CAZWGT01. Next base: position 2,743 of record CAZWGT010000162.1, read on the forward strand.
ACTGCATCCCGAACCGCCAGTGGGGGTAGCGGGTCGGGAAGCCCCCGTAGGAGGCCACCTCGTTCAGGGCGTCGTGGTCGAGGACCTCGAAGAAGGTCTCGTTGAAGTCCAGGCCGTACTCCTCGGCGTGGGCGCGGATGCGGTCCCTCAGACGGCGGATCTCCGGGGGGAGGGCGCCGCTCACCGCCCGGTCCCCAGGAAGGTCCGGATGGAGGGCAGGATCCCCTCGCGGTCGGGGATCTCCGTCGTGAGGACGCGCTCGTCCCCGGCGTACTCCCCGTCGAGGTCCACCTTGAACTGCCCCGACCCGTAGGCGCTCTTGACCTGTCCGTAGCAGAAGACGTTCACCCGGGGCAGCAGCTTCTGCCGCACGAGGTCGAGGCAGTGGCGGGTGTCCCCTCCGCTCCAGTTGTCCCCGTCGGAGAAGTGGAAGGGGTAGACGTTCCACTCGAGCGGCGAGTACCGGTCGTCGAGCATCTTCGAGCAGAGCTCGTAGGCGCTGCTGATCTTGGTGCCCCCGGACTCGCGGAGGTGGAAGAAGTCGTGGCGGTCCACCTCCCGCGCCGCGGCGTCGTGGACGATGAACCGCGTCTCGATGTTGCGGTACTGGGAGCGGAGCCAGGTGTCGAGCCAGAAGGCGGTGATGCGGACGATCTCCTTCTGCTCCGTCCCCATGGAGCCCGACACGTCCATCATGTAGATCACCGCGGCGTTGGCCTGGGGCACCTCGGTCACGCGCCAGGAGCGGTAGCGGCGGTCCTCGCGGTTGGGGATGACGACGGGGCGCGCGGGGTCGTAGGTCCCCGAGGCGATCTGGCGGCGGAGGGCCGTCTTGAAGGTGCGCCGGAAGTGGCGGAGGCTCTCCGGCCCCGTGCGCCGGATCGAGCGGTAGCGGCGGACGTCGGAGAGGACCTGCTCGCGGCCCCGGGGCTTGATCGCGGGCAGGCGCAGCTCCTCGCCGAGGATCTCCGCCAGCTCCGGGAGGGAGACCTCCACCTCCAGCACGTGGTCCCCGGCCTGCTCCCCGGCCTCGCCCGCCTGCGGGTCGCCGGGGACCGGGTCCCCCTCGCCCCCCTCCCCCATGCCGACCCCGCTCTGGCGGTTGTCGCCGAAGGTGAAGTGGGGAAGCCGGATCTGGGGCAGCGGGATGGAGACGGAGTCCTTCCCGACCCGGCCGAGGAGCTCCCCCTGGGTGACGTACTTCTTCAGGTTGCGGCGCACCTCGCCCCGGACGATCCGGCGGAACCGGCCGACGTCCTGGTCGATGCGGCGGGCCACGGGGATCTCGCGGGCCACGGGCCCCCTCCCTCCCCCCTCCCCTACTCGTCCCTCTCGCGGGCGTCGCCGCGGGCGAAGATGGAGGCCACGAAGTTCAGCACGTCCGTGGCGCAGACGTCGCAGTAGCCGTGGTTCTTCACGAGGCGGCCCTTGACGACGTCGATCTTCTCCTGGGTCTCCCGGTCCACGACCGCCGAGACGATGGAGGTGAGCTTGATGGAGTCCTTCTGGTCCTCGAAGAGCTTGAGCTCGAGCGCCTTCTGCAGGCGCTCGTTGGTGCGGTAGTCGAAGGTCCGCCCCTCGACGGCCAGCGCGCCGATGTAGTTCATGATCTCGCGGCGGAAGTCGTCCTTGCGCCCCTCGGGGATGTCGATCTTCTGCTCGATGGAGCGCATGAGGCGCTCGTCGGGCTCCTCGAGCTGCCCGGTGTAGCGGTTCTTCACCTTCTCGTTCTGGGTGTAGGCCTTGATGTTGTCGATGTAGTTGGCGCAGAGCCTCCCGATCGCCTCCTCGTCGGCGGAGATGGCCCGCTGGACCTCGTTCTTGATGACGTCCTCGTACTCCCGCTTCACCTGGGCGAGCAGCTCGCGGTAGCGCTTGCGCTGGTCCTCGCTGGAGATGAGGGAATGGCCCGCCAGCCCCGACTCGAGCTCGTTCATCACGAGGAAGGGGTTGATGCAGGCGGATCCCTCCTCGCCCACCAGCGCGTTGCTCACCTTGTCCTGCACGTAGCGGGGGGAGATGCCGGTCATCGCCTCCCCGGCGGCCTCCTCGTGGAGCTCCCGCACGGTGTCCTCGGTGTAGCCCGGGAGCATGCGCCCGTTGTAGAGCTTGAGCTTCTGGAGGATGGAGAGGCTGGCCTTCTTCGGGTCCTGCAGGCGGGTGAGGACCGCCCACATGGCCGCCATCTCCAGGGTGTGGGGGGCGATGTGCTTGCTGCGCACCCTCTCGCCCCCGAAGTCGCGGAGGTAGATCTTCACCTCGTCGTCGAGCTCGACGTTGTACGGGACGTCGATCTTCACGGTGCGGTCCCGGAAGGCCTCCATCAGCTCGTTGGACTGGAGGCGGCGGTACTCCGGCTCGTTGGTGTGGCCGAGGATCACCTCGTCGATGTCGGTCTGGGCGAACTTCTTCGGCTTGATGGAGTGCTCCTGGGAGGCGCCGAGCAGGTCGTAGAGGAAGGCGACGTCGAGCTTCAGCACCTCGATGAACTCCACGATGCCGCGGTTGGCGATGTTGAACTCGCCGTCGAAGTTGAAGGCCCTCGGGTCGGAGTCGGAGCCGTACTCGGCGATCTTCCTGTAGTTGATGTCCCCCGTCAGCTCGGTGGAGTCCTGGTTCTTCTCGTCCTTGGGCTGGAAGGTGCCGATGCCGACGCGGTCCTTCTCGCTGAGGGCGAGGCGGCGCACGCGGACCTCCTGCTCGACCATCCGGCTCCAGTCCCCCCCGTGGCGCTCCATGGCCAGGCGGTAGTTCATGCGGCAGGAGGGGCAGAGGTCCCCCTCCACGGAGATGGCGTAGGGGGCGTCGAGGGCGGCGTTGACCGCCTCGAGGACCGGCCCCCGGGACCCGGCGGGGACGAGGCGCAGCGGCTCCTCGTGCATCGGGCAGGGCTCGAAGGCCTCGGGCCCGTCGGCCCCGGGGCGCACGACCCTCCAGGAGAAGGTGTAGAGGGCCCCCTCCTTCGAGCGGGAGTAGTGCTCGAGGCCGCGCTTGAGCAGGCGCACGATGGTGGACTTGGCCGAGCCCACCGGGCCGTGGAGAAGGAGGATGCGCTTCTCCGCCCCGTACCCGCAGGCGGCCGCCTTCAGCACGTTCACGAAGCGCTGGAGCGAGCGCTCGAGGCCGAACACGGCGTCGGCCCCCCCGCCGAGGGGATCGGCGAAGAAGCGGTAGCGCACGATCCGGGAGCGGTGCTTGACGACCTCCTCGGTCCCGTGCAGGAGGATCATGTCGTAGAGCCGCTGGAAGGCGTTGCGGGCCACCCGGGGATCGCGGAGCGCGATGTCCAGGTACTCGTGGAAGGAGCCGGTCCAGTGCAGCTCCTGGAACGATTCGATCTCCCGGTCCTGCTTCACCCTCGACAGCAGGTCCGCCACCTTCTCCTTCGCTCGGGCCATTCGATCCTCCGTTTCCGGCGACACCCGGATTCTAGGTGACCCTGCCCCCCGTGTCCAAGGCGGAGCCCCCCCGGGGGTTACGATGCCCCCATGGATCGCCGTTCCCTCCTCCCCTGGCTGCTGGCCGCGGCCGTCGCCGGCGCCGTGGCCTACGGGGCCCTCCGCCACGGGGAGGGATCCGTGGACGCCCCCGATCCCCCCGTCCCGGTCGTCCGGCCGGACGGGCCGGCGGCGATCCGCCGGGGCCTCCGCCCCCCCCTCCTCCCCGGGGGCTTCCCCGGGGACGCCGAGAAGGCGATCCGGGACGCGTGGCCGCGCATCGAGGCCGGGCGCCCGGGGGAGGCGGCCGCGGCCCTGGCGACCCTCACCCCCATCGCCGCGGAATCCCCCTTCCACGCCTGCGCCCCGGCGGCCCTCGAAGCCCTCGCCCCCGCCCTGGAGATCCTCATCGCGAAGCACGAGGACGTCGCCGTGCCGGCCATGCGGTGCGCCGCCGCCCTCGCCCGGGCCGGGGGGCCGGAGGGCCGCGCCGCCCTCGGGAGGACCGGGCTCCTCACCCGGGCCTTCGCCCAGAACGCCCTGGCCGGCTCCCCCGGCCTGCAGGTCGAGACCGCCGCCCTCCTCGGCTTCGCCGGGGGGGACCTCGCCCAGGAGATCCTCGTACTCCTCCTCGCCCCCACCAAGCCGACCGAGGTCCGCGCGGCGGCGGCGGCGGGGCTGGGCGAGGCCTTCCCCGTGGATCACCGGCTGCGCCCCGAGGCCGTGCGCGCGGTGATGGAGGCGGCCGGGGACGCGGAGCCGCCGGTACTGCGCCGGGCCTGCATCCAGGCCATGGACCGGGCGTGGGAGGCGTTCCGCCCCTACGGGCCGGGGGCGGCGGTGGCGGCCGCGCTCGCCCACGGGGACCGCGGGCTGCAGCTGGCCGCGGCGACGTTCTTCTGGAACCACCCCCACCCGGAGCAGGGGCCGGCCCTCGTGGCCGCGGTCCCCGGGGCCGGGGAGGAGGTGCTCGCGGTCCTCGCCGACGCCCTCCGCCACCTCAAGCCCGAGGGGTGGAGGGAGGCGCTGGAGAAGCGCGGGAAGTGACCGCGCGGGCGAGCGCCCCGAGGAAGGAGCCCGCCGCGTCCGCCGCGAGGTCCCCGAGGGAGGCGCTCCGCTCGGGCACGAAGGTCTGGTGGAACTCGTCGGTGGCGCCGTAGAGCGCGCCGAGGAGCACCGCCCCCGCCACGATCGCCCCCCCGCCGAGGCCGGGCCGGGTCGCCCGCAGAGCGCGGGCCAGCAGGAATCCCAGGACCGCGTACTCCCCGACGTGGGCCGCCTTGTCCCCGCCGGGGAGGGCGCCGGCGTCCACGCGGAGGGGGAAGGCCGACAGGGCGAAGATGAGAAGGCACCACCCGGCGACGGGGAGCCACGCGCCCCGGCGGCTCACCTCTTCTCCAGCGCCGTCTTCTCGCGCTGCAGCCGCGGCACGACGGCGCGCAGGAGGTAGTAGTCGGGGTCGTTCGTCGTCAGGCCGGCGAGCATGCGCTCCAGGCGCGGCAGCTCCTCCACCGTGGCCGTGTTCACCAGGGCGGCGATGGCCTCGCGACGGAAGCCGGGGTCGGACTTCCCCGCCGACTCGAGGGCGTCCACGATGGGCTTGCCCGCCGAGGGGTCGCCGATCCGCCCCATGGCCCGCACCGCCACGACGCGCAGCCGCTCGTTGCCCTCGCCGGGCTCCGTCAGGATCTTCGCCAGGGGCTCCACGGCGCTCTTCCCGCCGCACCAGCCGAGGGACTCGATGACGTAGGGGCGGAGCGCCTCCGGCAGGGGGCCGGCGAGGGCCTCCTCCAGCAGCGGGCCGGCCGCCTTGTTCCGGACGTGCTGCAGCGCCATGGCGGCCGCCACCTTCTTCCCCTCGTCCCCCCCCTGCACGAGGGCCACCAGTTCCTGCACCCCCGAGGTCTCCCCCACGTGGGCGAGGCCGGCGTAGGCGGCGGCGCGGATCTCCTCGGTCTCGCCCTCGCGGGCGGCCTTGATGAGGTCGGGAACGACGGCGGGGTTCTTCGTCTGGCCGAGGGCCGCGATCAGGCTCTCGCGCAGCTTCGGGTCCTGTCCCTCGTCCGTGGCCAGGCGGCCGATCTCGGCCAGGGCCTCGGCGCTCCTGATATTGCCTATCGCCTCGACCATGACGGGGAACTGCCGCGTCCCGGCGGAGCCGCGGAGGAGGTCCACGAGGGAGCGGGCCGCCTCGGGGGTGCCGAGGGTGCCCAGCGCGTTGGCCGCGGAGGAGAAGAGGATGCCCCCGGGCTTGGCGGTCTTGAGAATCTCCTGGGCCGCCTCGAGGACGCCGGGGCCCCCGATGTGGGCGGAGGCCTGCA
>CAZWGT010000163.1:0-8489 GCA_964633345.1 uncultured Planctomycetota bacterium
CCGGGAGCCCCGGGTCGAGGGCGAGGGCGGCCGCCTCCGCCGCCGCGGCCCCCGCGCGGTCCCCGGCGCCGCGGAGGGCCTCCGCCAGCATGCGGTGGAGCGGGGCGTCCTTCGGGGAGGCGGCCAGCAGGGCCCGGATCCCCTCGGCGGCGGCGGCGAACTCGAGGTCGAGGAGGCGGGCCCGCGCGAGGCCTCGCCCCGCCCGGGGATCGCCGGCCCGCAGTTCGGCGGCCCGGCCGAGCCAGCGGGCGGCGTCCGTGGCCAGGGCGCGCCCGTCGGCGCCGGAGGCCTCGAGGGCGAGATCGAGGAAGACCTCGCCGCGGTTCACGGCCGCCTCGTAGAAGTCCGGCCGGGCCTCGAGGGCCGCGGCGAAGGCCGCCTCGGCGTCCCAGGGGCTCCCCTCGGCCCGGAGGCAGCGGCCTTTCACCTCCAGCAGCGGCGCGGCCTCCGCGGCGGGAGGCCCCTTCGCCAGCGCCTCCTCCGCGACGGCGCGGGCCTCGGCGGCCCTTCCCGCGGCGAGCAGCGTTTCCGCGCGCTCCGCGGCGTCACCGGGGGGGAACGCCAGGGCGGCGAGCAGGAGGAGGGCGGGGAGGCTCACGGGCGGGCCTCGCGCAAACGGTGGTCCGGCGCCTCGCCGAAGAGCACGGACAGGGCGCGGGCCGCCTCCGGCGCGTGGGGGCCCCCGGGGCGGGAGGCCTCGCGCAGGTAGGGGCGCGCCGCCTCCCCCATTCCGCGGAGCCGGTCCATGGAGAGCATGGCGGAGCGGCGCACCGGGTCGGGGCGGGACATCTCGCGCAGGCACATCGACACCACCTCCTCGGCCGCCGCCGCGTCGAGGGGGTCCCCCCGCTCCGCCAGGACGGCCAGGGCCTCGAGGCGGGCGTCGGTGCCCGCCCGCCCGGAGCGCACGCGGGCGCGGACCGCGTCGAGGCCGGGACCGTCGGGCAGGGCGAGGAGCACGCAGCGGGCGCGCCGCACGCGGTCCGGGTCCCCGGAGTCGAGGTCGAACAGCGCCCGCTCCGCGGTCACCGCGGGCGGAAGGCCCGCGAGGGAGTCGGGGATCTCCCCCTCCGCCGGGGGCGCGGCCGCCGGCGGGCCGGCGGAGGCGCAGCCGGCGAGCAGCAGCGCGAGGGACCACGCGGGGCGGGGGCGCATGGGGACATCCTACGCCGCCCGCCCCGCGGGGGGGTTCCTAGAACACCCGGGTCGCGAGATCCATGGCCCGGGTGAGGTCGTGGAAGTTCAGGCCCGCCGCCAGCCGGCCCGCCGGGGACAGCGCGCCGCGCATCGCCACCTGCCCGAGGGCGGTCACCGCCTCCAGCCGCTCGCCGCCGGCCGAGCCGGACTCCCCGGCGGCGATGTCGGCCAGGAGCGGGATCCCTCCGCGGTCGGGGGAGAGCCCGATCCCCAGGAGGGCGGCGCCGCGCACCGTGGGGTCGCGGTGCTCGAGGAGGACGCGGACCAGGATCCCGGGGGAGCCGGGGAACGGGCGCACGCCGGCCGCCAGGGCCGCCGAGCGGTGCAGGGCCGGGGAGGAGCGGGCCGCGAGGGCCTCCTTGACGAGGTCCATCGCGTCGGGGCTGCCGCAGAGGGCCGCGCCGAGCAGGGCGTAGCCGCGCAGCTCCGGCGATCCGGAGGCGTCCCGGGAGAGGGCGGCGAGGTCGGCGAAGGCCTCGCGATCCCCGAGGAGCCCCAGTCCCACCGCGGCGGCGGAGCGGAGGGAGTCCTCGGAGCGGGACTCGAGGATCGCGCGGAGCACCGGCGAGGCCCCGCCCGGGTCCCCGGTCAGGCCGAGGGCGACGGCGGCGAAGCCGCGCACCGAGCGGTCGTTGCGGACCGCGGTTAGGGAGGCCAGGCCCGCCGTGGCGGCGCGGCCCGCGACGCGGGCGTAGGAGACTGCGGCGAACCCGCGCACGAGGGAGTCCCCGTCCCCCTCGAGGGCCCGGCGCAGCGCCGCCGCTGCGGCCGGCTCCTTGAAGGCGCCGAGGGCCAGGGCCGCGGACCGGCGGACGGAGGCGTCCCCGTCCCCCTCCAGGGCGGCGAGCAGCGGGGGGAGGCCCGCGGGATCGGCGATGCGGCCGAGGGCCGTGGCGGCGTGGGCCCGGGCGCGGTCGTCGCGCACGTCCCCGCGGAGGACCTTCTGCAGGAGCGGGACCGCGGCGCGGTCCCCGAGGAGGCCGAGGCCGGCGATGGCGGCGGAGCGGACCTCCCTCGCCTCGCGGCCGGAGACCTCGAGGGCGCGGGAGAGGGCGGAGCGCAGCGGGGCCGCGCCGGAGGCGTCCCCGGCGAGTCCCAGGGCGATGGCCGCGAGCGAGCGGACCGAGGCGTCGGCGTCCTGCTCCAGGGCGCGGGCCAGGGGGGCCGCGACGGCGGGCCGGCCGATGGACCCCAGGGCGAGGGCGGCGGCGCGGCGCTCCGGGGCGGCGGCGGTGCGGAGCATGTCGGAGAGCGCGGGGACGGAGTCGTCGTCCCCGGCTTCGCCGAGGGAGAGCGCCGCGGCGGCGCGGACCGCGGCGGAGGGATCCCTCAGGGCGGCGCGGAGCGCGGGCAGGACGCGGTCCCGGACGTCGGCGTCGGAGGGGCCGGCGACGACGGTGCCCAGGTTGTCCGGGAGCCCGGGCCCCGTGGCGGTGCCGGGGAGGCGCCGCTCCATGGCCTTGCGGAGCAGGGAGTCCTTCTCGTACTCGAACCAGAACTCCCAGCGGGCCCATCCCTCCGCGGAACGGACGGGATCGATGGACGTGGAGTTCTCGAAGAGCGCGGGGCCGCGGCCCTGCACGTCCCCGGAGGGGCCGCGGTACTGGGAGGGAGGGGCGTTCGCGGACAGGGAGTCCCCGAGCACCACGGCGGGCCACAGGAGCAGGGCCCCGAGCCCGAGGGCCAGGAGGATCCCGGCAATCGGCATGCGACCGTGCGGCCGTGTGGCGAGCGGCATGGCGACCTCCTTGCGGGGGCGTCCCCCTCGGCGTCCCTGCGGGGATTCCAGACGCAAGGTGCGTGCCGGACGGACGGGGGATCCCCGGGCTCGGGGCCACCGTCGGTGATAAGTCCCGTTGCCGCACGTGCAAAGGACGGCCGTTGTCTACCGCGTGGTGTCGAACCCCAGTTCCACGGTGTGCACCGTGCGGGCCTCGCGGCGCTCCTTCTTCATGAGGTTCATGCAGTAGACGAGCTCCACGAGGACCTTCCCCTTCAGGCCCGCCGGGAGGGGGAACCTCGAGACGCCCGTCTCCCCGGGCCGCAGGTTGGTGTTCTCCCGGGGAGGCGAGCGGTAGTACATGCGGTACTCCGCGGCCTCGGCGCGGTCGCGGACCTTGACGCCCGCCTCGGTGGTGATCGTGATCCACACGTTGAAGGATCGGTGGCGGGAGTCCGCCGGGGCCTTGTGGCCGACGTTCGTGGACGTGACCCGCGCGACGACCGAGCCGTCCTCGACGGCGGCCTTGAGCTCCATGCCCCCCTTCAGGACCTCCAGGTAGTGGCCCCCCCGGAACACGTGGTCGGCGCCGGTGCGCGCCGCGCCCCCGGGGCCGGGGGCGCGGGGCGAGGGCTTCATGTGGCAGTCCACGCAGGTCTCCGGACGCCCCTCGGCCAGCAGCGCCCCCTTCGAGGCGTCCGGCCTGTGGAAGAGGGTCTCCCACTCGTCCACGAGGTAGTGCTGGTTGTGGCAGCCCTTGCAGGTGACCGCGTCGCGGAGCGTGTCCACCTTCGTCGGGCGGCACGGCGCGCCGGGGACGTCGCGCACCGAGGCCACGCCGCCCCCGGGGAGGAGATGGCAGGAGAGGCAGTCCACTCCGGACTCGAAGCGGGAGGAGCGCTCGAAGACGCGCCCCCCCACGGGGGCGGAGTGGATCGGCTGGGGCACGTGGCAGGAGAGGCACTCCGTGCTCTTGAAGTCGTCGGAGAGGCCGCGCACCTCGGGATCGGTCCATGCCTTCGCGTGCATGGAGGCCGACCACTCCTCGTAGGCCTCGGGGTGGCAGGCGCGGCACTGCGCGGGGTCGGTGAAGGCGGGCTCGGCGGCGGGGGCCGGGCCGGCCGTCGCGGGGATCCCCCCGGCGGGGGGAGGCGGCGGGGGCGGCGGGGTCCCGGGCTGGAGCGCGACCCACGCCAGGGCCCCGCCCCCGGCGAGCAGTCCGGCGGCGAGCAGGGCGCGGGCGGCCTTCACGGGCGGTCCTCCGCGTCGTCCTCCACGGCGGCCGGAGGCGCGGCGAAGGCGAGGCGGATCGCCGCCCCCGCCTCGGCGGGTTCCGCGGAGCGCACGAGGAGCCGCCGTCCCCCGGCCTCGGCGGAGACGATCCAGCCGTCCCCCCGGAAGAGGCTGCGGCCGGCCACGGCGGCGACGGGCCCCGAGGGATCGACGCGGAGATCCTCGGGGCGGATCGCCAGGAGCACCCGGCCCCCGGCCGCGGGCCGGCCGCGGTAGGCCACCTCCCCCAGCGCCGTCCCCGCCCGCCCGCCGCCGAGGTCCTCCCCGGGGAGGAAGGAGGCCAGTCCGACGAAGGAGGCCACGAACCGCGTGCGGGGTTCGGCGTAGACCTCGCGCGCCGTCCCCTCGTGGACGACGCGGCCCGCGCGCAGCACGACGACGCGGTCGGCCGCGCCGAGCGCCTCGGCCTGGTCGTGGGTCACGAGGATCGCCGCGATGCGCAGGCGCGCCCTGGCCTCGGCGACCGCCTCGATCATCTGCAGGCGGAGCGTCGCGTCGAGCCCGCCGAAGGGCTCGTCGAGCAGCAGGATCTTCGGCTCCCCCGCCAGGGCGCGGGCCAGCGCGGTGCGCTGGCGCTCCCCGCCGGAGAGGGCGGACGGGCGGGCATCGAGGCGGTGGCCGATGGAGGCCAGAGCCGCGGCCGCCTCCACCTTCTCCCGGCGCCCCGCGCGGTCCGGGACCCTCGCCTCGAGGGGGAACTCGATGTTCTCCCGCACCGTCATGTGGGGCCAGAGGGCGAGGTCCTGGAAGACGAGGGCCACGCCGCGATCCTCCGGCGCGACCACGGGCCCGGGGTTGGCCACGGTCCGGTCGTGGAGAAGGACCTCCCCCTCCTCGGGGTCCTCGAGGCCGGCGAGGATGCGGAGCAGCGTCGTCTTCCCGCACCCCGAGGGGCCGAGGATCGCGGTGAGGGAATCCCCGGCGATCCCGAGGGAGAGCCCCTCGAGGACCGGGGGGCCCCCGAAGGACTTCGAGACCCGCCTCAGCTCCGCCGCGTTGCTCACCGGGCCTCCCCTCCCCCGTCCAGGGTCCCGGGGCGGAACCGGGGATTCGCCTTCCGCGCCTCGAAGCGGGCGCGCACGTCCGCCGCGCCCTCCCCGGTCTCGGGGTCGAAGGGGCCGAGGCCCTCGACGAAGCGATCGAGGCCCTCCCACGCGCGGCGGCGCAGCACCCGGTCGCGATCGGCGAGGGCGGCCAGCAGCGGCTCCGCCCCCGCGCCGTCGCGGATCCCGAGCAGCGCCGCGCCGAGGAGCAGGCGCCGGGTCGCGTCGAGGTCCCTGCGCGCGAAGGCGCGGCGGAGCGCGGGGCCGGATCGGGGCGTGGGGCAGCGGGAGAGCGCGTCGGCGGCCGCGGCCCGCTCGTCGTCGGAGGAGCCGTCGAGGAGGGGGATCGCCTCGGGGACGCCGCCCGGCGGCCCGAGGACGGCCAGCGCCACGAGCAGCTGGCAGCGCACGGGGAGCAGTTCCGCGCGGGCCAGCGCCGCCCGCACCGGGGGGATCCCCGACGGGTGGCCGATCCCGGCCAGCACCTGGGCCGCGCCGATGCGGGTCTGCCCGTTCGGATCGGCGGCGGGGTCGGCGGCGACGGCGGCCGAGAGGTGCGGGACGGCGGGGCTCCCGAGGAGGATGAGGGCGCGGCGGGAGCGGTCCATCTCGAGGAACTTGTACTGGCCGAGGATCTCGATCTCGCGGTGGACGCGGGCGGCGAAGAGCGGGTCGTCGAAGCGGGCGCGCGCCTTCACGGCCAGGTCCGCGGGGCGGGAGCGCCACCACCTAACGGCCCGGTCCGCCGCGGCCGCCTTCTCCCGCTCCCCCGCCTCGGGCTGGAACCCGAAGCCGTCGGCCGCCCCGGGCCCGCCGAAGGTCCTGAGCGAGTCCATGGCCGCGTAGAGGACCCGGATGCGGAACTCGTTGACGCAGGCCGTCGGCAGGAGGGAGAGGCCGCCGCGGGAGAGCTGCTCGACGAAGACCCCGAGGGCCCCCTCGCACCCCATGTCCACGAGCGCCCGCGCGCCGGCGGTCTGGACCATGTCGAAGGGCAGCCCGGAATCGGCGAAGGACTTCGGGACCTCCGTGTCCTCGTCGTTGACGAGCATGCGGGCGATCACCGGCGCCGCCGGCGCCCACGCCACGCGGCCGAGGGCCTCCAGGGCGTAGACGCGCACCCAGGGGTCCTCCCCGATGCGGGACGCCTCGAGGAGGGCCGGCCCCGCGTCCTGGCTCCCGAGGATCCCCAGGGCGAGGGCCGCCTTCCCCCTCGCCTCGCGGGGGGCGGAGCGATCGGAGAGCACGGACAGCAGGTCGGCGGCGGCGCCGGGCCCCGAGGCGAGGGCGGCCTCCATGGCCTTCTCCGCGGCGTCCACGTCCCGGTCGCCGAGGGCGGCGGCGAGGCGGCGCAGGCGGAAGACCTCCGTCCACAGGGCGACCGAGGGTCCGAGGTCCTTCCCCGTCAGGCGGCGGAGGAGGTGGAGCGCCGCCGAGGCGGCGCCCGGGTCGGCCCCGGCCAGCCGGGCGAGGAGGATCTCCTCGCCGGCGGGGTCGCCGAGGACCGCCAGCGCGTAGCCCAGTTCGGGGATCGCGGCGGCGGGGTCCCGGTCGCGGAGGGAGCGGAGTTCGGGGAGGGCGGAGGCGTCGGCGAGATCGGCCAGGGCCAGGGAGGCGTCCCGCGGGAGGTCGGGGAGGGCGGCCCGGAGATCGGGGACGGCGCCGGCGTCCTTCGCCGCGGCCAGCGCCCGGGCGGCCGCGGCGCGCGGCGCGCCGCCGGCGTCCCGGTCCCGGAGGATCGCGCGCAGCGCCAGACGCACCCCCGGCGAGGACCGCTCGGGGTGGGCGGCGGCGGCGGCGGCGCCCGCCTCGCGGACCGGGCCGTCGGGGGCGCGGAGCGCGCGCAGCAGCAGGGAGCCCTCCGCGTCGGCCTCCAGGGCCGCCTGCCCGCGGGCCCGCTCGCGGGCGTCCGTGGACCGCAGGTCCTCGATCGGATCGCCGGCCAGCGTCGCGGCCAGGAGCAGCGCCAGGGTTCCCGTCGGCGTCACGATGGGCCGTCCTCCGTTCCCGGCGGGCATTCTGCGGCATCCCCCGTCCCCGCGCCGAGGAAGCGATCCCGCACGAAGGCCAGCGCCTCCTCGCGGGAAGCGACCCTCCGCTCGAGCCACGCGTCCTCGACCGCGCGGAGGATCCGCGCAAACGACGGGCCGGGGGCGAGGCCGAGGTCCCGCAGGTCGTCCCCCGTGAGGATCCGCGGGGCCCGCGGGGGCTCGGCCTCGAAGCGTTCCCGGGCGGTAACGGCGAACGCGAGGAGGGTGAGGTCCCCGTGGCTCCCCATGCAGTCGAGGCGGTGGAGCGCGCAGTGGCCCTCGAAGAGAGGGTCCGCGGTGAACCGGCGCAGCGTCGCCTCCCGCATCCTGGGGACGTTGAGCCAGACCATGTGGCGGGCGACGAGGGCGGCGATCTCCTCCGTTTCGTCGTTGGAGAACCGCAGGCGCCGGCAGGCCTCCTCCGCCATGGCGGCGCCGACGCGGTCGTGGCCGTCGAAGCGGATCCGGTCGGCGACCGTGAAGGTCGGGGGCTTGCCGATGTCGTGGAAGAGGGCCGCGAAGGCCAGGGTCGCCGGCGGCGGCGCGGGGAGGAGGTCGAGGCCGCCCACGACCAGCCGGGTGTGCACGTACACGTCCCCCTCGGGGTGGAAGTCGGCGGGCTGGGGCACGCCCTCGCAGGCGGCGATCTCGGGGAGGACCACCGGGAGGAGTCCCGTCGAGCGGAGGAGGTCGAGGCCGCGGGCGGCCCCGCCCTCGCGGAGGATCCGGGCCAGTTCGCCGCGGACCCTCTCGGCGGAGACGGAGGCGACGGCCGGAGCGAGTGCGCGGACGGCGGCGCGGGTCGCGGATTCCAGGGGCCACCCCCACCGCGCCGCGAACCGCACGGCGCGCAGCATCCGCAGGCGGTCCTCGGCGAAGCGCTCCCGAGGGTCGCCGACGCAGCGGAGCACGCGGCGCGCGAGGTCGTCCCTCCCTCCGACGAAGTCGAGGATCTCCCCCGTGTCGGGGTCCTCGAACAGCGCGTTCACGGTGAAGTCCCGCCGCCGCGCGTCCGCGGCGGGATCGGTGCCGAAGGCGACCTCGTCGGGGCGGCGCCCGTCGGCGTAGCCCCCCTCCGTGCGGAAGGTGGTGACCTCGACGGAGGTCCCCTCCGCGGGCCGCACCTGCACGCTCCCGAACCGCTTCCCGAGGGGGACGACGCGCTCGAAGAGGGCCTCGACCTCCTCGGGCCGGGCCGAGGTGGCG
>CAZWGT010000164.1:0-6575 GCA_964633345.1 uncultured Planctomycetota bacterium
GCACGAGGCCACCTACGCCGCCGAGGACGCCTTGGTTGTCGCCCGCTTGGCCGCCCCCGTCACGGGCGTCGGGGTTGTGTTGGAGCCGGCCGCCTCCGTGCGCCTGGAGAGGTCCGGGCAGCCCCCGGTGCCGGCCTCGAACCTCGTGATCGCGGGCGCGGGCTCCCTCACCGCCGACTTCGACGTGGACGGCGCCGCGGCCGGCTCCTGGAAGCTCGTCGTGGAGAACCCCAGCGGCGGGACGGGGAGCCTCAAGTTCACGGTGCAGGCGGCCGCCTCGGTCAAGCTGCCCCCGGGCCTGCGCCCGGAGACGGAGGCCTGGTGGCTGGAGTTCGAGAAGAACGTCTTCCGCGAGGACCTCGCGGCCATCGGCTTCGGCTCGGCGAACGAGGACGTCGCGGAGCTCGCCGAGGCCGCGGTCAAGTCCTACGCCCTCTACTGGCTGCGCCTCGCCTTCGCCCTCGACCCGGCCAACGGGAAGCAGGTCGAGGGCTCGGTGCCCGTCTCCTTCTCCCTCGGGGCCCCCCCGTCCACGGTGGGCGCGCCCGGGGTGGACTTCAACCACCTGCTCGTCGGGGGGACGGCGGAGATCGGCGACCCCTCGACGAACCCGAACTACGCCTGGGGATCGGGCCCCCTCGACGGCGGGAACGCCGCCTTCGACGACATCGGCCCCGGCCCGGGGGAGGGCGTCCGGACCGGGGTGCTCGTGCCCTCGGCCTCGGGCAGCGTGGGCGGCTACTTCCTCGCGATGAAGCCCCTCCTCGAGACGCCGCTGACGGGCTCGGACATCCAGTACTTCCTGCAGGGGTTCAATCCGGAATCCGCCGCCGAGGGGACCCGCTACCGGGACATCGCCGTGGCGGTGAATGCCGCGGGAAAGGAGATCGCCGGGACGCTGGCCCACTTCGTCGCGCGGGCCATGGGGCTTCCCGACGGGGGGACGGGGATCATGACGGTGCCCCTGAAGGTCGGGGAGTACTCGACCATGGCCCCCTTCGGCTTCACCGGCCCGGAGCTCGCGTCCCTGGCCGCCGCGGCCCGCGACGGCCTGCCGGGGAAGGCCCAGTCGCTGCAGGCCGACTGGTTCCCCCTCCGCGAGACGCTGGGGTACCTCCTTCCGACGGCGACCTCGACCGTGGCCTACACGCAGTACTTCCAGGTCGCGGGGGGGCGCCCCGATCTCGAGTTCGCGGATCTCGAGTTCGACGGGGTCTCGGGGTCGATCCCCGCGGGCTTCGCGCTGCTGGGCACCGGGGCGCTCCAGGGGACGGCGCCGCTGCGGTACGGGGACAGCTCGCTGGTCGGCGGGGTCTACCGCTTCCTGGTCCTGGCGAAGGACAAGAAGAACGGGAACCAGATCTACTTCTCCCACCGCCTGAACCTGCTGGTGAACGTCGCCCACCCCAGCCTCTCGCCGGTGGAGGTGCAGGCGGGGCAGATCATGAACACCAACACGGTGAACACGCCGTAGTCACTTCGCGAGGGCGGCGTCGAGGAGGGCGGCCAGTTCCTTCGCGAAGGATTCGGCCGTCGCGCCCCCCGGGAAGGCCAGCGTGCCGAGCGTTTCGTTGCCCGGGGAGAGCGTGACGTAGAGGGGGATGGCGGAGGTCCCGAACCGGGTTTCGAGCATCGCCCGCCACTCCTTGCTCCGGCTCCCCTCCTTGCGGTCGTTGGTGAACAGCCGCGCGAGCACGAATCGCCGGAGACGGGACTTCACCTCGGGCCGCGGGAACACTCCGTGTTCCACGAAATTGCAGTTCTGTCAGCCGAAGCCGGTGAAATCCACGAAGACCGGCTTCCCCGCCGCCTTCGCCTGGCGCAGGGCCTCGTCGAGATCGTTGCGGATCCAGGCGAGTTCCGCCTCCGCGCCGCCCGCGTTCGGGATCGCCACTGAGGTCCACATCGGCTCGTCCTCGGACACGAGGATGAAGGAGTCGATGACCGGGGGCAGCGGCCGGTGGAAGACCCCGGGCAGGAGGAAGAAGCCTGCCGCCGCGAAGGCCAGCGCCCAGAGGAGTCTCGGGACGCCGATGCTCTCCGTCTTCGTGTCGTGGGGCAGCACGAGGAGTCCGAGCAGGTAGAGGGAGGCCCCGAAGGCGCAGGCGACCCAGACCGCCACGACGAGGGTCCGGGAGAAGACGCCCCACTCCCAGAGGAGGTCGGCGGCGCGGAGGAACTTGAAGGCGGCGGCCACCTCGACGAAGCCCATCACGACCTTCACGGCGTTCAGCCACCCGCCGGACCGCGGGAGGCTCTTCAGGATCCCGGGGAAGAGGGCGGTGAGGAAGAAGGGGGTCGCGAAGGTCGCCGCGTAGACCGACATCCCGACCACGCCCTTGACGACGCTGGTCCGCGCCTCGACGACGAGGACCCCGGCGAAGGGGGCCGCGCAGGCGAAGGAGGTGAAGGCGAGGACCATGCCCATGAAGAAGAGGCCGGTGCCTCCCCCCGTGCCGGCCTTCGACTGGGCCCAGGACGTCATGAAGGAGGGGAGCTGGATGTCGTAGGCGCCGAGGAGGGAGAGGGCCAGGTACATCAGGAACGCGAAGATCACCAGGTTGAAGCCCGGGGAGAGGGCGAGGTCCGAAGGGGCGACGCCGAAGACCAGGGACATCGCCAGCCCGATCCCGGCGAGGCTCACGAACATCCCCGCCCAGTAGGCCAGGGCGTTGTTGAGGATCTTCTCCGGCTCCTTCTCCGCCCGCTTGGTGAGGAGGGAGACGGTGAGGGGAATCATCGGGAAGACGCAGGGCGTGGCGATGGTCAGGAGCCCCGCGACGACGGCCGTGAGCAGGAACCCGAGGGAGATCCCCCCCTCACCGGGACCGCCGGGGACCGGGAGGAACGAGGGCTTGGAGTCCACCTTCAGGTTCGCCTTCGTCCGCCCCGGCAGGGACGCCCGGAACGCCACCCGTCCCTCGGGCAGGCAGCCGTCGGCGTTGCAGGCGGCCACGACGACCTCGCCCTCGACGTCGAGCGGTCCGAGGATCCCGGACTCCTCGTCCGCCGCGTAGGTCACGGTGCCGTGGAACTCCTTGCGGGGCCCCTTCTCGTACTCCCCCTGCGTGGTCTCCGGGGCTCGGTCGGGCGTGAAGGCGCCGAACCTCGCGCCGGGGGGAGCCTTCGTGACCCGCACGACGGTGTCCTGTTTCTCGAAATCGCCGGGGCCGTAGACGTGCCAGCCGTGATCGATCTCCAGCGTGACCGCCAGGCGCGCCGGCCCCGCCGCCGCCGCCGTGACCTTCACCCGGTCCCCGGAATCCGGGAGCCTCGGGGCCGCGGCCGCGCCCCCCGCCGTCACCACGAGGTCGGCCGACCAGGCCGCGTCCCCGGGCGGGAGGCACATGGCGGCGTCGCAGGCGTTCACGGTGGCGACGCCGGTGACGGTGCGCTTCCCGGCCGCCGTCCCCGCCGGGACCTTCACCTCGGCGGCGAAGGTGACCGCCCCCTCGTACTCCATCCGGGGGTTCTCCTCGAACTCGTACTTGTGGGCCTTCGGGGGGCGGGACGGGACGAAGGGGCCGACCTCCAGGCCCTCCCCGCCCCCCGTCACGGAGAAGGCGACGGCCTGCCCCTCGTAGGGGTCCCCGGGGCCGTAGAAGTGCCACCCCTCGGCGGCGGTGAGGGTCACCTCGAGGCGGGCCGTGGAACCGGCGGGGGCCTCCGCCGCGAACCGCGCCGCGGCGGCGACCTTCGTGGCGGAATCCTGCGCCGCCGCCCCGAGGAGCAGGGAGAGGACCAGCGGAAGGGCCTTCATCACGCCCGGATCATGGGGAATCGGGGCCGGGAACCCCCCATTTCTCCCCCGGGTGCGTCCGTCAGGGATTCGTAGGGGGGGGGGCGGGCGGACTCCAAGATCCGCGGCTTCCATTCCCAGGGAGGGCACCTCTGGATGACGGAACCACCTGCCGCCGGCCGGAAATTCGGGCCCGCGGCGATCACCTACGTCGCCGCCATCCTCGCGGCCATCGGCGTCTCGGCCGCCTTCGGCGCGAAGGGCCCCGACGGCTTCGCGCTCTTCGACGGCAAGGTCCCCCTGGAGTTCGTCTTCTTCGTCCTCACCCTCCTCGGCGTGGCCCTCTTCCACCACTACACCCTCTACGTGGCGCTCGGCGGCCTCGCCTCCGTCCTCACGTACAAGCTCCTCTTCATCGAGTCCTTCCACCTGGTCGAGCACGTCCACCACGAGTGGCAGATCATCGCCAACCTGCTCGGCCTCCTCCTCGGCTTCGCCATCCTCGCCAAGTACTTCGAGGAATCCGACGTCCCGAAGTGGATCCCGAAGATCCTCCCGGACAAGGGGCCGTGGGGAGGCTTCGTCCTCCTCATCTACGTCTGGATCCTCTCCTCCTTCCTCGACAACATCGCCGCGGCCATGATCGGCGGCGTCATCGCGCGCAACGTGTTCCGGGGGAAGGTGACCGTCGGGTTCGTGGCCGCCATCGTCGCGGCGAGCAACTCCGGCGGCGCCTGGAGCGTGCTCGGCGACACGACCACCACGATGATGTGGATCGGCGGCGTCCCCGCCCTGAACGTGGCCCACGGGATCGTGGCCTCCACCGTGGCGCTCCTCGCCTTCGGGCTCTTCGCCGGGGCCCAGCAGCAGGCGTACTCCCCCATCGTCGTCGAGGGGAAGGGGGAGAAGGTCCCCATCAACGGCGCCTGCCTCTTCATCGTGGCCCTCATCCTCGCCGGGGCCATCGCGGCCAACTTCCTCCTCGACTTCCCCGCCGCCGGGGTCTGGGCCGCGATCCTCGTCGCGATGTTCATCCGCCGCCCCGCGTGGGAGGAGATCCCCGGCGCGTTCAAGGGGGCCTGCTTCCTCCTCTCCCTCGTCATGTGCGCCTCGATGATGCCGGTGAAGGCCCTCCCCGGCGCCTCCTGGGAGACGGCCTTCGGCCTCGGCTTCGTCTCCGCCGTCTTCGACAACATCCCCCTGACCAAGCTCGCCATCGCCCAGAACGGGTACGACTGGGGGATGCTGGCCTACACCGTGGGCTTCGGCGGCTCGATGATCTGGTTCGGCTCCTCGGCGGGCGTGGCCATCTCGAAGGACTACCCCGAGGCCCGCAACACCGGGCAGTACCTGAAGCTGGGCTGGTTCGTCGCCCTGGCCTACGTCCTCGGCTTCGCCGCGCAGTACCTCCTGGTGGGCTGGATCCCCTACACCATCGTCACGAAGTAGGCCGGGCCGCCGGATAGGATCGGGGCCATGGCGAGAAAGGCCGTGGCCCTGATCTCCGGGGGGCTCGATTCCGCCGTGGCGACCGCCTGCGCGCGGGCGGAGGGCTTCGAGGTCCACGCGCTGAGCGTCCACTACGGCCAGCGCCACGACGCCGAGGTCGAGGCGGCCCGCGCCATCGCCTCCGCCCTGGGGTGCGCCGGCCACCGGGAGATCTCCGTGGACCTCGCCTCCTTCGGCGGCTCCTCCCTCACCGACCCGCTGGCCCCCCTCCCCCAGGACCGCGCCGACGGGGAGATCGGCCGGGGCATCCCCTCGACCTACGTCCCGGCCCGCAACACGGTGCTCCTCTCACTGGCCCTCTCCATGGCCGAGGCGCTGGGCGCCCGGGACCTGTTCCTCGGCGTGAACGCGGTGGACTACTCCGGCTACCCCGACTGCCGCCCGGAGTTCCTCGAGGCCTTCGAGGCGCTCGCGAAGGTGGCCACGAAGGCCGGCGTGGAGGGCGATCCCTTCCGCGTCCACGCGCCGCTCCTGAAGATGTCCAAGGCCGACATCGTGCGCCGCGGCGTGGAACTCGGCGTGGACCTCGGCCTCACGCGCTCCTGCTACGACCTCGACCACTGGGGGCGGGCCTGCGGCCACTGCGATTCCTGCCGCCTGCGCCGCAAGGGGTTCGAGGGGGCGGGCGTCACCGACCCGACGGAGTACCAGCAGTGACGGAGGACCCGCGGGACTTCCGCGGAGCCGACCCGTCGGAGTCGATCCTCCTCGTCGAGACCTACCTGTCGATCCAGGGGGAATCGACCTTCGCGGGGCTGCCCTGCTGGTTCATCCGCACGGCGCGCTGCAACCTCCGCTGCACCTGGTGCGATTCGGCGTTCACCTTCACCGGCGGGACGCGCCGCCCCGTGGACGAGGTGGTGGCCGAGGCGCTGGGGTCGGGCGCCCCGTTGGTGGAACTGACCGGCGGCGAGCCCCTTCTCCAGCGGGCGTCCCTCGAGGTGATGCGGCGTCTCTGCGACGCGGGGCGGACGGTGCTGCTGGAGACCGGGGGCTCCCTGCCCGTGTCGGAGGTGGACCCGCGGGTGAACCGCATCGTGGACATCAAGTGCCCCGGGAGCGGCGAATCGGATCGGAACCACTGGGCGAACCTCGCGGTCCTCGGCGCCCGGGACGAGGTGAAGTTCGTGCTGGCCGACCGGGCCGACTACGAGTGGGCGCGGGAGGTGATCGCGACGCGGCTCGCCGGGTGCCGCGCGGTTCCCCTCCTCTCCCCGGTCCACGGAGCCCTCGACCCGGCGCACCTCGTCGCGTGGATGCTCGACGACCGGGTGCCGGCCCGCCTCAACCTCCAGCTCCACAAGGTGGTGTGGGGCGACCGGAGGGG
>CAZWGT010000164.1:6675-8477 GCA_964633345.1 uncultured Planctomycetota bacterium
GCCGACACGCTCCCCGACATCGCCGGCGCGGTGAACCACGTGCGGAGCCAGCTCGGGTGGAGCCGGATGCCCATGGCGGCGGTGAAGGTCCACGTCGGGGACGGGGTCGAGCGGCTGCTGGCCGACTGCACGGGCCTCGACGAGAAGACGGTGGCGCTCCTCGTCCCGAAGTGGCGGGCCTACTACCTCGACCACGCGGTGGAGGGGACGACGCTCCTGCCGGGGGCGCTGGCCCTGCTCGATGCCGCGGAGGCACGGTCGATCCCGCTCGGCCTCGTCACCAACAAGCCCCTTGCCCCGACGGAGCGGATCCTCGACGGCCTCGGCATCCGCGGGCGCTTCGGCGCCGTCCTCGGCGGCGACTCCCTGCCCACGCGCAAGCCCGACCCGGGGATGATCCACGAGGCGCTGCGCCTCCTCGGCGGGATCCCCCCGGCGGCGGCGTGGCTCGCCGGCGACGGGCCCCAGGACGTCGCGGCGGCGAAGGCGGCGGGCTGCGTGTCGGTGTTCCTCCCGGGATACGGGGACGTCCGTCGATCGAGGGACCTCGGGCCCGACGTGGAAGTCGCGGACCTGGAGGGCCTGCGCACGCTGCTGGGGTGACGGGAACGGCGGGCCGGGCTTCGCCCGGCCCCTACCAAGGCACCCGGGATACAATCCCCCCATGCCGACCCGCCGGGGCTTCCTCCGACTCGCCGCCGCGGCCGGCACCGCGGCCCTCGCCCCCCCCGCCCTCGCCCCCGACGACGCCGCGGAGCGGAAGCGGATCCTCGAGCGGCCCCTTCCGGTCCGCGACCTCGGGAAGACGGGGATCCGGCCGACCATCCTCGGCCTCGGCTGCTTCTACCTCGGGAACCTCCGGGACGACGGGGCCGCGGTCGGGATCGTGCGGCGCGCCCTCGACCTCGGCGTGAACTGGTTCGACACCGCCCCCTCCTACAACCGCGGCGTCTCCGAGGAGAGGGTCGGGCGGGCGCTGAAGGGGAAGCGGGACCGGGTCCACGTCGCCACGAAATCCACCGAGCGGGGCGGGGCCGCCGCGCTGCGGGAGCTCGAGGAGAGCCTGGTCCGCCTGCAGACGGACCGGGTGGACCTCTTCCAGTTCCACGCGGTGCGGACGGCGAAGGACGTCGACGCGCTCTTCGCCGAGGACGGGGCCTATCCGGCGCTCCTCGGGGCGAAGAAGCAGGGGAAGGTGCTCCACCTGGGCTTCACGGGGCACTTCGATCCCGAGGTGATGGCCGCGGCCTGCCGCGAGCGGCCGCTGGAGACGGTCCTGGTGCCGCTCAACTGCCTCGACCCCCACGACAAGTCGTTCGAAAGGGGGACCCTGCCGGCGGCGCGGGAGAAGGGGCTCGGCGTCGTCGCCATGAAGCTCTTCGCGTCGGGGAAGCTCGTGGACGATCCGGCCCTCTCGCCGAAGCCGGAGGAGTGCGTGCGGTACGTGCTGGGCCTGCCGATCTCCGTCGCCATCGCCGGCTGCGCCTCCGTCGAGGAGCTGGAGCGCGACCTGCTGGTCGCCAAGGCCTTCGAGCCCTTCACCGACGCCGAGCGCGCGGCGCTGCTGGCGCGGACCAGGCCCATCGTGGAGAAGAAGATCGAGTGGTACAAGCGGTAGGCGCGGCGCGCAGATCCTTCCGCAAGGCGCGCCTTGCGTATACTGGTCCCTTCTCTGGCAACCCGACCCCTTGAAGGAGGACCCCATGGCCCACACGCTGCCCGAACTGCCCTACGCCAAGGACGCGCTGGCCCCCCACCACACCCTCGAGACCTTCAACTTCCACCACGGCAAGCACCACAAC
>CAZWGT010000165.1:0-3795 GCA_964633345.1 uncultured Planctomycetota bacterium
GAGTCCTCGGTCCGCTACCTCGCCTACGATCTCGGCGAGGAGGGGATCCGGGTGAACGCGATTTCCGCGGGCCCCGTGCGGACGCTGTCGGCGAGCGCGGTGGGGGACTTCGTGAAGATCCTCGACCACGTGGAGCAGACGGCGCCGCTTCGGCGGAACATCGAGCAGGACGACGTGGGCAACGTCGTGGCTTTCCTCTGCTCGCCCCATTCGCGGAACATCACGGGGGACATCCTGTTCGTGGATTCGGGCAGCCACACGATGGGGGTGTAGTCGGGCGAGTTCGGATTCGGGAATCCACTTGACTTCGATTCCCCCCCCCCTCGCGACTCTTGTGCCATGGCGAGTCCGGGAACTCCGCAATACTCCGAGCCCATCGAGACGAAGGGGAGCAAGTCGATCCGGGTTCTGGTCGGCCCGTCCCCTGCGCCGCCGACCGTGGGAGGTCCTGTGGCCGTCCATGTGGAGACCACCGACGACGAGTTGGAAGGGAATCGATCCTGGGTCGGGATCAGGTCGCCCGTCCACCTGGTCGCTGGAGATGCCGCCTGGCTGATCTCCGAGGATGTACGACGTTTCGTTCGGCTTCGCATCGACTTCCGTGGAGGGATGGAGCCGTAGCCATCGGGCGCCGTTCCTTGAGAGCAGGGCGTAGCCGCCGCGCCTGTAGTCCGGTCCTGAGTGGGCCGGCGGACGGGGCGGATGAGTGTGCAGGGAGAGCGGTTGCGGCGCGGGAGCGCCAAGGAGGAAACGGTGGTCATCGGGATGACGCTCATGAAGCTCGCGGGGACGGCGTACTACAGCCCCACGTTTGGGCGCGGCGGCCTCTCCGCGGTGTTCGCCTGCCAGGCGTTCCAGGTCGCGGGGACGAGCCCGACCCTGGACATCGACGTCGAGCACAAGAACGCGGAGGACACGGCCTTCGTGAGCCTGGGGAGTTTCAGCACGTTCTCCGCGGCGGATGTCAAGACCCTGAGCCTCACCGGCATCAAGGAGCAGGTCCGGTTCAAGTACGTCGTCGGCGGCTCTGAGGCATGGGCTTCCGTGCACTTCAACATGCTGGCCCCTGCGTGGAGGCCGTACTAGGGGTAGGATGTTGCGGTACGGTTCGACGGTTAGAACCTGCCCCGCGGGAAGCGCGGCCCCGGGGCAGAGAGGAGCGTGGCTATGAGTGACGACCATGGCGCGGCGGAATCCCCTTGCGGTGTCGGAGGTGGCGACTGCGGATGCGCGGGGACTTGTAGGGGCGGTCCTGCCGGGGCGGCACCACCTGCTTCGGAGGGGCCTTGTGGGGGAACTTGCGGAGGCAAGTGCGATGACTGCGCTGATCGGGCGCGGGCAGGAGCCCTCGATTGGGGAAGACTACAAGCCAACTCCAATTGGGCATTGTCGGAATTCTGGCGACAGGCGACCATCGGGGACACTTTCAGTAGCACCACGGGAGAGAATATTCCTCTCCCCCTCCTGCCACTGATGAGTCGCATTGATCCGCTGGCTACAATCACTCGATTCAAAGCGCCGCGCGTTCTTGATCCAATCTCAATGCCGACAGAACACACTGAGCAAGGCACTCAAAGTGCGCACTTACAAATTGGCGCTCACATCCAAGAGACGGCAAGCGAGGATCGGGAGTTCGCGGAGATGGCTCGGCCATGGTCGCAGTCGATGGTGACTTGCGAGAGGGCCATGACCCAGTGGAGTGGTCTCTTTCAAGCGGCTCCTGCATCTTTGGAGGGACAACTGCTACCATGTGGACAGTACCAGGGACTCATTGGCCAAGCGGGACAATTCGAGCGCCAAGAGAATGGTTGCTACCTCGGACCCAGCGGGTGCATGAACTATGGCTGCGCTGGTACCTGCAAACCCAATGAAGATAGGACTGATTGTTTGTGCCTCCAACAATATTACCCCGACGGGCCGTGGTATTCGACATGGTCACCGTCATGGTCATGCTTCCAAGCGGGATGCCAGAAGTACTGGAAAGTACGTGCATCAGGTTCGGTCCCAATTCCGTCCTGCGCCACCGATAGCGAGAAGGCTGCCCTGAAGAAGCCACTGTACTTGCGCGTGTGCAATCTTGCGAAGGCCGTTTGTAGATGGAAAACCAATAACCTGTGCAGTAGGGGGGGGAACGATTGCTTTTGCATCGACTTGAAGTACACGCTCTGCACCGTAGTCAGTGACCACTATTCTAGGAAGGACGCGTACCCGGCGACCTTCTGGCCTGACGATGTTACAAGACACTGCTCATTTCCATTGTCCGATAGAGTTTATCATCTAGAAATGGAAGTGTCCTGCGGAGGTGGGAATTGTGTGCGCTGAGTGGGGGGGGCAGTAGCGTGCCTACATTTCCGCGCACGGAGGCGTGCCTCTTGTTCGGCCAATGAGGCGGAAAACAGTAGTCCTTGGATTCGTCGCAGTAATGGCCTGTGCGTCTGTTTCAGTACTCATGTATCGGTTCAAGAGTCCCTATGATAGCAGGGGCACCCTGGACGAGAGCGTGATAAACACCCTATGGACATTGGCAGTCGCACAGGCTGAGTTCGCAGATCGCGTGTA
Source organism: uncultured Planctomycetota bacterium (assembly GCA_964633345.1). Classification (GTDB taxonomy): domain Bacteria; phylum Planctomycetota; class JAJSAM01; order JAJSAM01; family JAKLKS01; genus CAZWGT01. The sequence goes on from CAZWGT010000165.1 coordinate 2,560, forward strand.
TGTGGATGTCAATGGTGATGGGGCTGGAGAGTTCGGGACGCTGCAAGAGTTGGCGGGTACGGGTGGGTTGCGACTCGACGAACGGGGGCGCACTCGTGGGGATTTCATTCGAAGCCCACTCGTGAGGATGGAAATGGGTTGTCCCGACGGATCGGGCATCGTCACCTCCAAGGGGTACTACTTTCTCCTGTACCTGCCAACTAGCGATAGGTCTGCAACCCATGAAGGATTTCCAAACTCCCAATTCGTGGGAACCGTGGACCCGTCTCTTTCCGCCAAGTGGTGGTGCGCATATGCGTGGCCTTCTAATGTAGGGTCGGCTGGGAATGGAGTCTTCTTTGTAGATGCATCTGGGCGGGTCTGGAGTGCTGATGCTGGAGAGTTCTACGGTAGAAGGCCGCTCGCCCCAGAGTGGTATGCCGCCATGTCTTGGTCTAGTAATCGCAAGTGGGCACTTGATGGTGGCCAATTACATGAGGGGCAGGATGGACGAGTGTGGGTCCTCAGGAGAGAGCCGTAGGGTCACATAGAGTACCGCACTCCCTTGACGAGGAACGCCACTCGTCCTCACCGGGGGTGATACTCCGCCAGCACTGCCTGCGTCGTTCGAGGACTCAAAGATCGCTCACTCGAGTATCCTACCGACGTGCCGACTCCCCACCGACTCTCCCTCCTCCCCGAGGAACTGGCCGCGCACCTCCGTGCCCGCGGGGTCGAGATCCGCGACGAGGACGCCCGTCGGTCCCAGGCCCACGCGATCTCGCCGAAGGGGGCCGAGGCCGCGGCGCGGCGGCCGCTCTCGAAGAGGCTCCGGGCCGCCATCGCCGACGCCACCGACGACCGCCGTCTCGAGGTCCTCGAGCGCGCGACCGACCCGGCCGACCAGTTCGTCAAGTACCTGCTGCGCTCCCCCGACGGCGCCCTCCACGAGGCGGTGCGCATCCCGCTGAAGAAGAAGGACGCCTTCTCCGTCTGCCTCTCCTCCCAGGTCGGCTGCGCCATGGCCTGCTCCTTCTGCGCCACGGGCCGCCTCGGCCTCACGCGCAACCTCGAGGCGTGGGAGATGGTCTCGGCCTTCGTCACCGTCCGCGACGAGGCGCCGGGGACCGTCACCGGCGCGGTGTTCCAGGGACAGGGGGAGCCCTTCCACAACTACGACGAGGTCATCCGCGCCGCGCGCGTCCTCTCCCACCCCTGCGGCGGCCGCATCTCCGCCGGGGCGATCACCATCTCCAC
>CAZWGT010000165.1:3895-8432 GCA_964633345.1 uncultured Planctomycetota bacterium
CGCCTCCGCGTCAACCTCATCGACGTCAACGACGCCAGGCCCGACGGATACGCCCGCGCCTCCGACGAGGAGCGCGGGGAGTTCATGGACCGCCTCCAGGCCCTGCAGGTGCCCATCGTGCGCCGCTACTCCGGAGGCGTCGCCAGGCACGCCGCCTGCGGCATGCTGGCCGGGAGGTTCGCCGAGCGGGCGTAGGACGGCCTCCACGGGCACCCGCCGCCTTCCCCTCCTCGGCGCCGCCTCCGAACGGGGGCTCGGGGGCAAGGTCGGCCGCGTCGTCTTCGTCTCCCCGGCGTCCTCCGTCGTCCTCGAGGGTCCCCGACTTTCCCCAGTCCCCCGGCTCCCCGATTCGGCCCTGTCCCGTCGCGGGGGTATCCTCCCGCCGTCCGGGAGGGTCGATTCCATGGCGGCACGCGGTCGGGGCACCCCCGTCGCCGAGATGAAGGATCTCGCGCGGCGTCTGCGGGTGGACATCATCGACATGCTGGAGGCGTCGGGCTCGGGCCACCCGGGCGGCTCCCTTTCGGCCATCGACATCCTGACCGTCCTGTGGTTCCACGAGATGCGGCACAGGGTCGAGGACCCGAAGTGGGCCGGCCGCGACCGCTTCATCCTCTCCAAGGGCCACGGCGTCCCGGCCCTCTACGCGGTGTGGGCGGAACTCGGCTACGTCCGGAAGGACGAACTGGGCACGCTCCGCCGCCTCGGCTCCCGCCTCCAGGGCCACCCCGACCGCCGCTTCCTCCCGGCCATCGAGGGGAACACCGGTTCCCTCGGCCAGGGCATCTCGCTCGGAATCGGGATGTGCCTCGGCCTGACGATGGACCGGTCCGACGCCCGGGTCTACTGCCTCATCGGGGACGGCGAGACCGACGAGGGGCAGATCTGGGAGGCGGCGCTGTGGGCCGGGGCCCACGGGCCGAAGATGGCCTCCCTCTGCGTGATCACCGACGTCAACCGCATCCAGAACGACACCTTCTGCGACGACGAGCTGCCGCTGGAGCCGCTCGCCGACAAGTGGAAGGGGATGGGCTGGAACGTGCTCGACGTCGACGGCCACGACATCGCCGCGGTGGTGGGGGCCCTCGAGAAGGCCCGGGCCTGCACCGACCGCCCGACCCAGATCCTCTGCCGCACGGTGAAGGGCAAGGGGGTCTCCTTCATGGAGAACCAGCCCTCGTTCCACGGGGCGGCCCCCTCCAGGGACCAGGCGGCGAAGGCGCGCGAGGAGATCCTCGCCACGGGAGGAAAGTGATGCCGGTCCGCTCCTTCGAGATGGGCCCCGCGACCCGCGACGCCTACGGGGACGCGCTCTGCGAACTCGGCGCCGAGAACCCCCGCGTCGTGGCGCTCGACGCCGACCTCTCCAAGTCCACCAAGAGCGGCGTCTTCGGGAAGAAGTACCCCGACCGGTACTGGAACATCGGGATCCAGGAGATGAACATGGTCGGCATGGCGGCCGGCCTGGCCTCCACCGGCCGCATCCCCTTCATCTCCTCCTTCGCCGTCTTCCTCATGGCCAAGGGTTTCGACCAGCTCCGGATGAACGTCGCCTACGCCAACGAGAACGTGAAGGTCTGCGGATCCCACGGCGGCCTCTCCATCGGCGAGGACGGCCCGAGCCAGATGGGCATCGAGGACGTGGCCCTGGCCTGCCTGCTGCCGGGCTTCACCGTCTGCGTGCCGGCCGATGCCGTGTCGGCCCGCGCCGTGACGAAGCTCGCCGCCGACCACGTCGGCCCCGTCTACATCCGGACCGGCCGCCCGAAGGTCCCCCTCGTCTACCGGGAGGGGGAGCGCTTCACCCTCGGCAAGGCCAAGGTCCACGGGGCGGGGGGGGACGTCTGCATCGTCGCCAACGGCCTCATGGTGGCGGAGTCCCTCAAGGCCGCCGACCTCCTGCGCGAGGAGGGGATCGAGGCGACCGTCATCGACATGCACACGGTCAAGCCGCTGGACGAGGAGACCCTGCTCCGCGCGGCGAAGGAGTGCGGCGCCGTCGTGACCGCCGAGGAGCACCTCGTGCAGGGCGCCCTCGGCGCGGCGGTCGCCCAGTGCCTGGCCCGCAGGATGCCGGTCCCCATGGAGTTCGTCGGGGTCCAGGACACCTACGCCGAGAGCGGTCCGCCCCAGGCGGTCCTCGACAAGTACGGCCTGAACCACCGGGCCGTCGCCGACGCGGCGCGCCGGGCGGCGGCGACCAAGAGCGGTGCGGGCCCCACCCGGCACTAGCGCCCTCCTCGCCCTCCTCCTCCTCGCGCCCGCTCCCGGGGAGGACGCCGCCTCCCTGCTCGAGAGGGGCCGGGACTTCGCGGCGAAGAAGGACGCCTCCGGCGCCTACGCCGCGCTGGCCGGGGCCCTCCGCGCTTCCCCCGGTCAGGACATCAAGGACGCCGCCCGGGACGCGCTCCTGGCCCTCCCCGTCCCTCCCGCGCCGCCCCTCTCCCCGAAGGAGCGGGACATCGTCGTCGCCCGCATCGACGAGGAGCGGGCGCGCTTCCTCCGCGACGTCGCCAACCGCCTCCTCGACCGGAAGAAGCTCCGCGGGGCGCTCGCCCTCCTCGACGTCGTGCGCGGCTCGCTCCAGGAGGAGGCGACCGCGAAGGTCAAGAGGGACCCCCAGGGGGGGGAGCGCCGCGCCCGCGGGGTGGCGGGCCGGTAGGTGGGGGTCTTCGGCGAGGTCCCGGAGGAGGCGACCGCGAAGGTCATCGGGGACCCCAAGGGGGCGGAGCGCCGCGACCGCGAGGTGGCGGACCTGAAGGTGCGGATCTTCGGCGAGATCCCGAAGGAGGAGCGGGAGGAGGCGGACGCCGCGGCGGAGAGGTTCCGGTCCGACCCGGAGCGACTGCTCCGGGAGGCGGCGCGGATGCGGAAGGAGGGGAGGCCGTCGGCGGCGCGGAGGGCGCTGCAGAACCTCGTCCTCGACCCCGCCGCCCCGGCGGGCCCGAAGGAGGCGGCCCGGACGGAGGTCGCCGCCCTCGAGAAGCAGATCCTCGCCGACCTCGACGCCGGGGAGCGGAAGACGGTGGACGAGGCCCTCGCCTGCCCCGTCTTCGGGCGCCTCCAGACCGTGCTCTCCCGGGAGTTCATCTTCATCGGCGACGCGGACCTGGTGGCCCGCATCCCGGAGAAGAGCCGCTACGTCCTGGACCTGGCGTACGTCGCCCTGACCGATCTGGCGGGCTTCGTCCCCAACCCCGAGGGGGACCGGATCACGATCTTCTTCAAGGAGCTCTGGGACTTCGGCGGCGGCATCGGAGGGGGGAAGCGCATCGACATCGGCCGCGCCGATCCGAAGGGGAAGGCGGCGGTCCTCGTCCACACCGGCCTCTACTTCCACGAGCTCTCCCACTGCGTGCTGGCGCCCGAGCCCCGCTTCCCGGGCTGGATCGAGGGGATCGCCAACTTCGGCGCCGCGTTCTGCTCCCTCTGGCTCCGGCAGGAGGGGGAGGAGTGGCCCTCGGCGAAGGGGAACCTCGAGGCCTTCCGCCGGGACTACCTCGAGCGCGAGGAGGCCTACTGGCGCACCGCCCCCTACGGCCCCTCGGCCGGCTGGTTCCTCCACTGGATCGACCGCTACGGCCGCCGCCCCGGAGGGGGGATCGACTGGGCGCGCTACGGCCGGGTGCTGCGGGGTTATGCGGCCCTCTCCCCGGGCCCGGAGACCGTGGCGGGGACCGCCCGCGCCTTCGGGGCGCTTCTGGCGCGGGAGTTCGGCCCGAAGGTCTGGGAGGATCTCGCCGCGCAACGATTCCCCTGCGAGGAGGGGGCGGAGGTGGACCTCGGCCTGCCCGACGGCCGGGCGAGGCTCCTCGGGCAGATGGCGCGGCAGACGGTCCTCGGGGACGGGACCGACCCCGTGGACCGGGAGAAGGCCGCCGAGGAGGGGGGCTTCGTCCGGGGATGGATGGTGGCGGGCCCCTTCTACCCCCCCGAGGGCGGGGACGGGCTGGCCACCCCCTTCGCCCCGGAGCGGGAGGCCGTCTTCGATCGGGAGTACCCCTCGCCCCGGCAGGTCGCGCGGTGGTTCTCCCCGCCGGCCGGGGGGCCCGTGGTGGAGGACCGCGCGGGCATCGTCGCCGCCCGCTGGGCCTACCCGGAGGGTTCGGTCACCTACGGGCTGGCGGAGTTCGAGATCCAGGCCGACGCCGACGCCTGGGCGTGGGTCTCCACGGAGCACCGCTGGGCGCTGTGGGTGGACGGGGTGCTCGTCGAGAAGCAGGAGTGGGAGGCGGGCCGGTTCGTGGAGGACCGGGACCGCGTGCCGCTGCGCCTGAAGAAGGGGCGCCACCGGCTGCTCTTCAAGGCCGCCCTCGGCTGGGCGGGGCCGACCTTCTCCCTCCGCCTCACCGACCGGGAGGGGAAGGGGCTCCCGGGATTCCGCGGCCACGCGCCGGAGGTGCGCCCCTACGAGGCCGCGCTCCCCCCGGAGACGAAGCCCCACTTCCGCGACGATTTCCGCCGCTCCTCCCTCGGGTCCGGCTGGACCGAGGGGCCGGGACGCTTCCAGGTCCGCAACGACGAGGCGAAGGGGCTC
>CAZWGT010000166.1:0-8413 GCA_964633345.1 uncultured Planctomycetota bacterium
AACGCCGTGGAGGCCGGGGCGAAGGACGTCGTCGTCCGCCTCCCGCGGGTCGCCCCCATCACGGGACGGATCGTGGACGAGGACGGGAACCCGGTGGCGGCGAAGGGGAGGATCCGCATCGCCCCGTCCGACCAGGGGGCCCACCTCCTCCGGAGGACCATCGCCGCCGAGGTGCCCGGCGACGGCACGTTCCGCAGCCCCGACCTCGACCCCGGGACCTGCTACGGCCTCGAGGCGTCGGGGTTCGAGGGGTTCAGGACGCTCACGATGGCGCACGTCTACGGCGGCACGACGGACGTCGTCCTCGTGCTCGTGCGGGAGGAGTAGCCCTACCGCCCGATCAGCTCCGCCTCGATCGCCGCCGCGTCGGCCTCGCGCTCCTCGGCGGCGCCGCCGGGGCGGTAGGCGAGTTCCCGGCCGGCGTAGGCGCACAGCGCCTCGTGGGCGCGGACCCGGATCGTCCCGTCGGGGCTGCGGAGGTCCTGGAGGAGCGGGCGGAGGAGGAACGCGACCCGCTCCGTCACGGCGACGAGGCGGCGCGCCGCCTCGGCGGCCTCCTCCGACCGTGCCCTGGCATCCTCCGCCGCCGCCTCCGACCGCCGCCCCGAGCGGGCCGCGTCGTCGCGGAGCAGCTCGATGTCGCGGCGCGCCGCCAGCAGCTCCTCGACCGCCCGGTCCCGCTCCGCCGCCGCGGCGCGGTAGCGGTTGCGCCACTCCTCCCGCTCCCGGCGCGCCTCGGCGAGGTCCCGGCGCAGCGCCCCCGTCTCCGCCTCCGCGACCCCCGCCTCGCGGGCGCGGTTCGCGGCGATGCGTGCCGTCTCCTCGCGGGCCTCCCGGAGCTGGCCCTGGACCGTCTTCAGCTGGATCCGGGCCCCCCGCTCGTCCGTCGAGGACCGGATCCCGCGGTCCCGCTCCACCGCCACCTGGCGCGCGAGGAACCCGACCAGGAGGATGGAGGATCCCAGGCCCACCACCGCCACGACGGCGGCGGCCATCGACCGGGCGCGGGGCCTGTGGCTCACGCCGTCCCCGGGCCCCCGACGGACTCCCGTCCGCCCATGTACGGGCGGAGGACGTCCGGCACCGCGACCGATCCGTCGGCGCGCTGGCCGTTCTCGAGGATCCCGATGAGGACCCGGGGCATCCCGAGGGCGGAGCCGTTGAGGGTGTGCACGAAGCGCGGCTTCCCCGCCCCCTCGCGGCAGCGGGTCCCGCAGCGCCGCGCCTGCCACTCCCCGAAGTTGCTGACCGAGGACACCTCGAGCCACTTCCCCACGCCCGCCGCCCAGACCTCGAGGTCGTACTGCCGGCGGTTGGCCGCCGACATGTCCCCGGTGCAGACGAACACGGTGCGGAAGTGGAGGCCCAGGGCCTTCAGCGCCGCCTCGGCGTTGCCGCGCATCCGCTCGTGCTCCTCGCGGGAGCGGTCGGGATGGGCGAAGGACATCATCTCCACCTTCCAGAACTGGTGGACCCGGAGCATCCCGCGGGTGTCCTTGCCGGCGGCCCCGGCCTCGCGGCGGAAGCAGGGGGTGAGCGCGGTGTATCTCCGGGGGAGACTCTCCGCGTCGAGGACCTGGTCCCGGTGGAGGTTGGTGAGGGGGTGCTCGGCCGTGGGGATCAGGTAGAGGCCGTCGTCGTCGGTGGTCCGGTACATGTCCTCGCGGAACTTCTCCGCGATGGTGACGGAGTCCATCGCCTCCCGCTTCATGAGGAGCGGCACCGAGACCTCGGTGTAGCCGTTCGTCCCCGCGGCGAAGTCGAGGAGGAACTGGCCCAGCGCCCGCTCGAGGCGCGCCCCGTCGCCCCGGAGGACGGTGAACCCCGATCCGCTCATCCTCCCGGCGGCCTCGGGGTCCGCCCACCCGGCGGCCCCGGCGATCTCCCAGTGGGGCCTCGGCGCGAAGTCGAACTTCGGGAGTTCCCCCCACCGCAGGATCTCGCGGTTGTCCTCGGAGGTCTTCCCGTCCGGGACGTCCTCGTCGGGGGGGTTGGGGAGCAGGCGGACCTGGCGCTCGAGGGTCTCCTCCACCTCGCGAAGCCGCGCGGTCGCGTCCTTCTCCGCGGCCTTGACCGCCTTCATCTCCTCGATGGCGGCCGAGGCGTCCCCGCCGGAGCGCTTCGTGGCGGCGATGGCCTCGCTGGCGGCGTTCTGCCGGGCGCGCAGCCCCTCGGCCTCCACGATGAGGGCGCGGCGGCGCTCCTCCAGGCGGAGCAGCTCGTCGAGGCCCTCGGTCGCCCCCTTGCGGGCGACGCCCCTGCGGTACCCCTCGGGGTCCCTGCGGATGTCGGCGAGGTCAAGCACGGGGTTCCGTTCCTTTCGCGTCGAGCCGGGACGCGCCGCCGACGAAGGCGGCGGTGCATCGTAGATCGGGGTCGAGGAGGGACTCCGGGCCTTTCCACCCTCCGGGCACGGCGAACGCCGCGGCGTCGGCGAAGGAGCCGGGGGCGAGCACCCCGCAGAGGCCGGCGAGGCCCAGGCCCTCGGCCCCCGCCGTGGTCGCCATGGCGAGGAGTTCGCGCGGCGGGATCGAGGGCTCCCGCGCGGCGAGCCGCCGGATCTCGTTCGGCATCGAGAGCACCCCGTCGGGGTGGGAGGCGAGGCTGTCGGTGCCCAGCGCCACCGTCACCCCCGCGGCCCGGAGCGCCGCGACGGGGTGGCGGGCGTGGGAGAAGAACGCGTGGCTCCCGGGGCAGTGGACGACGACGGAGCCGGACTCCCGGACCATCTCCCTCTCGTCGGGTTCGAGCCAGTTCCCGTGGGCCAGCAGGCGGGGTTCGTCGAGGAAGCCGAGATCGCGGAGGTGGGCCACGGGACGCTTCCCGGGATGGCTCCACTCCGGCCCGTGCAGCTCGCGCAGGGGCCCCCCGAGGGCGCCGCCGCCCTCGAGGAGCCACTCCACCTCGTGCTCCGTCTCGGCGGCGTGGAGGGTGACGGGGAGGCGCAGCTCCCGCGCCGCCGTCGCGCAGCGGCGGAGCATGTCGTCGGTGCAGGCGTAGGGGGAGTGGGGGGCGAGGCCGGGGACGACCGTCCCCTCGCGGGGGACGGCGCGCGCCGCCTCCAGCGCCGCCGCCAGCGGCATCGGCTCCTTCATCGTGAACCCGAGGACCTCGAAGAAGGCCGCGGCCCGGATCCCCGCGCGGCGAAGTCCCTCCACGGTCCCCGGCTCCCACACGACGTCCGCCACGAGGGTGCAGCCGGAGGCGAGGAGTTCGCGCGCCCCCGCCTCGACGTCGGCGGCGACGGCCGCGCGGACCTCGTCGCGGAGGGGGCGGATCCGCTGGATCCAGGAGAGGAAGTCCGCGGTCGGCGCGAACCGGTTCCGCGCCCCCGTCAGGTCGAGGTGGCAGTGGGCGTTGACGAGCCCCGGGAGCAGCGCCACGTCGCCGAGGTCGTGCACCCGGGAGGACTCCGCCCGGAGGTCCGCGAACCGCCCGACCCGCGCCACGCGATCCCCGTGCAGCAGCACCGCCCCGTCGTCGATGGACGACGCGGGGTCGGGCACGACGGTGCGCGCGCGGAGCAGCAGCGGCTTCGGGGCCATGGAGCGGGGATTGTACGCCGCGGCGTAGGATGGCGGCGTGGAGAGCACGGCAACCGGGTCTCTCGACGCGCCGAGCCCGTTCCCCCTCGAAGGGCCCACGGCCCGCGTGTTCCGGCGGGTCGGCCTGTTCCTCTTCCTATTGGCGGCGGTGCTCCCCTACCACGGGTGCCGGGTGCATCCAGCGGAGCTCTCGGGCGACGAAGAGGCGAACAAGACTAGCTTCGACCCTTCCTATCCCGGGGTCTCCGGAGCCGCGTATGCGGAGAACCTGCTCCGCCGACTCCAACTCCTCGATCCCATGGAGTCCTCATGGGGGAAGCACGAAGGGAAGTACGGCGACTTCATGGGCCCTCGGCTCTTCCTCGCCCTCCCCTTCTGGCTTGCCGCATTGCTTCTCATCCGAGGCAACCGCCCCAGAATGCGCACGGTGGTGGGGACGGTCCTCTGGGTTCTTCTGGGGGTGGCGTTCATCGCCATGGCGACCTACGGCCGGGGAGCCTTTCGATCGGGAACTGTCGAACTCGGGTATCCGGAGGCCCCCTGGTTCTGGCCCCTGGAATCCCCGTGGATCTGGCTGGGGATCGCCGGCGGCCTCCTGCTCCTGCGCCCGCGCCGCCGATGGGAGATCCGGGACGTGGAAGCCACGGTCGAGTCCCAGGCTCTTCTCGGATGGGGCCTCTGCCTCGTCACCCCCGCCTGGCAGGCGTGGTCGTGGGCATTCCAGGAGGGACACCCGCTCCCGGCCATCACCCGGGCCCTCTGGGCCAACTACCGCAGCGGGTTCTGGTTGGCGCTGGCCGCCCTCGCGCTGATCGCGGCGCCGCTGTTCGCGTCCGAGGATTTCCTGCGCCGGATGTACGATTGCTGCAGCCCATGGCGGAAACGTCCTTCGAGCCCGGTTCCGTCACCGCCGTAGTTCCGACCCCCGCCTTCCCCGTCGAGGGCCCCTCGGGCCGGGCCGTCCGGCGCTGGGGACTGCTGCTCCTCCTCCTCGCGAGCATGCTCCCCTACCACGGTTGCCGCGTGCACCCGGGCCAGCTCGAAGGGCGCTCGGACGGCGGCGGCGACTACAAGGTCGGGCACACGGGCCTCAACGGGGCGGCCATCCTGGAGGGCTCCGCCCGGTGGCTCCTCGGCGGGTCCGGGTTCCAGGTCGAGGACGCCGTCTTCCCCTGCGACGGGAAGTCCGACGACTTAACGGGCCTCCTGGTCTTCCTCGCGCTGCCCTTCTGGGCCATGGCCCTCTTCCTGGTCCGGGGGGACCGGCTCCGCACCCGCTGGGTCGTGGGCTCCCTCCTCTGGACGGCCATGGGGGCGCTGTTCCTCTGGGCGGGCATCGGCGCGATCGGGACCTTCGACCCGTCCGCGGGCCCCCCCCTGTACGGCGTCACCGGGCCGCCGCTCCTCCTGCCCGTCGCCGGCGCCCTCCTCCTCCTGCGCCCGCGCCACCGGCGCGCGGTTCCCGACGTCGAGGCGACCGTGGGCTCCCACGCCGTGCTCGGGATGGGGATCTGCCTCGGCTGGCCGCTCCTGACGGCCTGGAATTGGACCTTCGTCGACGGCCACTCCCCGGGGTCCGTGCTCCGCGCCCTCGCGGCCAACTACTGCGCGGGATTCTGGCTCGCCCTGGCCTCCCTGGCGCTGATCGCGGCGCCCCTCTTCGTCCGCGAGGAGCGCCTCCGGCGGTGGCACGACCGCTGCCGGCCGTGGCGGACGCGCCCGTGATCGAGGGCCCCGCCTCCCGCTTCGCCCGCCGCGTCGGCCTGGCCCTCCTCGTGCTGGCGACCTTCCTCCCCTACCACGGGTGCATCGCCCAGCCCTCGGAGTTCGAGCCCCCGAAGGCCGTGACGACCACGACGGACAGCTACTCCCGCGACAACGAGGCCTGCGTCCCGGCCGCGAGGATCGAGTTCGAGATCCGCAGGCTGCTCCTGGGAGAGCCGCGGGAAGGCCTGCAGGACCGCCTGCTCCTCGGCGCCTACGGGACCAGCAACGACTACGGGTACGTCCTCTTCTTCGGGCTGGCCCCGTGGCTCCTCCTCCTGTGGCTCGCCCTCCGCCGTGGGGGGAGGGAACGCCGGGCCGTGGGGCGCCTCCTCTGGATCCTCTCCGGGGCGATCCCCTTCTTCGTCGGATGGGCGCTGGTGTCGGGGGAGGCCGGGGGACCCCGCCTCGATCCCTGGATCGGCTGGCCCGTCGCGACCGGGGCGGCGGTGTTCCTCGCGTGGCGGCCCCCGGGCCGCCGCGCCCCGGAGGACGTCGAGGCCACCCTCTCGACCCACGCGCTCATCGCCCTCGGCGTCGCGCTCTGCCGGCCGACCCTCGACTTCCTGGACTGGGCCTTCGACGAAGGCCACTCCCTCGCCTCCATCGCGCTCGCCATGGCCCACAACTACCGCCCGGGGTTCTGGCTCACCCTGACCGCCCTCTCGCTGATCGCGGCGCCGCTCTACTTCTCCGAGGAGTCGATGCGCGGCCTGTACGATCGCTGCCGCCCATGGCGACCACGCTCATCGACACCCACGCCCACGTCGACTTCGACCGGTTCGACGGAGACCGGGACGCCGTCTTCGACCGCGCCCGCGCCGCCGGACTCGTCTCCCTCGTGAACGTCGGCGTCGGCCCCGAGGGCTCGCGGCGCTCCGTCGAGATGGCGGCGGCCCGGCCGGGCGTCTTCGCCACCGCCGGCGTCCACCCCCACGACGCCGCCGCCCTCGACGACGCCGGCCGCGCCGCCATCGAGGGGTTCCTCCGCTCCGGGAAGTGCGTCGGCGTCGGCGAGTGCGGCCTCGACTACTTCCGCAACCTCAGCCCCCGCGAGGACCAGGAGCGCGTCTTCCGCTGGCAGGTGGGACTGGCCCGCGAACTGGACCTCGCCCTCGTCGTCCACTGCCGCGACGCCTACCCGGACCTCCTGCGCATCCTCCGCGACGAGGCGGCCCGCGGACCCGTGCGCGGCGTCATGCACTGCTTCAGCGGCGGCGTCGAGGAGGCCCGCGCGAGCCTCGACCTCGGCTTCTTCGTCTCCTTCTCCGGCGTCATCACCTACCCCAACGGCGGGAGGACCCGCGAGGCCGCCAAGGCGGTCCCCCTCGACCGCACCCTCGTCGAGACCGACTGCCCCTTCCTCGCCCCCCAGCCGCAGAGGGGGAAGCGCAACGAGCCGGCCTTCGTCGTGCACGCCGCGGAGGAGCTGGCGAAGGTCCACGGCGTGAGGCTCGAGGAGATCGGCGCGGCGACGACCGCCGCGGCCAGGGCCGCGTTCCGCCTCCCGGAGGCCGTGCTGGCATGAGCGTCGAGAGCGACATCCGCGGGTTCCGGGACGCGTGGGCCGCCCTCCGCGGGTCCCTCGGCTCCGTCATCGTCGGCCACGCCGAGCCGGTGGAGCACCTCCTCACGGCCTTCTTCGCCGGAGGCCACGTCCTCCTCGAGGGGGTCCCGGGCCTCGGAAAGACGATGCTCGTGCGGACCCTCGCGCGATCCGTGGGCCTGAAGTTCGGCCGCATCCAGTGCACGCCCGACCTCATGCCCGCCGACGTCACCGGCACCGGCGTCCTCACCGAGGAGAACGGACGGCGGGAGTTCGTCTTCCGCCCCGGGCCCGTGTTCGCCCACCTCCTCCTGGCCGACGAGGTCAACCGCGCCACGCCCAAGACCCAGTCGGCGCTTCTGGAGGCCATGGAGGAGCGGGCCGTCACCGCCGGCGGCGCCACGCGCCCCATCGAGGGGCCCTTCCACGTGCTCGCGACCCAGAACCCCCTCGAGATGGAGGGGACCTTCCCCCTCCCCGAGGCCCAGCTCGACCGCTTCCTGTTCAAGGTGCTGATGGTCTCCCCCTCCGGGGACGACCTTCTGGCCATCGTGGACCGGACCACGGGCGCGCCGGGGCCGCCGGTGGCGCAGGTGCTCGACGGGGCGACGGCGGCGCGGCTGCAGGGGCTCGTGCGCGAGGTGGTCCTCGAGGGTCCGGCCCGCACCCTCGTCGGCCGCATCGTCGAGGCGACCGCCCCCGGCGGCGCCGGGGCGCCCGCCTCGGTGAGGCGCTTCGTCCGCTACGGCGCCAGCCCCCGCGGGGCCCAGGCCCTGGCGCTGGGGGCCAAGGTCCGGGCGATGGCCGCCGGGCGGGCCCACGCCTCGGCGGAGGACGTCCGCTTCGTGGCCCGGCCCGCCCTCCGCCACCGCCTGCTGCTCAACTTCGAGGGGGAGGCCGAGGGGATCTCCGTCGAGACCCTCCTCGCCGAGGTGCTGGAGGCGACGAGGTAGGGGTCAGACCCCTTCGATCTGGGGTCAGGTCCTTCTGGCCTGGCGGGTCGTGTGCCAGACCGAAGGGGTCTGACCCCGCCTTCGCCACGCAGTTGATCCCGGCCCCCCCGCGGGGGCAAGATCCTCCCCGTGAATCCCTCGAAGGCCGTCGAGCTCGTCCTGCCCGACCTCGAGTCGGGGGACGCCTTCGCCCGCCTCGACGCGGAGAAGCGCCTGGTCGCGTGCACGCGGCGGGACTTCGGGTTCCGCTGGGACGGGCCGGCCGACGAGCGGGCCCGGGCTGTGGAGCGGGTGCGGACGTGGCTGGCGGAGCGGAGGAAGGCCGAGGGGAGGTCCTCCCGCTCCGCCCGCCGCGCCGCGGCGGCGGGCGCGGCGGCCCTCGACCTCGCCCAGCTGAAGGGCATGGACCCCAAGGAGGTCGAGAAGCACATCCAGTCCCTCCTCGCCCAGTCCCCGGGGCTGGCGGGCCTCGCCATGGGCCGCCCCCCCTGCCAGGCCTGCGCGAAGCGGCCCGCCACGGTGGAGATCGTCGAGGTCGCCGAGGGCCGCGCCCGGGCCGTCCGGCGCCTCTGCGAGCCCTGCGCGGCGAAGGGGGCCTAGGGCTC
>CAZWGT010000167.1:0-8277 GCA_964633345.1 uncultured Planctomycetota bacterium
TGGACATTACCCGCAACCACGGCCACAACGCGGCCATGTTCGCGGGGCGCCACGTCCCCGGCGGGGCCCCGCCCCCCCCCCCCCCCCCCCATCTCACCCCCCCCCCCCCCCCCCCCGAGGACGTGCCCGCGGTCGTCCGCAAGGACGAGGACGGGTTCGACGTTGTGGCGACCTACCGTGTGGCCCGGAAGGACACGCTCTTACGCCGGCTCGCGTCGAAGGCAATCAACGCTTACACGGCCCGGGCGACGGGCGTGAGGCTCCGCGACTACGGCTTCATGCTGCGCGGCTACCGCCGGCCCGTCGTGGAGACCCTAACGGCCTGCCGGGAGAACTCGACCTTCGTCCCGGCCCTCGCCAACACCTTCGCAAAGACGATCGCCAAGATCCCGGTCGGCCACGACGAGAGGCGCCACGGCGTCAGCAAGTACGGGCTCGTCGACCTCGTGAACCTCCAGTTCGATCTCATGACGGGCTTCACTACGGTCCCCATCCGTTTCATGACGTGCTTCGGAGTCTTCATCTCCCTCTGCTCGTTCCTGCTAGGTGGATACCTCCTCTGGCGGCGGTTCGTTCGGGGGATCGAGGCCGAGTCCGGGATCTTCACCTTGGCGGCCTTCGGCTTCCTCGCCATCGGGGCGCAGTTCGTGTCGGCCGGCGTGCTCGGGGAGTACGTGGCCAGGATCCACACGGAGGTCCGGGGACGGCCCCGGGTCGTGGTCTCGGCCGTCGTCCGCAGGGGCGGCGACGGCAACACCGATCCCCCGGCAGAGGCCCCGTCCTCGCGGATGGCGACTCCCGGGAGTTCCCGAACGGAGGCAGGATGCGCATCCTAGTGACTGGTGGCGGGGGCTTCCTCGGTTCCCACATCGGGGACCTCCTGCTCGCGGAGGGGCACGAGGTCTTCGCCCTCGACACCGCGAAGGACTTCAAGGTACGCCACAATTTGGGGAACCCGCGCTTCCACTACGTGAAGGACTCTATATTCTCCAAGGACATGCTGGAGTCCCTCGTCCGCCGCTGCGAGATCGTCTACCACCTAGCCGCGGTCGTGGGAGTCGAGCACTACGTGGAGGACCCGTACTCGGTACTGAACGTAAACATCAACGGGACGCAGTCGGTCCTTCGCCTCGCCTATCTCTACGAGCGCAAGGTCGTCTTCTCCTCGACGAGCGAGATCTACGGGCGCAACCCCGAGATCCCGTTCCGCGAGGACGGAGACCGCGTCCTCGGCGCGACCACCATCGACCGCTGGTGTTACTCCACCTCCAAGGCGGCGGCGGAGCACTTCTGCGTCGCCTACGGGAAGATGGGTCTCCCGATCGTAATCATCCGCTACTTCAACGCCTACGGGCCGCGCCTCGACCGCGTGGACGTGGGCCGGATCCTCACGATTTTCATGGGCCAGCTTCTGCGCGGCGAGGACCTCACGGTTGTCGGCGACGGGACCCAGACCCGATGCTTCACCTTCGTGGACGACGCGGTTCGCGCCACGGTCGCCGCCGGCACCCTCAAGGAGGCCGAGGGCGGGGTCTTCAACATCGGGACTGCAGTCGAGACGCCAATCCTGGCTCTCGCGAAGACGATGATCGGGGTGTTCGCCGAACTGACGGGGAAACCGGAGGTCGGGATCCGGTTCGTGCGCCAGCAGGACGTCTACGGGAATTCCTACGAGGATATCCGGCGGCGCGTCCCCGACAACACGCGGATGAAGCGGGTCCTCGGCGTGACGCCAGAGGTCGACCTCCGCGATGGAATCCGCCGGACCATGGAGTGGTTCCTCTCCGAGGGGGCGGGCCTCGGCGGCGGGAGCGGCGACCGCGTCGTCAAGCCCGAGGTCGCGCGCCGCGCTACCCGACAGCCGAAGGGGGCCGCCGCGACGGGCCGGCGCCGGTAGCGGAGTGCGCATCGCGCCCAGGGTCGCCGTCGACACGCGACGGGGGAAGGACGAGGGGGTCCCTCCGCTGCTGGACGCCTTTGCCGCGGCCGGGGCCCGCGCTGCGTTCTTCGTGGCCATGGGCCCGGACAATTCCGGGAAGGCGGCGGCGCGGGCGTTCACGAGGAGTGGGTTCGGCTTGCGTAATGGTCCACACGAATGCGCTGCGGAAGTGCGGGCTCCGCACGGCGTTGTCCGGGACCATCTCCGCCACGCGCCGGAGTGCGCGAGCGCGCCCGCGTGGGAGCTGGCCTCGGACGTCCTGCGAGAGGAGGAGCGGCTCCGGCTCCACTACGCTGCAGAAACGAGGGGGAGCGTGTCGTTCCGGCCCTGGCTTGAGCGATGCGTCTCGCCGATCCCCCAGATCCCGACCACCCTCGCGACCCTGGACGAACTGCTCGGCCTCGGGGTGGAGACGGTGGTTCCCTTTGCCGGGGCGATCATTGATTGGGCGACGGCCTCGTCTGCGGACACGGTCATCACCCTCCACGCCGAGGCCGAGGGGACGGCGTACCACCCCTGCCTCCGGGACATCCTCGCGCGGCTCAGAGACCGCGGGATGACGCCGGTCCCCTGCGGCGCGCTCCTCGAGGGAGTCGACCCCGCGACGCTCTCGGCCTGCGACGTGCTCTTCCGGGGGATCCCCGGTGGGGCGGGGCGCCTGTCGACGCAGGGGGAGGAAGTCCGTGGAGACTGAGGCCGGAGATGGCCCGTCCCCGTTCCCGGTCCCCGGGGCGGCGCCGCGGTGCCAACGGCTTCTCCTCGTTCTCCTCGCCTCGGCGGTCCTCCTCCTGGCGTTTCTCGGGAGTCGAGAACTGTGCAACCCCGACGAGCCCCGGGACGCCGAGACCGCTAGGGAGGCGGCTGACGGGCTCTGGGACATCGTCCCGGAGATCAATGGCGTCCCGTTCCTCGAGCGGCCGCCGCTGTTCTACTGGATGGTGGCCGGCGTCTTCCGCGTTGCGGGCGAACCGACGGACGCCGCGGCCAAGCTGGCCCCGGCCCTGCTCGGGATCCTGAGCGTCGTTGCGGCGTGGCTCCTCGGGGAGGCTCTCCTCGGCGTCGGGCGCGGCTGGCTCCCGGCGCTCCTTCTCCTCGGCGCGCCGTACTTCCACTTGAAGTTCCGGACCTGCCTCACCGACACCGGGCTCGCGGCCTTCACCGCCCTCTCCCTGGCGCTCTTCTTCCAGGCCCACCGGCGGGACTCCTGGATCCTCGCCGCGGCGGCGGGGGTGGCGGCGGGGCTCGCCTTCCTTTGCAAAGGACTCCTCGGGTTCGGGATCCCCGCGGTGGCTGCGGGGACCTGGCTCCTTTGGAAGCGCGACCTCGGGGCGTTCCGTCGGCTCCACCTCTGGCTGACGGTCCTCGTGGGGGTCGGACTCGTCGTACCCTGGATCTGGGCTCTCCACGAGGTCCGGGGCGTGGAGGGGCTCAAGGCGTACTTCGTCCACCACCACTTCGGTCGGCTCGGCGAGGATGCGGACCACGCCCAGCCCCCGTGGTTCTACGTCCGCGCGCTGTGGGTCCTCCTGCCACTGGGGCCCTTGCTTCTCGCGGGCGCCCTCGGCGGGACTCCCGTCGACTTCCGGGGCCGCGACGGCTTCCGGGCCGGCGCGGCCTGGGTCGGGGCCATGCTCCTGGTGTTCAGCGCCATCGGCGGCAAGCGCGTCGTCTATCTCCTGCCGCTCTTCCCCGGCGCCGCCCTCGGGGCCGCGGCGGCCATTGAGGCGGCGGCAGCCGGCGCCCTCGCCCGTCGAGGGGATCGGCTCGTCCGCGGCACCGTGCGGGCCATGGAGTGGGCGACTCTCCAGCCCCTGTGGTCCGGGGCACGGGACCTCCGGGTCCGCGCCGGGAAGGCGGCACTAGGACTCGCCGTCCTCTCGCTGGCCGTCGACGCGACGGTCCTCACGCGAATGAACGGCAAGGGGTCGGGCCGCGCCCTCGCGGCCCGGGCCGTGGAACTGGCCGCTGGCCGGCCCCTCGTCCTCTTCCGCGTCGGGGAGGGCGACATCGGCCAATTCACATTCGCGCTCCGCACCCGGCTACCGGTGGCCTGGAACGAGGCGACCCTCCGGAGGAAGCTCGGTCCCGGCACCGCCATCGTGCTCGTGGAGACGCGCGACCTCGAACGGGCGATCCGCGCCGCCGCGC
Organism: uncultured Planctomycetota bacterium; assembly: GCA_964633345.1. GTDB lineage: Bacteria > Planctomycetota > JAJSAM01 > JAJSAM01 > JAKLKS01 > CAZWGT01. Next base: position 4,088 of record CAZWGT010000167.1, read on the forward strand.
TCTCAGAGGACTGCCTGAATCGCCTCCGTCCCGTCGAGGAGGGCGTCGCCGGCAAGGACCACCCCTTCGTCTTGCTGGCCTGGGACGGAGGCGTAAAGAAGCCTACCGGAGGACTTCGTGGAGGGCGCTGACGACCGCGTCCGCCTGGGCATCCTCGATGCGGGAGTGCATCGGCAGGGAGAGGACTCGGTCCACGAGCCGCGCCGTCACGGGTTGGTCGGCGTCCGTGAATCCCAGGTCCCGGTAGGCGGGCATCTCGTGCACCGCCGGTTCCCAGTTGACGCTGGCCCCGACGCCCCTCTGATGGAGCCCGGCGAGCACAGCCCCGCGGTCGACGCCGGGCTGCAGTCTTGGGCTGTACATCTGGAAGTCGTGGCGGCGGCCCGGGCGCTCCACGGGGAGGTCGAGGGGAAGTCCCCGGGGTCCCGCAGCGTATCGGGCCGCGACGGCGCGGCGGCAGTCGTTCATGGCGTCGAGCCGCCGAATCTGGACCACGCCCTCGCGCGGCCGAGGACCTGATGCCATGACGCAACCGAACGAAGGGTGCGGATACGGATCGCGGGTTGCCGACGGAGTCCGGAGTCCCGGGGACGACCGAGGTGCAGTGCTGGGGAGGTTCCTCCTCCTCTCGTGGGGGCTCGTCGTCGTCAGCGCCAGCCGGTTCCTGATCGACGCTCGGCCGCCGAACGCGGTGGCCGCCGCCTGGCTTGCGGCCGTGCTCCCCACGTACAGCGTCGTGTATCTCCTCCCCGCGGCGCTTCCCTCTCTCCTCCTCCATGCCCTCCTGGCGCGCGGTCCGGCAGCCCGGCTGCTGCTGAAGATCCGGCTGCCTCCCTCGTTCCCGGTCTACGGCGTCGCGGTGCTCGGCGCCGCAGCGGTCCAGATCCTCCTCCACGCGGACCTCGTCATCCACCGCATGTACGGGTTCCATTTCAACGGGTTCGTCTGGAACCTTCTCCGGACCCCGGGCGGGATCGACTCCCTCGGCGCCGATCCCTCCGCGGACAGGACAGTGGCGCTCCTATCGCTCCTCGCCGTGACGATCGAAGCGGCGCTCCTCGCCGCGGCCCTCCACTGGCATCGGCTCCGCTCCGCGTGGGAGCAATTCGCCACCCGCCGACTCCGGATCGCAGCCACGGTGGCGTTCCTCGTCCTCGCGGTTGGCGAGCGGCTGGCGTTCGCCGCCTCCGACATCCGGAACTACCACCCCATCCTCTCCATGGCCGAGGCGCTCCCGCTGTACCGGCCTCTGCTGCTGCGAGGAGCGGCCGGGCGGCTCGGCATCCTGCAGGAGGAGCAGAGGGAAGCGCCATCGGCGCGGGTGGACGTCCGCAACCTCGTATACCCGAGGTCGCCCCTCGTCCCCGGCCCGTCGGCGCGCGACCTGAACATCGTCTGGCTCGTGGCCGAGTCCTGGCGATTCGACATGCTCGATCCAGACGTCACTCCCGAGACGTGGGCCTTCGCGCAGCAATCCGTGCAGTTCCGCAACCACTTCAGCAGCGGCAACGGGACCCGCATGGGCATCTTCGGGATGTTCTACGGGCTCTACGGCCCCTTCTGGTTCCCATTCCTCCACGAGCGTCGAAGCCCCGCCCTCATGGACTACCTACTCGAGCGCGGCTACGATGTGGAGGCCTTCACCAGCGCCCGGTTCAGTTACCCGGAATTCGATAAGACAGTCTGGGCGCGCATCGCGAAGGAACGGCTGCACGACGGGGAGCCCGGGGTCCCGGGATGGGCGAACGACCGCAGGCACGTGGAGGCCCTGCTCGCGAGCCTAGACCGCGTCCCACCCGGGAAGCCGTTCCTCCGCTTCCTGTTTTTCGAGTCCCCGCACGCCCGGTACTTCTTCCCCGAGGAGTGCGCCATCCGGAAGCCCTACCTCAAGGTCTTCGACTACGCCTCGTCCGACCTCGAACGAGACATGCCCCTCATCAAGAACCGGTATGTCAACTCCTGCCGCCACCTGGACACGCAGTTCGGGAGGGTGATCCGGGGCATGGAGGAGCGGCGCCTGCTGGAACACACCATCGTGCTCGTCACCGGCGATCACGGCGAGGCGTTCCTGGAGCGGGGGCGCTGGGGCCACCAATCCGCCTTCGACCGGTTCCAGACGCAGACCCCGCTCGTCCTCCATGCGCCGGGCGTTCCGCCCGCGGTGGTGTCCCGCATGACGAGCCACCTGGACATTCCCGCGACGATCCTCGGCCTCCTTGGCGTCTCCAATGCGCCGTCGGATTACAGCCTCGGGATGGATCTCCTCGGCCCCGAGGTGCGGACCGAGACCGTAGTCTCCGGGTGGGACGACTTGGCCGTCAGGGGATCGGAGTCGACCGTGTCGATGCCGATGGGCCGTCAGAGGCTTGCGGGGGCGACCGTCCTGGACGCCGACGACCGTACCCTGGAGCCGGAGGCGGCGGACAGGGTCTTCCGCGAATCGGGCGCCCGAATCAAGCGCGTGCTCGAGGGCCTGGCGCGTTTCCGGAAGTAGACGGGGCGTCGCGTTCCCGGCTACGCGAAGCGGGTCTCGCCGGGACACTAGAAGCAACTGCAAGAGGAGGATCGATTGCAAGTCCTAGCCGATCAAGGTCTCACGGTGGTGATCTATGGGCTGGCCGCTGACGATGTCCGAGGCACAGTGGGGGCTCGTCGAGCCGCCGCTCCCGAAGCACTCCAATCGGGGGCGACCATGGAAGGACAGTCGCGAGGTCTCCGAGGGGAACCTCTGAATCTTCCGCACGAGCGCCCGCTGGAAGGACCTTTCGACGGGCTTCCCGAGCCCCGCGACCTGCTGGCGCCGGCTGCGGAAGTGGGACCAAGACGGCACCTGGCTGAAGGCGAGGCGGACAATTCTCGGGACGCTCGACGAGATCTACCAGTCATTCCTCCATGTAGCCTGCCTCCTGATTACGCTGCGGGTCTTGTGAAACCGCCTCTAGTTTTTTCCCCAGATCAACCAATCGGGATCGCAAAGAGCGGTCAATCCCATCGATTGGCGCCGGTGGGGAGGGTAGGCTTCCCGCCCATGTCCGCCTTGCACCGGATCGTGCTGGCCGCCGCCGCCCTCGCCGCCTGCGGGTGCGCCGCTCCGCGGGATGATTCCTGGATGGCGACGACCGAGGGGCGGGTGCCCGTCCGGAGGGGCCCCGGGACGCGCCTCGACGCCCCCGCGCCCCGCACGGAGCGTCCCGAGGGCTCCATCGAGGAGGCCATCCCCGGGGAGGCCCTCCGGGAGACCTGGTTCCCGAAGGGGCCGCTCCTCTACGAACCGTACATCGCCGCTCCCCGGCAATCCCGCACCTCGGTCAAGATGCAGTACCCGCTGGGGGACGGTAGAAACGTGAAGGTCGAGAACACGCTGGGCTTCCAGCGCTCCGTGCTCCGGTGGACATCGGAAGAGAACCCCGCCAAGGGGACGGAACTGGAGATCGAGGCCGCCGTCTTCGCGCGGTTCGATCTCCACGAGAAGTACGACATGGACGCCTCCGACTGGCGCTTCGGGATCCCCCTCGTCCACCGCGACGGCGACTTCGCCTGGAAGATCCACCTCTACCACCTGACCTCCCACCTCGGGGACGAGTACATGGATCGGACCGGGGCGGATCCGATCGCCTACCACCTCGAAGAGGCGGCGTTCGGCCTCTCCTGGGACGCGTCGGCGGGATCGCGCCTCTACGCCGAGGCCGCCGCTGCCATCTACACCGGGGAGCCCACGGAGAGCGGGCGGTTCCAGGTGGGCTGGGAGTGGGTGGGGGGGAAGTGGTCCTCCGGGTTTGCCCCGTACCTGGCCGCGGACGTCCAGTCGCGCAAGGAGCAGAACTGGACTCCGGGGGCCACCCTGGCGGTGGGAGTGGCCTACGGGAGGGACTTCCGGTTCGGGCTGGAGTACTACAACGGCCGCGACCCCCAGACCCAGTTCATGAAGGAACGGATCCGCTACCTCTCCGTCGGGCTCTCGATGGACCTATAGGGAGGCGGCCCCGATTCGCGGGGCGGGGCCGGGTATGGCGGGGGGGGGGGAGGCGCGGCTCCACGGGAAGTTGTCGGTGGGGGTGGGGGGCAACGCAGCCGAGGTGTACCCGGAACTGCAGCGACGCGGGGTGGAGGTCGACATCGTCACCGATCAGACCTCGGCGCACTACCCGCTCAACGGATACATACCCGCGGGCCACGACCCCGACCAGGCC
>CAZWGT010000168.1:0-8100 GCA_964633345.1 uncultured Planctomycetota bacterium
TGGGCATCGTGAAGAAGAACTCGATCCTGCTCGTGGACTTCACGAACCAGCGGCGCCTCCTGGGCGACGACCGGGACGCGGCCCTCCTCCACGCCTGCCCGCAGCGCCTGCGGCCGATCCTGATGACGAGCGTCTGCACCATCGCCGGCGCCCTTCCCGCGGCCTTCTCGGCGGGCCCCGGCGGCGAGCTCCGCCAGCCCATGGCCCTGGCCGTGGTCGGCGGCGTCGCGCTCTCCACCCTCCTGACCCTCTACGTGGTGCCGGCCCTCTACAGCGTCTTCGACAGCCTGTCGAGGCGCATCGGCTCGGCGGCCCGGATCGAGCGGGAGGCGACCCGGGTCCTCGCGGACATCCAGGCGGAGGACATCGAGCGGTTCCGGCACCACAGGGAGACCGCGGGACGCTAGGATCCCCCGATTCCATGGCGGACCATCCCTCCGACGGTGCGGACGCGGCCCCCACGGCCGCCTCGCTGAGGATCGATCGCGGCGCGCGGCCCGCCCGCCGCCGGGGCGGCGGCGCGTGGCTGCTGGCCGCCGCGGTCGTCGTCGTCGTGGCCGGCGGGCTGGCGTGGTCGTTCCTCTTCCGGGCCGGCGCCCTCCTCGGGGGCGTCGAGGTGAAGGAGGGCCGGGTCGTCCGCGTCTCCTCCGACCTCGCCGCGGAGAGGACGACGGCCAGCGGGTACGTGGTGGCCCGGACCCGCGCGGCCATCTCCCCCAAGTACCCCGGGAAGCTGGCGCGGCTCTTCGTGGACGTCGGCGACCGGGTCGAGGCGGGCCAGCTCCTGGCGGAACTCGACCACGTCGAGCTCGACGCCTCCGTGGCCCGCGTGGAGGCCGACCTCGCCCGCGCGGTCTCCGAGCTGGAGGTCGCCGTCCGGTCCGCCTCCGAGAGGGTGGTCGCCGCCGAGGGGGCCCGCCTCGCCACGGCGACTTCGCGCTCCGCCCTCCGGGAGGCGGAGGTGCGCCGGGACGATTCGAGGCGCGAGGCGGAGAGGCTGGAACGCCTCGTGAAGGACCGGATCGTGACGGAGTCGGAGCGGGACCGGGCCGCCGCCCAGGCGAAGATGGACGCGGCCCAGGCCGAGCGGATCTCCGGCCTCGTCGCCTCGGCGGAATCCGAGGAGGCCCGCTCGACGAAGGAGGCCGCCGTCGCCGCCGCCCGCATCGAGTCCGCCCGCTCCGCCGTCGCCTCCGCCGAGGCCTCCCTGCGCGAGATCCGATCCCGCCGCGAGGACGCGTTCATCCGCGCCGACTTCCGGGGCCGCGTGCTCCGCAAGGAGGCCGAGGTCGGCGAGGTCATCGCGCCGGCGGCCACGGGCGGCGGCTCCACCCGCGGCGCCCTCCTGACCCTGGCCGACTTCGAGACCCTCGAGATGGAGGTGGACGTCTTCGAGCGCGACGTCTCCCTCGTCGAGGAGAAGGCCCCCTGCCGGATCGTCCTCGACGCCTACCCGAAGGCGCCGTTCCCGGGGAAGGTGCGGCAGGTCGTGCCGACGGCGGACCGCCAGAAGGCCACGGTCCAGGTGAAGGTCTCCTTCGACGCGCCGGACCCGAGGGTGCTTCCGGAGATGGGCGGGAAGGTCGTCTTCCTGGCGCCGGGGACGAGGTCCTCCGCCGAGGCCGACCGCGTGATGGTCCCCACCGCCGCCCTCGCGGAGCGGGACGGGCGCCGGGGGGTCTTCGTCCTCGTGAAGGAGTCCTCCGACACGAGGGTCAAGTTCGCCACGGTCGAGAAGGGGGCGGAATCCTCCGGCCGCACCGTCGTCGACGGGGGGCTCTCCGGCGGCGAGCGGGTCGTGCTCTCCCCGCCCCCGGGCCTGAAGGACGGGGATCTCGTCACCGTGCGGGAGGGGCCGTGACCGCGGAGCGCAGGGACATCATCGTGGCCAGGGACGTCGTCAAGACCTACACCCGGGGCGGCGAGACCGTGGCCGTCCTCGACGGCCTCGACCTCGTGGTCAGGGAGGGGGAGTGGCTCGCCCTCATGGGCCCGAGCGGCAGCGGGAAGACCACGCTCCTCAACGTGCTCGGCGGACTCGACCACCCGGATTCCGGCAACGTCATCGCCGACGGGGAGGACATCGAGTCCCTCCGCAACCGGGACCTCGCGGCCTGGCGGGCGCGCCACGTGGGGTTCATCTTCCAGCTCTACAACCTCATCCCCGTGCTCACCGCCTACCAGAACGTGGAGCTCCCGCTCCTGCTGGCCCCGCTCTCGCGGGCCGAGCGCGACCGCCAGGTCCGCACCTCGCTCGATCTCGTCGGCCTGTCGGACCGCCTGCACCACCATCCCAACCAGCTCTCCGGCGGGCAGGAGCAGCGCGTCGCCATCGCCCGGGCCATCTGCACCGACCCGACCTTCCTCCTGGCCGACGAGCCCACGGGGGACCTCGACGCGCGAAGCGCCGGGGAGATCCTCGATCTCCTGGGGACCCTGCACAGGGACCTGGGGAAGACCATCGTGATGGTGACCCACGACCCGCGGGCGGCTGAGCGCGCGGACCGCCTCCTCCACCTGGAGAAGGGCGTCCTCCTGGAGCAGGATCGCGGGCCTCGGTCCGGCCGGGACCCCTCCCTCGCATGACGCCCTGGATGCTCATCCCGGCGCACGTGCGGCGGAACCGCCTGCGCACTGCGTTGACCGTGGGAAGCGTCGCCGTCGCGCTCTTCCTCTTCTGCCTGCTCCGGACCGTGGTGACGAGCATCGAAGCCACGGTCTCGAAGACGGCCTCGACGCGCGTCATCACCTCGAGCGCGGTGTCGCTGTTCGTGAACCTCCCGATCTCCGCGTGGGAGAAGATCCGCTCGGTGGAGGGCGTCCGCTCGGTCACCCACTGGACCTGGTTCGGCGGCGTCTACCAGGACCCGAAGAACTTCTTCGCCCGCTTCGCCACGGACCCGGCGTCCATGCGCGAGGTGTACGGGGATCGCCACGAGGCGGGCCCCATCTTCCTCCTCACGGCGAAGGAGTGGGACGCCTTCGAGGGGGACCGCACCGCCTGCATCATCGGGAAGGACATCGCGGACAAGTACCGGATCTCCGTCGGCGACACGATGCCCTTCATCGGCACCATCTACCCCGGGGACTACGTGTTCAAGGTGGCGGGGATCTACACGACGGGAAGCCCCTCCTTCGATCAGCAGACGATGTTCTTCCAGTGGAAGTACCTGGACGAGGTGCAGGGCGGGCTCGGGTCCGCCTCCACCTTCACCTCGGACCTGGCCAGCCCCGACCTCGCCCCGGAGGTCTCGGCCCGCGTGGACGCGATCTTCGAGAGCAGCGCCAACCGATCCGTCACGCTCACGGAGCAGGCCTTCCAGGCGCAGTTCGTCCAGATGTGGGGCAACTACACCCTCTTCCTGTCCTTCATCGGCGGCGCCGTCCTCGTGTCGGCGTTCATGGTCACCCTGAACACCCTGCTGCTCAACGCCCGGGAGCGGGTGACGGAGGTCGGGGTCCTCAAGACCCTGGGCTTCCCTGACGTCTCCATAGGCGTGCTCAACCTCGCCGAGGGCGTGGCCCTCTGCGGGCTCGGGGGGGTCCTCGGCGCGGGGCTCGCCAAGGCCTCCGAGCCGGCGGTGTTCTCCGTCCTCAAGATTTTCGTCCCGACGTTCACCGTCCTCCCGGAGACCCTCGCCGCGGCGGTCGGCATCGGCCTGGGGCTCGGTCTGCTGTCCGGCCTCATCCCCGGCATCCTCGCGGCGCGCATCCCCGTGGTGAAGGCGCTCCGGAGGATCGGCTGATGCCGGTCCCGGCCCGCTACCACCTCCGCAGTCTCCTCGTCCGCCGCACGGCGACGGGGCTGACCGTGCTCTCCGTGGGGTTCTCCGTGGCGACCCTCGTCCTCGTCCTGGCCCTGGCCCGCGGCTTCGAGATCTCGCTGGCCGACACGGGACGCACGGACAACGTGATCTTCCTCCGCAAGGGGGCCACCAGCGAGGGGGAGAGCGGCCTCGGCCGGGACGCCGCCCGGACCCTGCTGGCCCGACCCGAGATCGCCGCGGGCCCCGACGGGCGACCGCTGGCCACGGGGGAGATGTACGCCGGGATCTCCCTCGACAAGTCGGGCGGCGGCATGACCAACGTCTCCATCCGCGGGACCGTCCCGTGGATCCTCGACGCGCGCGACGGTGTGCGGATCTCCGAGGGCCGCATGTTCCGCCCGGGCTCGGAGGAGATCGTCGTCGGGCGCTCGCTGACGGAGCGGGTGAAGGGATGCCGCGTGGGCGGCGCCATCGAGTTCGCGGGGCGCACGATGTCCGTGGTCGGGATCCTCGACGGTTCCGGCAGCGCCCCGGATTCCGAGATCTGGGGCGACGTCGAGGTCCTCCTGCAGGTCTTCAAGCGCGGCGGGTTCAGCACGGTGTTCGCGCGCCTGCGGGACGGCGGCGGGCTCGCCGCGCTCGCGCTGGATCTGGAGGGGGATCCGCGCCTCCAGGCCAAGGCGATCGCGGAGCGGGACTACTTCCGCCAGCAGGCCGGCCCCCAGTCGAGGTTCTTCCGGATCATGGCCTACTTCCTCGCGTCGGTCATGGCGGTGGGGGCGATCTTCGGCTCGACCAACACGCTGCTGGCGAGCATCGCCGGGCGCACCCGGGAGATCGGGACCCTGCTGGCCATCGGCTACCTGCCGCGGCACATCATGCTGGGCTTCCTCCTCGAGGCGCTGGCCATCGGCGTCCTCGGGGGCTTCGTCGGGGTCGCCCTGGCGTGGCCCGTCAACGGCGTCGCCACGGGCACCACGAACTGGATCACCTTCACGGAGCAGGCCTTCGCCTTCGCGATCACGTGGGACGTCGTGCGGGACGCGGTCTTCTTCGCCGGGTTCGTCGGTGTGATCGGAGGAATCGTGCCCGCGATCCGGGCCGCGGGCCTCCCCCCGACCGAGGCACTGAGGGCCTAGCGTGCGGCCCGCCCTCGTCGTCGGGGCGTCCGGCCTCGTGGGCGGGGCCCTCGCCGAGGCCCTCGGCCCCGGGAGGTGCGCCGGGGCGTCGGTGCGGGACCCGGAGGCCTTCCCGGACCTCCTCGACAGGACGGACCCGTGGGCGGTCTTCCTCGCGGGGGGGATCGCCTCCGCCGAGGCCTGCGAGGCCGACGGGGCCGCGGCCCGCGCGGGGCACGAGGGGGCCGCCGCCGCCGCGGCCGCCGCCTGCGCGGCGGTGGACGTCCCCCTCGTGCTCTTCTCCGGCGACGCCGTCTTCGACGGGGCGGCGGGGCCCTACGCCGAGGACGCGGAGCCGGTGCCGGTGTCGGTCCTGGGGCGGACGAAGGTCGCGGCGGAGGCCGCGGTGCTGAAGGCCTCGAGGCGGAACCTCGTGATCCGCTCGTCGTGGGTCTTCGGGCCCGAGGCCGCCGGCGCGGGAATCGCCTACCGGATCGGGGGCGCGCTGAAGGCCGGGCGGGCGGTGCCCGTGGCCTCCGACCAGTACTCGACGCCCACCTACAGCCGCGACCTCGCGCGGGCGGCTCTGGACCTCGTGGAGAGGGGGCACTCGGGGATCGTGCACGTCGCCGGCCCCGAGGTCATGAACGCGGCCGACTTCGCCCTGCTGGTGGCCGCTAGGGCGAAGGCCCCGCTCCGGCTCGTGAAGCCGGTGCCCTCCGCGACCCTGGGGATGGCGGCGCTCCGTCCCCCGTTCGGGGGGCTCCACTGCGGGCGGCTGAGGACCTTCCTCCCCGGCTTCTCGATGCGCGCCCCCGGCGCGGCGATGGACCACTGGATGAAGAACCAGCGCGGAGTCCTCTGGCCGTTCTGAGGCGGTACATCTTCGTTACACGCCGCCCCCGGCCCCTGATCGACGATTCCCTCATGCGCCGCTCCACCCTCCCCGCCCTCCTCTTCCTCCTCGCGGCAGGGGGGACCCTGTTCCTCGGGTCACGGATTCTCGAGTCGGAGAGATCCTCGGCGGAGCGCACGGCGCGGGAGAGGCTGAAGGTCCGTGCAAGAGAGGCCGCGGTGACCCTGGTCGCCGAGGCGGCCCGGCTTCTCGGTGAAGCGGCGACGGGAACTCCGGACGTCGTGCAGTCCGCGGACGGGACCTTTCTCGTTCCCGCGCCGCGGATCCCGCTGGCCCCCATCGCACTCTCCCCGCTCGGCGATCCGGAATCCGACTTCTACCGCGTCGAGGCGGAGCGGGCGGAGGCCGTGGATGGGGACCTCGATCGGGCGCTCGGGCTCTACCGTGCCGTGACCAAGGGCGCCCACGACACCGACCATCGCCTCGTCGCCCTGTTTCGCATCGCAGCCCTCGAGCGTCGACGGGGTGCCGCGAACGAGGCAGCCCGGGCGGAGACCGAATTCCTTCACCTACTTCCTTCGACCCGGCGCCAGAGCCTGGAGGCTCTCGTGGTCCGGGCCCGCGTGCGACCCCCCGATGCCGATCTGCAGCGGGACCTCCTGCTCCTCCTCGGGGGAGGGCAGGACGGCGTCGCCGAGGGGTTCCTGCGGGAGGCGGACCTCCACGACGCCGTCGCGCTCGAAGGTCGCCGTCGCGAGCTGGGGAACATGGGCCGAGTCCGGGCCCCCGCCGGGGAGCGCGCGTGGATCTGCGACGGCCGCATCGTGGCCTTCGCGCCGGCGGTGGACGGGATGCGCCGGTTCCGCATCGGCTCGATCCCCGCGCTTCCGGACGGGGTCCAGGTGGAGGCCGCCTCCAACCGGGAGATCGTTGCGAGGGGGGGCTTCGTGAAGGTCCCGTCCGAGCTGCCGGGCATTGTCGAATGGGTGGAGGTGGGGGACCCGCTGCCTCGCTCCCGAATCATCGCTTTCGAATCGCTCTCGGGCATCGAGGCCGAGGCGCGCCGCGGGGCGTGGATGCTCGGCGGGGCGCTGGCGGCGCTGGTGCTGGCCGGCGGGGCGGCGCTCGTTCTCTCGGTCCGCGCGGCACGGCGCGAGACGGAGGCGGCCCGCGCGCGGGCCGACTTCGTGACGAAGGTCGGGCACGACCTGCGCACGCCGCTGGCGGTGGTGCGGATGTACGCGGAGACGCTGGCGGCCGGCAGGGTCGCCGACCCGGCCGAGGCGCGGGAGTTCGCGGCCGTCGCCGCCCGCGAGGCGGAGCGGCTGACGGGCATGGTCGGGCAGGTCCTCGATCTCTCCCGCGTCGCGGAGCCGGCCCTCGCGCGGACACGCCTGGATCTCGCGGCGCTGGCCGCCGAGGTGGCCGAGATCCACCGGCCGCTGCTCCAGCACGCGGGGATCCGGCTGGAGGTGCGCGCCGCGGGGCCCCTCCCGGTCCTCGGCGACTCCGCCTCGCTCCGCGGAGCGGTGTCGAACCTGCTGGAGAACGCGCAGCGCCACGCCGCCTCCGGGGGATCCGTTGAGATCGAATCGGCACGGGACGGGACAATGGCCGTCGTGCGCGTCCTCGACCGGGGGCCGGGCCTTCCGGCGGGGATGGAGGATCGCGTGTTCGAGCGGTTCGTGCGCGGGCCGGAGGCCGCCGGGTCGGGCGCCGGGCGCGGCCTCGCCCTCGTGCGCGAGGCCGCGGCGGCCGACCGCGGGGCGGCGCGGGCGGCGGATCGGGAGGGCGGCGGCGCGGCGTTCTCCGTGTCGGTCCCGCTCGCGGAGGAGGAGGCGTGAAGGCCAGGATCCTGCTCGTCGAGGACGACGCCGATCTCGCCCGCGGCCTCGCGTTCAACCTCCGCCACGAGGGGTACGAGGTGGACGTCGCGGGCACGGTGAAGGACGGGAGGCGCCTCGCGCTCAAGGGGGAGGCCGACCTCCTCGTCCTCGATCTGGCGCTGCCGGACGGCGACGGGCTGGAGATCCTGAAGGCCCTCCGCTCCGCGGGGAGCCGCGTGCCGGTCCTCTGCCTCACCGCGCGGGGGCAGGAGACGGACGTCGTCATGGGGCTCGGGACCGGGGCCGACGACTACGTGACGAAGCCGTTCGGCCTCGCGGAGCTGTTCGCCCGGATCGCGGCGCTGCTGCGGCGCGCGGGGCCCGCCGCGTCGGAGACGGTGGCGCTCGGATCTGCCGAGGTGGACCTCGCCGCGCGCCGCGTGCGCCGCGCCGGTCGGGAGGAGGACCTCACCCCCGTCGAGACCGACCTGCTGCGCTACCTCCTCGCGCGGCGGGGCCAGGCCGTGGAGCGG
>CAZWGT010000169.1:0-8079 GCA_964633345.1 uncultured Planctomycetota bacterium
AGGGCGCCGAGGCCGGAGTAGTCCGCGAGGCGGACGGCGGAACCGGGGACAGCCCCTCGATGCGGCTGCGCCGCATCGAGGGACAGTCCCTGGGGGGTTCCGGACAGTCCCTGGAGGATGGCGTTCCGGTGCGCATGGTCGAGCGAAGGCATCGGGGTCGCGGCGAAGCCGGCCTTCAGGGTCTCGGCCGTGGCGCGGATCGCGTCCACCTCGGCCTGCTCCTCGGGAGTCAGGGGCCCGGCCTCTTCGCCCAGCGCGTGGGCGGTCAGGCGGGGGTCGTCGAGCCGGGGATCGTCGAGGCCGTCGGGCTCCCTCGCGTCGTCGTCGTGGCTCATCGCGGCTCCTTTCGCGCGGGGGCGGGGGCGGGGACCGGCGCGACCACCCCGAACCGCCGCCGCAGCGACTTCAGTCCCTCGTGGATGAGGACGCCGACGTGGCTCACGGTCGCGTCCATCACCTCGGCGATCTCGCGGTAGGACAGCCCGTGCTGGAGCCGGAGGCGCAACGCCTCCCGCTGCTTCTCCGGCAGCGACTCCAGCGCGCGGAGCGCCGCGGCCGCCTGCTCCCCCAGCGCCGCGCGGGCCGGGGGATCGTCGGTCCCGGTGCGGGCGTCGAGGGCTGGCGAGTCGGAGCGTTCCATCCAGCGTTCCCTCCGCAGGCGATCGAAGGCGAGGTTGCGGACCACCGCGTACAGCCAGCCGGGGAGGCGGATCCCCGCCGTCGCGCCCTCGGCGGTGAGGAGCCGGAGAAAGGCCTCCTGCACCACGTCCTGCGCGCCGTGGGGGTCGCGGAGCAGGCGCTCGGCGTAGAGGAGCAGCGGCCCCTCGAACCGCTCGAGGGCGTCCCGGACCCGCTGCGCCCGTTCGTCGTTCACCCGAAGGACCTCGCTTCCCGCATCCCGGTGGTCGTCGCGTCCATCCCTACCACGAACGGGCGGGGGGGGTTCTTAGGGGGATTTCTTGAGAACCGCCTTCACCGTCGTCGTCTCCCCCTCCTTCACGACGACGCGGACCTCGGCGGGCAGGTACCCCTCGGCGGTGATCCGCGCGCGGTAGGAGCCGAGGGCGAGGGCGAGGGACTCGTCCAGCTCGGCCGGGGTGAACCCCGTCGTCGCGAACCGCTCCTCGCCCCTCATCGCCTCCACGGTCCGCTCCTCGTCCCCCTGGCCCCTGAGGAAGTCGAGGGAGTCCCAGTCCACGGGACGCCCCGCCTCGTCCACGCACTCCAGGCGGAGGGCCCCCCCCTTCTCGAGGACGAGTTCGGCGCGGGCGGCGGAGGAGGCGGCCACGCGGACCGCCAGCCGCCGCTCGAAGCACCCCTCCCGGTCCGCGCGGACCCGGTACCGCCCCGGCTGGAGGACCAGGAAGCGGAAGCGGCCGTCGGGGCCGGTCTCCCCCTGCCGGGTCTCGGCCCACTCGTCGTCCTCCTCGGGCTGGGCGCTTCCCCGCCACGGGGAACCGAGGGAGACCGGGACGCCGGCCACGGGGAGGCCCGCCGGATCGAGGACGCGGCCGGCGACGGAGCCCCCCGTCCGCAGGACGAGGACGATCTCCGCCGGGTCCTTCCCCGGCCTCGTCGCGAGCGAAACGCGGGGCGTCAGGAGGTCCCCCCGTTCCGCCTCCACGCCGATGGTCCCGGGCTCCACGTCGGGGAGGTCGAAGCGGCCGTCGGCGTCGAAGACCTCCTCGGTGCGGAAGGGCCAGCCCTGGTCCTTCCACGGAGTGCCGTCCTCCGTCGCCTCGTACCACAGGCGCACCGTGAACGCGCGGGCCGGCGTCCTCCCGTCGGCCAGCAGCACCCGGCCGCGGATCGTGGAGGCGGGGCGCAGGGTGATCGTCGCCGGCGTCCCGGGCCGCAGGCCGCTCGCGGGGCCGCCGGAGAAGCCCCCCTTCCGGGCCGAGATCCAGTGCTCCTCGTCCTTCATGGATCGGAAGAGGAAGCGCCCGTCGGTCCCGGTGACGGCGGGCGGGGGATCCCATGTCCCCGAGCCGCGGACGGCGACCGACGCCCCCTCGACGGGCCTCCCCTCCCCGTCCACGACCGTCCCCTCGAGGTCCCCGCCCCTGCGGAGGACGACGGGGTCCGCCGGCGCGGGCTCCTCCCCGCCGCACGCGAACACCCCCGCGAAGAAGCCCGCGGCGCGGACCCGGCAGTCCCAGCGCCCCTGGTGGAGCGGGAGGACCGCCGTGCCGGCCGCCCCGGTGGCCGCGAGGATGCCGCGGTACGGGAGGCCCAACTCCCCCGAATCCACCGGGAGCCCCAGCACCGCCTCCGCCTCCAGCCGCGCCTCGACGGCGGCCCCGGCGACGGGGGCTCCGGCCTCGTCCACCACGGAGACCGTGACGGGGAATCCCGCGGGCAGCTCGACCGCGACGGCGTCGAGGGTCGTCCCGTCGGCGAGGTCGATCTCCTCCGAGCATCCCGGCCCCGCCCCCTCCTTCCACGCCCAGACCACCCCGTCCTGCAGGTCCCCGGCGGACTCCAGGACGAAGGTCCCGTCGGCGGCGGAGATCGCCCCCGCGAACGCCTCGCCCGCGATGCCCCGCCAGTCCTCCGCCACGCGCGCCCCGGCCACCGGCCTCCCGTCAAGGAGGACCGTCCCGACGACCTTCCAGGCGGGCCGGAGTTCGAGGACGCAGGGGACCCTCGCCTCCCCCGGGGGGACCTCGACCCCGAAGGTCTGCGGGGGGAAGCCCGCCGCGGACACGTCCAGGAACTCGCCCTGGGGCCGGAAGCCCCGCAGGACGAAGGTCCCGTCCTTCCCCGTGACGGCGGACTTGGTGCCTTCGTAGACCGAGACCGTCGCCCCGGGCACGGGACTTCCCCCGGAGAGGACCGTCCCCTCGATGTCGGCGCCGCGGAGCACGTAGAGATCGAGGCGGGCCGCCTCCCCCGCGGAGAACTCCATCCAGCGGCTCGCGTAGGCGTACCCCTCGGGGAAGGCGCCGATGCTCCGGCGGCCCGGGAGGATCCCCTCGAGGCGGTAGGAGCCGTCGGGCCCGCTCCGCACGAACGGCCGCCGCCCGTCGCAGTCGATCACCGCCCCGGCCACCGGCGTCCCCTCGTCCGCGGTGAGGACGCGGCCGGTGAGGACGGCCGTCGTCGGGGGAGGGGGCGGAGGAGGGGGCGCCGGGGGCGGGACGACGGGTTCCGGGGGGACCGGGGCCGCGACCGGCGGCGGCCCCTTCGGGGCGGGCTTCGTGAGGAACACGAAGTTCGCCGCGAAGAGGAAGGCCGCGACCGCCAGCAGGAGGCCGACCGCCCACCTCACCAGGTCACCGCCCCGTCGGGCTCTTCCCCGGGCGCGCCGCGCGGAGGCGGCGGCTCTCCTCGTTGAGGAACGCCCGCTCGTCCTCGGAGAGGGAGCCGATCCCCTCCGCGGCGATGCGGTCGAGGAGGTCGTCGAGGCGCGCCCGCGAGGACTCCCGGGCGGCGAGGTCGGCCGCGTCCCGGCGCAGGGCCTCGCGGGCCGCGCGCTCGGCGTCCCTCGCGCGGCGCCGATCGGCGCGGTCGGGCTCCGGCTCCCCCTCGGCGAGGCTCGTGTATCCCCGGGAGAAGTCGTGGACCCCGAAGAGGGCCGGGTCCTCCACCCCGTCCTGGCGGAGCGCCCGGTACAGGCGCACCACCTCGAAGAGCGACCAGGCCCCGAGGGAGGCCAGGAGGATCGACTCGTTCGAGATCCCCCCGAGGAGGAGGCCGACCCCGATGAGCCCGCCCGAGGTGAGCACCGCCGTGCGGGCCCGCGCCCGGCCGAGGCGCCGGACGAGGATCCCCTCCACCGCCATTCCCCCGTCGAAGGGGAGGCCGGGGAGCAGGTTCAGGATCCCCAGGGCGAGGTTCAGGTTCCAGGCGGTGAGCAGGAGGTCGGGATCGGGCCGGAGCCCCGGGAGCCCGGGGGGCGCGCCGTCGCGCGCCAGGATCCCCGCCCCGGCCCCGAGCGCCAGGAGGAAGTTCACCGACACGCCGGCCAGGGCCACGCGGACCCGCGCCCGCGCCGTGCGCGGCGGGTCGCACTCCGTGAAGCCGCCGAGCGGCCAGAGCGTGATCCCGTGGGCCTCGAGGCCGTGGCCCCGGGCGACGAGGGCGTGGCCGAGCTCGTGGAGGAGGATCGAGACCGCCATCACCGCGAAGAAGGAGAGCAGCGCGAGGAAGGTCCGCCCGTCGGTGTACCGCGGCGTCGTGACCACCACCACGACGGCCAGGACGGGGAGGAGGAGGTGGACGCGGATCGGGATGCGGAAGAGGGTTCCGACCCGGACGGTCATCGTCGAGGGCATCGGGGTTCAGGATACCGCGCCTGGGCGGGGCAAGCCCCTCCCCTACACGTACCGCCGGTGAAGCCCCCCGCAGGTGGCCAGCGCGAGATCGGCGTACCCCCTGGCCGCCTTGAGGAAGGACTTCACCTCGTCGTCGGTGACCTTCCGCACCACCTTCCCCGGGACGCCGAGGACGACGGAGCGCGGCGGGACCTTCATCCCCTCGGTGACGACGGCGCCGGCGCCGATGAGGCACTCGTCGCCGATCTCCGAGCCCTGCAGCAGGATCGCCCCCATGCCGACGAGGCAGCGGTTCCCGATCCTCAGGCCGTGGAGGACGGCCCGGTGGCCGATGGTGCAGTCCTCCCCGACCACGAGGGGCTCCCCGGGATCGCAGTGGGCCACGACGTTGTCCTGGATGTTGGTGCCGCGGCCGATGGTGATGGGCGCCTCGTCCCCGCGGAGCACCGCCCCGTACCAGACGTTCACGTCCTCGGCGAGATCCACGATCCCCGTGATCGCCGCCGTCGTCGCCACCCAGGAGTCCCGCTCCCGGACCAGCCAGGCGTCCGCCATGGTCAGCCTCCCGTCGCGGGGCCGCTCCCCCAACGCAGGGCGAGGATGCCCGCCATCTGGATCGAGTTGTAGCACGCGTGCATGGCGATGGGTGCGCTCCTCCCGCCCGTGCGCTCCCTCAGGTACGCCAGGCAGAGGCCGAGGAGGAAGGTCACCGCGAAGGTGACCGGCTGGAGGTGGATCAGGGAGAACGCGGCCGCCGAGAGGACGGCCGCCGGGGCCGGCCCCATCCTCGCCCGGAGGCCGGAGTAGAGGTGGACGCGGAAGACCATCTCCTCGAACACGGGGGCGAGGACCACGGCGAACAGGAGGACCAGGACGAAGTCGAGGTCGGAGCCCGAGGCGGCGAAGGCCACGAGTTCCTGCGGGACCTCCCTCCACTGCATCGCCTTCCACACCTGCTCCTGGACCTTCGCCGCCGCGATCATCAGCGGCAGGAAGGCCACCGCCGCCAGGAGGCCGGCGGCGACGGCGGGCCGCGCGGGCGCCGGACCGGGATCGCCCCCGCCGCCGAGGAACCGCAGCGCGACCGCCGCCGCGGCGAGGGCGAGGACCTTCGCGGCGCCGTCCACGAGGAGGAGGGCCCCCTGGTCCTTCAGGAGGCCCGGCCGGAGGAGGGCCCCGGCCGCGACGCCGGCCACGACGAGGACGAAGTAGATCCCGAAGAGCAGGGCGGCCTTCGGGATCCCCCGCGGGTCCTCGGGCGGCCGGCCGGAAGGCACGGTCCCCCGGCGGCGGAGGATCCAGACGAGGGCGGGGAGGCCGGCGAGGAAGGCGGGGAGGGCGGAGGGCTCCAGCGCCTACTCCCCCGGGACGCCGGGGGCCTTCGCCCCGATGGTGCCCGGGACGGGGCTCGAGGCCTGGCCCCACTCCCGGCGCGGGATGCGGCCGGCCCCGGCGGCCAGTCGGCCGGCGATGCAGGCGTGCCTCATCGCGGCGGCCATGGCGACGGGATCGGCGGCCAGCGCCACCCCGGAGTTCATGAGGACCCCGTCGGCGCCGAGCTCCATGGCGATGGCGGTGTCGCTGGCCGTGCCGACCCCGGCGTCCACGATGATCGGCACCTTCGCCCGCTCGATGATGATGCGGACGTTGCGGGGGTTGAGGATCCCCTGGCCCGACCCGATGGGCGAGCCCAGCGGCATCACCGAGGCGGCCCCGGCCTCCTCGAGGCGCTTCGCCAGGATCGGGTCGTCGCTCGTGTAGACGAGCACCGTGAAGCCGTCCTTCACCAGCCGCTTCGTCGCCTCCAGCGTGGCGATCGGGTCCGGAAGGAGGGACTGGGGATCGGACAGCACCTCCAGCTTGATCATGTCGCTCAGCTCGAACTCCCGGGCGAGATGCGCCGTGCGGATCGCGTCCTCGGCGTTGAAGCAGCCCGCCGTGTTGGGGAGGATCGCGTAGCGCTTGAGATCGAGGGCGTCGAGCAGCGACGGCTCCCCTCCCTTCCGCTCGACGTTGGCGCGGCGCACCGCGACGGTCACGCACTCGCAGCCCGAGGCGTCGAGCGCCCGGTTCATGAGGTCGAGAGAGGCGTACTTCCCCGTGCCGAGGAGGAGCCGCGAGCGGAAGGAGTGCTTCCCGATCCGGAGGACGTCGTCGGCCATCTAGCCGCCCCCCACCATGGTCACGATCTCCACGCGGTCCCCGGGGGCGAGCGCCCGCTCCCCGTGGCGCGTCTTCGGGACGACCTCGCGGTTCACCTCGACGGCGCAGCGGCGCCGGTCGACGCCGGCCCCCTCGAGGAGGGCGAGCACCGTCGTCCCCTCGGGGACCTCCCGCTCCGCGCCGTTGAGCACGACCTTCACCGGTCCTTCTCCCACTTGTAGAGCTCGACCACCTGGTTGAGGGTCCGCCCCTCCTTCTCGATCTCGTGGCGGATGCGGACCTCCTTCTCGAGGCAGTCCATGGCGCGGTTGGCCATCTCGACCGCCCGCTCCCTCGGGAGCACGATCACGCCGTCGTCGTCGCCGACGATCCAGTCCCCGGGGTGGACCCGCTGGCCGCCCACGCGGACGGGGATCCCGATCTCGCCGAATCCCTTGGGCTCGCCGGCGTTCGCCACGACCCAGCGGGCGAAGGCGGGGAAGCCGAGGCGGCGGATCTCCGGCGTGTCCCGGATCGCCCCGTCGATGACGACGCCGGCGATCCTCCTCTGCAGGCAGGAGTGGGTGGCCAGCTCCCCCCAGAGCGCGGGCGGGGATCCCCCGGCGTCGATGACGAGGACGGAGCCCGGCGGCGCCTGGTCGATGGCCTCGACGGGCTTGGCCCAGTCCCCGGGCGCCGCGCGCACGGTGAAGGCGGGGCCGACGCACTTGGCCCCGGGGGTGATCGCGCGGATCCCCTCGAGGCTCGGCTGGCGGTGGAACCCGTCGGAGATGTTGGGGGTGGACGTCTTCTCGAGGAGGCCGCGGATCTCCTCGCCGTGGGCGCGCCGGAAGTGGTCGGAGGCGACCCCCTTCCCCGTCTCCATGGCGGCCTTCAGGGACCGGACCGCGGCGGCGCCGTCGGGGGCCTTGCTGACGAACCCGCCGACGATGACCACCGACGCGCCGGCCTTCACGGCCTCCCCCGCGGTCTCCGCCGTGATCCCCCCGGCCACGCAGACGGGGATCGAGACCGCGCCGGCGACCTGGCGGAGGCGGTCGAAGGGGTCGCGCCCCTCCATCTGCTCGTCGATGGGGCAGTGGACGCCGACCATCGTCGCGCCGAGGGCCTCCGCCTCCCGCGCGCGGCGGGCCGGGTCGGGGTGGCCGAGGAGATCCACGTAGACGTCGATGCCGTAGTTCCGCCCGCTCTCGACGCACTCCCGGAGCGTCGCGTCCGAGGCGACCCCGAGGACGGTGCACACCTTCGCCCCCGCCTTGGCCGCCGTCTCGAACTCCGCCCGCCCCGCGTCCATGGTCTTGGCGTCGCAGACGATGGGCACCTTCGGGAACTCGTGGTGCAGCGCCCGCACGGCGCCGAGGCCCTCGGCCTTCAGCAGCGGGGTCCCCACCTCGAGGAGGTCGGCGCCGCCGGCCACGGCCTCGCGGGCGCACTTCAGCGCGCGCGCGATGTCCACGAAGTCGAGGGCCACCTGGAGTTTCGCCATGGGAGGGGGGATCCTACCCCGGCGGCGGACGGGGCCGCACGCCTCCGGCACCGGGAGTCACCCTGCCTCCCGGGGATTGTGGGGGGGGCGGTCCGCGCCGCCTGCGGCGGCGCGGGGCTCCCGGTTCGCGGTCGTCCGGAACGGGTCGGACGG
>CAZWGT010000170.1:0-8043 GCA_964633345.1 uncultured Planctomycetota bacterium
GGCCCGCCAGCGCCGCAAGGAGAGGATGTTCGCGGGGCGGATCGGATCCCTCTTCTTCATGCGGGTGAAGCTCCTCGACCCCGACCGTCTCCTCACCCGGCTGGAGCCGTACACCCGCTTCATCTTCACGAAGGCCTTCCTCGTCTTCGCCGCCCTCCTCGTCGCGTCCGCCGCGGCGATCCTCGTGAGCCGCTCCGACGAGGTGTTCGGCCGGGTGAGGAACTTCCTCCTCATCGGCGCCGGGTCGGGCGCGGGCATCTTCGCCATCTGGATCACGGCCCTGACCATCGTGTCCATCCACGAGACGGCCCACGGGATCGCGTGCAAGCACTGGGGCGGGGAGGTCCACGAGATGGGGTTCCTCCTGATGTTCTTCCAGCCCTGCTTCTACTGCAACGTGAACGACGCGTGGACCTTCGACAGCCGCGCGCAGAAGCTCTGGGTGACGGCGGCGGGGGGCTTCGTGGAACTCCTCCTCGGGTCCGCCTGCGTGCTGATCTGGGCGGCGACGGAGCCCGGCTCGGCGATCCACGGGATCTCCTACCTCGTCTTCATGCTCTCCCTGTCGATGACGCTGCTGTGCAACCTGAACCCCCTCATCAAGCTCGACGGCTACTACCTCCTGGCGGACCTGCTGAAGGTCGAGAACCTCAAGGACCGCTCCGTCGCCCAGCTCTCCTGGATCTTCCGCGGGAAGATCCTGCGCCGGCCCGCCGAGCCGGTGGCCGCGACGCTCCGGGAGGCGTGGATCCTGACGATCTACGGGATCGCCTCCACGGTCTACCAGGCGCTGCTGGTCGCGACGATCGTGGCCCTGCTGGCGGGGGCGGCCTCGGGGGCGGACGGGCCGGGGCTCCCGACCCTCGCCCTCCTCGGCTTCGTGGCGTGGATGATCCTGAAGAAGCCGCTCCTCGCGGCCAAGGAGGCGATCATGCAGTCCGCGCAGGCGCAGGTGGGGAGGCACGGGGTCCGCGGAGCCCTCGCGCGCCTCGGGGCGGGGGCCGCGGTGCTCGTGGCCGTCTCCGTCGTCCTGCCGTGGAAGGTGACCTCCGACGCCGAGGCCGTGGCCGAGCCGTGGCGGATGGCCGACGTGCGCTCCCCGCTGGAGGGGACCGTGGCCGCCGTCCTCGTCGCCGAGGGGACGCGAGTCCGCGCGGGGGACCCCCTCGCCCGGATCGACGCGCCCGAGGAGGAGGCCCTCGCCCGCGTGGAGCGGCAGACGGCGGGGCGCCTCAGGCGGGACGCCCTCCGGCGGCGCTCCCTCGGGGACGCCCCCGGCGCCGACGTCACCGAGAAGGACGCGCAGACGGCGGACCTCCGGGCGGCGGCCATCGAGGAGCGGCTGAAGTCGTCCGTGGTCCGGAGCCCCCTCGACGGGGTCGTGCTCACCCGCCGCCTCGAGGAGGTCGAGGGCGGCCCCGTCCGCCGGGAGGGGGCGCTGCTCAGGGTGGGGGACGTCTCGCGCCTGCGCTTCCACGCGGTCATGGACGCGCGGCGGGTGGGCCCGGTGAAGGAGGGGATGGAAGCCGTCGTGCGCCTGCGCGCCTTCCCCGGGGAGCCCCTGCCCGGCCGGGTCGTCTCGGTCTCGCGCCAGGCCGTCGACGCGAAGGACGACCGCCTGCAGGAGGTGACGGGATCGCACTGGGAGGTGGTCGTGGAGACGGACAACCCCGGGGCGCGCGTCCTGCCGGGCATGACGGGGGAGGCGCGGGTCCTCGTGGAGAGGACGAGCCTCGCCGGGGCCTTCGTGCGCGGGGTCCGCGGGACCTTCCGGTCCGACCTGCTGAAGTAGCCTCTAGTTGGCGGGCGCCTCGACCTTGACGACGTAGGTCACGCTCTGGGTGTCCGCGCCGACGGTCCCGCTCCACGTGACGACGTGGTTGCCCAGCGGCAGCGGCTTCAGCATGACCCAGTAGCCGTCGCTCACCGCGGGGCGGACGACGTCGTTGGCCCCGGCGTTGTAGAGGACGTTGGGGGTCGAGCCGGGGACCGCGACGTACTGGAAGACGGGGGAGATCACGCGGCGCTTGGCGAGGTCCGCGATGGGGACCGCGTCCACGGTGCAGGTGAGGCTCCCGACGTCGATGTCCGCCGCGTAGCCGGCCACGCTGGCGAAGAGCTCGGCCTCGGTGAGGGGATCGAAGGCGGGGTCGGCGTTGTCCAGCTGGGCCGCGAGGATGGGGAAGAAGAGGTAGACGCCCTCGGGGACGGTGATGGTGCGGGTGACGACGCCCGTGTCGTTGTAGGCGCCGCAGAGGAAGAAGACCGGCCCGCGCTGGCCGACGGCGGCCAGGGTCCCGACGTCGTCGTAGAGCGGGCTGTCCACCTCCGGCACGCCGTAGGCCCACTGCCACCACGCGGCGACCCAGTCGGCGTTCTTGACCTTGGCGGTCTTGGCCTTGTACGCCATGGCCGGGGAGGGCACGCCGGCGCCGAAGGCGGGGACGACGGCCAGCGCGGCCCCGAGGAGCAGGGCGGCGGGCAGCCAGGGGCAGCGGCGGCGGATGGACGCGAGCATCGTGCACCTCCTGTGGGGAGGGGGATTCCACCACGATTCGGCGGCGGGAGCAACTCCCCGGGCCCCTACCGCGGCGCCTCCACGTCCACGAACCGGCCCCGGCCGTCGAAGACCACGCGGAAGGCCCGGAGGAACCCGTTGCCGAGCAGCGCCCCCCCCTCCCCGACGAGGACCCAGGGGTCCGCCACGGACCCCGACCCGAGCCGGACCTCCGAGCGGAGGAGGCGCTCCTCCACCGGGAGCCGCCCGTGGACGTCCACGAGGACGGCCACCCGGGCGGCGGGCTCGAGCGTGCGCAGCCCCGCCGCCTCCCGCGAGGGGAGGTAGAGGACGCCCGAGAACCCGGTGTCCACGACGGCCTCGACGGTGCAGTCCCCGACGCGCAGCCGCGCCGTCGGCAGGCTCCCGTCGGCCACGGGGATGTCCGCGAGGGAAGGACCCGGGTGGGCCGCCTCCACGTGGCGGCCCGGGAAGTCGAACACCACCCGGCAGCCGCGGAACAGGCCCAGGCCCGCCACACCGTCGAAGGAGTGGGGGACCGCCTGGCAGAGGAAGGGCACGTCGAGGACCCGCGCCCCGGGGGAGCCCGGGGGCCGGAACGCCACCTCCCCGACGGACCCGCGGGGCACCGCCCGCGCCCGGCTCCCCAGGGCCCCCTGCATGCGGAACGGGGTGCTGTTGTCCTCGATCAGGAACCGCTCCGCCACGGCCGGGTCGAGGACCGTCATCCCCGCCCCGGAGTCGAGCAGGAACCGGAAGGGCCCCGCGCCGTCGAGGAAGACCTCCACCGAGTAGAGGTTGTCGGGCTCCTCCCGGAGCGGGATGCGCACGACCGGGGCGTCGAGGAGGAGCCGGCCCGGCGGGTCCAGGACCCGCGCGGACGCGCACCCGGCGCCGAGCAGGGCCGCGCCGAGGAGGAGGGACCGCAAGCCCTAGGCGCCCCGCGCCTTCTCTTCCAGCTCCTGCGCCCGCTTCTCGAGGGCGCGGGCCATCTCGTCGAAGGAGCGCTCGAGGTCGCCGAGCTCGCTCGGGTCCTGGCAGACGCGGCGGCGGGCCTTCAGCGCGGCGAGGTCCGTGGAGGCCAGCCGCTTCGTGGCGAGGATGAGCCCGTTCACCCGCTTCAGGACGAACTGCTCCGCCATGACCTGGGCGAGCACGAGGGAAACCACAAGGACGAGGGCGGAGACCACGAGGCTGATCTTGAGGGAGAGGTCGGCGGGGGCGGTGACGGCGGCCTCGGGGATGCCCACGACGACGAGGTACTTCCTCTCGGTGCCCTCCGTCACGATGGGGGCGATCCCGAAGTACCGCCGAACGCCGTCGGTGTCCTCGCCGACGACGGGCAGGTCGTCGGAGCGCGTGGCGAGGAGCTGGGGGCCGGGGTGGATCTGGCCCACGTCCACGGGCGCGGACTTCGGGAGGCGGAGCACGTTGAGCCCCTTCGGGTCGAGGACGTCCAGCACCGAGCCCTCGGGGAGCCGGAGCGCGGTCTGGAACTGCTCGAGCCAGCCGAGGGTGAGCGAGGCGCCGAGGACGAGCCCGTCGCCGGCGGGGCGGGCGACGTAGACGGTCGGCGGGCCCGAGGCCCCCTTCTCGAAGTTGCCCACCGAGGGCAGGCCCGTCCTCCGCACCCGCTCCACGACCGGGAGATCGCACATCGCCGCGGACTGCCCGGAGGGGAGGGACCCGGCGACGACCGCGCCGTCGGGGCCGACGAGGTGGAAGTCCCGGTAGCCCGGGTTGCGGGCGAGCATGTCCCGGAGGAACGCGGCGCGCTCCTCCGCGGTCCCACGGGCCAGCGGCGGGGACGCCGCCGCCGCCTCGAGGACGCGGAGCCCCTGGACGATGGACTCCTCCTGGGTGTGGGCGGTGATGTCCGCCAGGCGCTCGGCCTGGCTCCCCGCGGAGCGCACGGCCGCGTGGCGGGTGTCCACGGCGGACTTCGCGGCGAGGGCGAAGAGGGGGGCGACGGCCACGAAGACGAGGAGTCCGAGGCGGAAGCCCAGCCTACGCGTGAAGAGCAGCGCCGGGGCGCGATACTCCGTCGGCGCGGCGTGTCCCGTGTCCGGAGTCCTGTCGGCCATCGAGGCCTCCCTTCCTTCGGGGAGATGATCCCGGGACTACCGCGGGGGAGCCAGTTCCTTCTCGGCGCCCGTGAAGACGGGATCGGAGGGGGGGACGGCGGCCAGGTCGAACCCCCGGGCGAGCAGGTCCCGGGCGGAGACCTCCGACCCGTCGCCGAGGCCGCTCCAGCGGGCCAGCAGCCCGAGGATCCCCTCCGGTCGGAGGCCCCGCCCGCGGAAGGCGGAGATCCGCGTGTCCCCGTGGCGCTTGGCGAGCCTCCGCCCGTCGGGACCCCGGACGAGGGGGAGGTGGACGTAGCGGGGCACGGCGAGGCCGAGGGCCCCGTGGAGGAGGACCTGGAGGGGGGTCGAGGGGAGGAGGTCGGCGCCGCGCACGACGGTGTCCACCCCCTGGAAGGCGTCGTCCACGACGACGGCGAGCTGGTAGGCGGCCTCGCCGGTCTTCTTCGCGACGACGAAATCCCCGCTCCCGCACCGGAACCGCCACGCCGGCTCGCGGCCCGTGGCGGCGCGCGCCTCGGCCGCGTCGCGGAAGCGGCCGCGGCAGGTCCCGGGGTAGGCCGGCCCCTCGTCCCCCTCGTTCGGGGCGGAGGCGGCGGTCTCGATCTCCCGCCGCGTGCAGACGCAGGGGTAGACGAGCCCCGCGTCCTGCAGGCGCCGGAGCGCCTCGTCGTGGGCCGGGGCGCGGGTGGACTGGAGGAGGATCTCCCCGTCCCAGTCCAGGCCGAGCCAGCGGAGGTCCTCGATCGCCTCCCCGGCCGCCCCCTCCTTCACCCGCGGTCCGTCGAGGTCCTCGATGCGCATCGCCAGCGTCCCCCCCGCGGAGCGGACGAGCAGCCAGTTGAGGAGGAAGGTCCGCGCGTTGCCGAGGTGGAGGGCGCCGGTGGGGCTCGGGGCGAGGCGGGATCGCATGGAAAAGAGGATACGATGGACCCATGCGATGGATCACGGCGTTCCCCCTGGCCGCCGCCGCGGCGGCCCTCGCGGCCGGCGCCGCGGCGCTCGCGCCGGCGGATCTCCTCGGCAAGGCGTGCGCCTCCTGCCACGCGGTTCCGGACCCCGGCCTCGAGGTGGACCGGGTCTGGATCGACCAGGTTCGACGCACCGCCTGAAGCGACACGCCCGCGGGGGCCCGTGAGGCCCTCGTCGCCTGGCTCTCGGCGGAGGACACCCCGCGCCCGCGCCGCATCGATTCCGCGGCCGACCTCGACGGGAAGGCGGTCGTCGTCCCCTCGTTCGAGGCCGGGTCCGTCGTCCTCTCCTCGAAGGCGGAGTCGGTCGTCCTCTGCTGGAAGGAGGGGGAGAAGGACCGCCGCCGCGGGGTCCCCGCGGGGACGTGGGTCCGGCGGTCCACGCGCGTCGAGCGTTCGAAGGACGGGGAGGCCTGGATCCTCTCCTCCGCCAGCCCGGGGCTCGAGGTCCGCCTGGACGCGGGGACGACGACGCCCGTTCCCCTGGTGCAGGAGGGGAAGGCGGTCTTCACGGCGCACGCGAAGCGCCACCGCGGCGTCCTGCAGCTCGGCTTCGACCTGAAGGACGAGGGGGGCCGGGGGATCTCCGTCTACCGCAAGGACCGCCGCATCGACGTGCGGTGGCGGCTCCTCGGGAAGGACGGGATGGAGATCGCCGCGGGCGGGATGACCTACGGCTGAGGCGGAGGCGGCTGGGCTCGGGTCGAGCCCCCGAAGGACGCCGTGCCGGAGACGGTGGAGTTCCTCCTCGACACCGGGCCGTTTCCGCTCTCGGGATCGACGAAGGTCAGGCTCCCGTAGTCGGGGCCTTCGGCGGGATGCGCTTGAAGAAGAGCAGTTCGCGCCTGCCCTGCGGGAGGTTGTCGACGTGGCCGCTGGGCACGAAGCCGAGGGCGGCGTGCATCTTCAGGGAGATCGCGTTGTTCTCCTCGCAGGAGGAGAACAGGCGCGGGCCCGGCGAGAGGTGCTCCACGGCCTTGAACATCTCCCGCGCGACGCCGCGGCGGCGGACCGCCTCCTCGACGTAGAGCCACGTGGCGAAGGAGCAGCCGAACCAGTCGGTCCGCCAGGCGAGGAGGCCGACGACCACGCCCCCCGCGTCGGCGACCACGATCCGGTGCTCGCGGAAGTGGGAGGCGATGAACGCGCGGGCGGAGTCCTCCTCGAGGACTTTCCGCGCCAGGGCGACGCACCCCTCCTCGTCGGCGACCTTCGGGAAGCGGACGACGATCTCCATGGGGGGAAAGGGTACCCTTCGGGGCGTCGGGAACCCCAGCGGGAGAGCGGACATTGAGGAAGGGACCGGTCCTCCTGGCCGTCCTGGCCGCCGTCCTCGGTGCGTGGCTGCTCCTCCGCCCCGCGGTGGAGCCAGAGCCGGCTCCCCGGCCGGAGCCCGCCGCGCCCGCGCGGGCACCGGCCCCTCCGCCGGCGCCTCCGCCCGCCCCCGTCGCGCCCCCGCAGGGGACCGCGGCCGTGGACGTCCTCGTCGTCGACCTCCGGGGGCGTCCCCTCGCCGGCGCGTCCGTCCGGATTCACGGACCCGGCCGGCCGATGGTGAACCCCGACCTGACGCTCCTCCGGATGGAACCCCCGAAGCCGCGGGCCGTCGTCCGGGAAGGGACCTGCGGCCAGGACGGGCTGTTCCCGGCGGCGGGCCTCGAACCGGGCACCTACTGGGCGCGGGCCTCCGCTCCCGGGTTCGCGACGGCCACGGCCCTGGCGGTGCTCCGGGAGGGGGGGGAGCCGGGCTCCGTCCGGCTGGTCCTCGAGCCCGCCTGTTCCCTGGAGGGCACGGTCCGGAGGGAGGACGGCGGATCCGCGGGGGGCTGGACGGTCGTCGCCCGCCGGTCCGCCGGGTGGGGGATGCTCGCCTTCGAACGGACCGAGTCCCCCTGCGCGGACGACGGCCGGTGGAGGATCGAGGGCCTGGCGCCGGGACGATTCGAGATCCTGGTCCGCACCGGCGGGGACCTCCTCGTGTCGGCCGGGGCCGTCGAGGTCCCCCGCGTCCGCGTGTATGACATCCTGATACGGGACGGCGCGACGCTCCGCGGCCGGGTCGTCGACGCCGCGACCGAGGCCCCGGTGAAGGGCGCCGACGTCCTCCTCTCCCTCCACGGGGGCGGGGGATTCGGCCAGTCCTTCGCCCGGGGGGCCACCGGGGAGGACGGGGTCTACGAGCTCGCGGGCCTGCCCCCCGGGACCGACGGCTGGCTGCACGTGCGGAAGGAGGGGTACCTCCCCCTCTTCGACGGGGGCTCCGACCCGTCGGCCCGGATCGAGGGGCTCGCCGCCGGGGGCGCGTACGAGCGCGACGTCCGCCTCGCCCGGGGCGGCCGCGTGGCGGGACGGGTGGTCGACGGAGCGGGGAAGCCCGTGGAGGGGGCGCTGGCCTGCGT
Organism: uncultured Planctomycetota bacterium; assembly: GCA_964633345.1. GTDB lineage: Bacteria > Planctomycetota > JAJSAM01 > JAJSAM01 > JAKLKS01 > CAZWGT01. Next base: position 7,973 of record CAZWGT010000170.1, read on the forward strand.
GCAGTCGTCGACCTCCCACGGAATCCGGACGAGCCTTGTCGCCGTGGCGGGTCCCGACGGCTCCTTCGTCA
>CAZWGT010000171.1:0-7927 GCA_964633345.1 uncultured Planctomycetota bacterium
GACCGCACGGCGGAGAACCCAGTCCGCCAGGGCCACCGCGGTGACCACCGCCACGCCGAGGAGGTGGAAGGAGCCCGCGAAGTCCCCCGACTTCTACAGGCGCTCCGTCAACTCCGAGATCCCCGCCCCCACCGTCACGCACTGCAGCCCCACGACGTCCCGCTCCCCGAAGTAGTCGGCGAGGCAGAGGTGCTTCCCCCCCGCCTGCCGCGGGAAGGAGAGACGCGCCACCTCGCGATCGCGATCCACAGGGTCGAGGATCACGAGGTCCCGCTTCTCCGAGCGGCAGGGCCACCAGCCGTAGACCGCCTTCGGCACGAGGAGGCCCTTCTCCAGGCACTCCCGCTCGAGCGCCTCGCGGAGCGGCTTGAACTCCGTCTCGATGAGCCGCCGCCGTTCGTCCGCGTCCTTCGGCCGCACGCCCCAGTGCAGGTGGTAGAGGTCCTTCTCGCTGATGAGCGGGAAGACCTCGCGGAGATCGATCCCCTCGACGGTGCGCGACCCGAGGAACGGGGCCGCCGGCGGAGCGACCGCCTTCACGGCCGATCGGGGAATCGCGTCCTGGTCCACGTCCTCGGGGGCGGCGGGAGCGATCGGATCCGGCGTCTGCACCGCCGCGATGAGCCCCGCGCGCCGATCGTCCTCGCGGAGGCCGTCGGCCGTCGAGAGCCCCTCGAACGCGTCCTTGCAGTAGAAGACCCCGCCCTCGTAGAGCGAACCGCTCTCGAGGGTGTTGGCCCGCTTCCCGAAGGGGCGGTTGATCGCGGCGCCGCCGATGAGCACCGGGACCTTCAGGCCGCGGCGGTTCAGCTCCGCCACCACCACCGGCATCTGCCGGCTCGTCGAGACCAGCAGCGCCGACAGGCCCACGAGGTCGGCGCCCACCTCGACCGCCTTCTCCACGATGACGTGGGCCGGCACCTGCTTGCCGAGGTCGAAGATAGTGTACCCGTTGTTCCCGAGGATCGTGCGCACGAGGTTCTTCCCGATGTCGTGGACGTCCCCGTAGACCGTGGCGAGCACCACCTTCCCCTTCGTCACCCCCTCGGCGCGGTCGAGGAACTTCTCCACGTGCGCGACGGCGCGCTTCATCACCTCCGCCGACTGGAGGACGAAGGGGAGGATGAGCTCGCCGGAGCCGAACTTGTCCCCCACCTCCTTCATCGCGGGCAGGAGGACCTCGTTCAGCACCTCGACCGGGGTGCGGACCTTCAGGCACTCGTCGAGCATCCCCTCGATGCCGTCGGGCTTGCGGTGGAGCACGCACCAGTGGACGCGCAGCGCGGGGTCCCCGCCGGCCACCTGCTCCTCCTCCCTGCGGTGCGCGGAGGGGCCCCTCTCCGCCCCGTGGGCGATGAAGCGCGGGAGCGCGTCCTCGCGGCGGGCGAAGACGAGGTCGTCGGCCAGCTCCCGCTCCTCCGCGGAGAGGTCCCCGTAGGGGGTGATCTCCGCGGGGTTCACGATGGCCATGTCGAGGCCGGCCCGCACCGCGTGCCAGAGCATCGTGGAGTTGAGGATCTTCCGGCTCTCCGGGGCCAGGCCGAAGGAGACGTTCGAGACCCCGAGGATCGTCCGCACCCCGGGCAGCGCCTCCTTGATGGCGCGGATCCCGTCCAGGGTCTCCACGGCCGAGCGCGTGAACTCCGCGTCCCCCGTGGCCAGCGTGAAGGTCAGCGCGTCGAACACGAGGTCGCCGGGCGCCACCCCGTACTCCCCGACGACGATGTCGTGGATGGCGCGGGCGACCTCGACCTTGCGCGCGGCGGTCTTGGCCATGCCGGCCCTGTCGATGGTGAGCGCGATGACCGCCGCGCCGAACTCCTTCACCGCGGGGATCACCGCGTCGATGCGCTCCCGCCCGTTCTCCATGTTCACGGAGTTGACGAGGCAGCGGCCCGGGTAGGCCTCGAGGGCGGCGCGGATGACCGGGGCCTCCGTCGAGTCGATGCAGACCGGCGCGGGCACGGAGAGCGCGAGCTTCCGGAGGACCGCGACCATCTGCTCCTTCTCGTCCGTCCGCTCCGTGAGCGCGGTGCAGACGTCGAGCACGTGGGCCCCGCCCTCCACCTGCTCCCGGGCGATGTCCACGATGGCGGCGATGTCGTTCTTCAGCAGCAGCCGCTTCATCTTCCGGCTGCCCTGGCTGTTCACGCGCTCCCCGACGAGGGTCGGCCGGGGGTCCTGGGTGAGGTCGGCCGCGGTCATCATCGAGGAGAGGGCCTCGAGCCTGCGCAGGGGGCGCGCGTGCCGCTTCGCCCCGCGCACCGCGGCCACCACCTCGACGAGGTGCTCCGGCGTCGTCCCGCAGCAGCCCCCGACGGCGTCCACCCCGAACTCCTCGACGAACTCCCGCAGCGCCTTGGCGAAGGGGGCGGGCGTCATCGGGTAGGAGGCGACCCCGTTCACGTTGAGGGGGATGCCGGCGTTGGGGAGCACGGTGACCGGGAGGACGGAGCGCTCGCACAGCGCGCGCACGGCGTCGCGCATCTCCTCGGGGCCCGTGGAGCAGTTCAGGCCCACGAGGTCGGCGCCGAAGGACTCCACGGTGACGAGCGCGGCGTGGATGTCGGTGCCGAGGAGCATCCGCCCGGTCCCGTCGAGGGTCACCTGGACGATGAGGGGCACGCGGCGGCCCGCGGCGGCGAAGGCGCGGCGGATGCCGAGGACGGCGGCCCTCGCCTCGAGGATGTCCTGGGTGGTCTCGACCTGGAGGCAGTCCACGCCCCCCTCGAGGAGCCCGAGGGCCTGGACCTCGAACTCCCTCGACAGTTCGAGGACCGGCATCCCGCCGAGATCGGGGTCCTCGCTCGCCGGCAGCAGCCCCGTCGGCCCGATGGAGCCGGAGACGAAGCGCGGGTGGCCCGGGGTGGAGAAGCGGTCGGCGGCCCTGCGCGCGATGCGGGCGGCGGCGGCGTTCTGCACGCGGCAGCGCTCCCCGATGCCGTACTCCGCCAGTTTCCGCGGGGTGCCGCCGAAGGTGTCGGTCTCGAGGACGTCGCAGCCGGCCCTGAGGAACCCCTCGTGCACCCTCTCCACCGCGTCGGGGCGCGTGAAGACCAGGTTCTCGTTGCAGCCCTCGAGCCCCCCGAAGTCGGCCTTCGTGAGGTCGAGCTGCTGGAGCGAGGTCCCCATGGCGCCGTCGAACACGAGGACCCCCTCCCGGATCCGGCGGAGGAGTTCGGTCATGCGAGCCGGGGATTCTCCCCGGGGCGCACCGGGGGCCCTAGGAAACGCGTCGTCAGGGACCGTCGAGGACGATCGGCGTCTCCCGGTCGAGGGGAAGGAGGGTGGAGCCGCCGACCACGGGATGGGGGATGGCCACCGGGACGCCCCCGGCCGTCGGCATCCAGGGGGGGAGGACGAGCCCCTCGAACCGGAACCGCCCGTCGGCGCCCGTGCGCGCGGCGATCGCGGGACCGTGCACCTCCTCCCCGGCGACCTGGACGTCGACGCTTCCCACGGGGACGCCCATCCGGGTCACGATGCGGCCGCCGATCCAGGGGCGCCTCCGGAGGGGAAGTTCCACCGCGAGCGCCCGGACCCCCTTCCCCACCTCGAGGACCACCCGGGCCCCCTGCCGCCCGTCGGCGGAGCGGGCGCAGAGGTACCAGGACCCGGGGCCCATGCCGGGGAGGACGGCGATCCCGTTCCCGTCCGCCAGGGGGTGGGCCCGCAGGGAGCCCTGGACGTCCCCGTACTGGGTCGGGGCCAGGGCGGGATCGGGGTGTCTCATGAAGGTATACACTGCCGCCCCCCCGGCGGGCCGGCCGGACTCGGCCCGGACGGCAACCCGGACCGCGGCCCCCCGCACGAGGACGAGGTCGAACTCGCGGTTCCGGGACCGCCAGGGCAGCACGAAGTGGGTCGGCGCGTAGCCGGGATGGAGGGCGAGGATCTGGTTGGCCGCGAACCAGGAGGGGATGCGGTAGCGGCCCTCGCCGTCGGTGGTCGCCTCCGTGAGGGAGCCGGCGCGGCCGGGGTGGTCCGGGAGAACCGAGAACCCCGCCACCACCCTGGCCCCCGCGACGGGCCTCCCCTCCTCGTCCCGGACGACTCCCCGGAACTGGAGCCCCAGGGGGTTGTTGGGCGGCAGAGCAACCAGGACCTCCCCCTCCTGCTCCCCCGTGACCTTGCTCAGCACGGCCTCCTGCCCCTGCACGCGGTAGTTCATCCCTCCCGCCTCGACGTCGAAGGAGCGCACCGGCCCCGGCAGCCCCCGCAGCTCGAACCGACCGTCGGGGCCGAGGGGGGAGGTCCGCCCGCCCGCCGAGATCCTCCCCTCCCCTAAGGCGCGATCGGATCCGGCGTACAGCACGCGCCCCCTCAGGGTGAACCCCCGCACCAGGCGAATCTCGACGGAGGATTCGCCGCCGGGCGCGACGAAGGCCAAGACCCAGGCGAACGGCCGCGAGGGGGAGGAGGCGACGACGTGCCAGGCCCCCGCCCGGAGCCCCCGAAGGACGCAGGTTCCGTCCCCGTCGCAGACCCATCCTTGCGCCTTCTCCCGCTCGAGCCGCGCGTCGACAACCGCCCCCGCCACCGGGTTGCCGCTCTCCGCTTCCACGACGCGGACGCGGACGGTCCCCTCCCGGACGAGGGGCAGCCGCACCACGCCCCCGCGGACCGGGGCCTCGGCCCGGACGAAGCCCTCCCTCTCCGCGACGGCCCGCGCGCGGACGCGCCGCGCGGGGACGAGGACGCAGGCCCCGTCCGCGCCCGCCGTCCCCGAGGCGAGGGGCTCGAGGGGGAAGGGGCTGTGGACCGCCCTGAGGTCGGGAACGATGCGGACATCGGCGCCCGGCTCGGTCTCGACCCGGACCGGCGTCCCTTCCGCCTCCACGGGCGGGGCCTCTCCCTCCGGGAGCGGGACGGCCGCGACGCGGATCTCCCTCGGCGGGGAGGCGGAGGACCCGGCGCGCCCGGCCCCCGGCCTCCCCTCCAGCCACACCATGAGCGCGGTGTTCCCCCCGACGACGAGGGCGGCGAGGGCCAGCCAGGCGGGGGTCCGGGACTTCACGGGAGGCCATTGTCCCACGGCCGTAGACTCTCCCCATGCCCTCCGTGCGGACGCGAGCCCTGGTCCTTCGCAAGTTCGAATTCGGCGAGACGAGCCAGGTGCTCCACCTCCTGACCCGCGACCTCGGGCGCGTGCACGCGCTCGCCAAGGGGTCCCTGAAGGAGAAGTCCGGCTTCCTCGGCCCCATCGACCTCCTCGAACTCGGCGAGGCCCGCGTCTACCCCCGCCGCGACGGGCTGGCCGTGCTCGGCGGGTTCGAGCGGGAGACCGCCTTCCCCGGCGCGCGCCGGGTGCTCGAGCGGCTGGAGGGGGCGTTCGCGGTGCTGGAGATCCTGGCCGAGGCCTCCCGCGAGGACCAGGCCGACCCGGACCTCTTCGACCTCGGCGTCGAGACCCTCCGCGGCCTGGAGGAGTGTTCCGCCGACCGCGTCGAGCCCGCGGTGCTCCGGTTCGATCTCCGGGCCCTCTCCGTCCTCGGGGTCGGCCCCGTGCTGCGCGCCTGCGTCGCCTGCGGGAAGGGGATCGCCGGGGAGACGTCCCTCCTCCTCTCGCCGGCCCGGGGCGGGGCGCTCTGCGGGGCCTGCGCCGGGCAGGACGCCATGGCCCTCCACGCGACCCGGGGCGTCCTCGCGGCCCTGGCGGGGATCGCGGAGGGGGCCCGGGTCTCCCTCGGCCCGCGGGACCGGCGCCTCGCCCGGAGGCTGGTGGACGCGCTCCTCCGCCACGCCCTGGAGAAGGCGGTCCGCGGGATGCGGAGGTGAGGCGGCCTCCCGCTACAGGATCGGCGCCTGCTGCTTGAGGTTCACCTTGAACGTGTTGAGGGTGTCGGCGCTCACGATGGAACCCGCGCCGGCGATCTTCAGGCTCCCCGGGGCCCCCCTGGCGGTCCCCTGGATCGACATCTGCCCCGAGGGGCCGTTCCCGGCGGCCCAGAACCGGCCGAGCCCGTAGCGGCCCTGGAGGTTGTAGACCTCGGCCCCCTCCGGGGTCTCCACCGTGAGGACGACGCCGATCATCGTCGCGTTCATCGTGAAGTCCGCCGTCGCGGGAAGGCTCCCGTGCTCCGGGGAGTCCCCCTCGACGAGGGGATAGAACTTGTAGGAGAGCTTGCCCGCGTAGCTGCCGGTGACGTCCGCCGGGGAGGCGGCGGCGGCGTCGGCGCGGGGGGCGAGGGACAGGACGAGGGCGAGGGCCCCCAGGACGACGGGGACGACGGCGAGGCGGACGAGGGAGCGCACGGAGACCTCCTTGGATGGAACGAGGCGGACTCCCCGAGCATACCCCGCCGGGCCGGACCCGCCCGATTTAGGCCCCGCACCGCCCTTGCATACAATGCCCCCCATGCGGGTCCTCCCTGCGCTCCTGCTCGCGGCCGCCGCCGCGGCGGGTTGCGCCTCCTCCACGGCCGTGGCCCCGCCGAAGGACCCGGAGACCGTGAGGAGGGAGGAGGGCGAGGCCTCGGCCCTGTACGCCCGCGGGGAGGCCCTGCGCGCCGCGGAGGAGTGGGACGACGCGCGGTCCCTCTACCGAGAGGTCTTCGAGGACTATCCCGGGTCCGTCCTCGCCCCCGAGGCTCAGTACCTGGCCGCGGAGTGCGCCTGGCGGGCCGGTCGGCTGTACGCCGCCGGGGAGCTGTTCGCGAAGTACATCGAGGACCGCCCCCTCAGCCCCCACGTGGACGAGGTCGAGAGACGCCTCTTCGACATCGGGATCCGGCTCGTCGAGGAGGGGAAGCGGGGGCTCTGGGGGACGGGGATCTTCACCACCTCCGAGGAGGGGGTGCACGTGCTCCGGAGGATGGTGGTGCTCCTGCCCACGGGCCCCCGGGCCGACGACGCCCTCATGGAGGTCGGGCGCTGGTACGCCGTGCAGCGGGACTACCCCGGGGCCGAGGCGGCCCTCGACCAGCTCCTGAAGTCCTACCCCGGCTCCGAGTGGAGGCTGCAGGCCCGGTTCCTCCTCGCGTGGACCTACTGGTCCGACAACCGGGGCCCCGCCTACGACGGGGAGAAGCTCCGCCGCTCGCGGGCGCACTTCGCGGCCTACGTCGAGCAGGCGTCGCTGACCCCCGTCCGCGCCGAGGAGTACGCGGAGGCGATCGCCGCCGCGAAGGAGCAGATCGCCGCCATCGACGCCCGGCTGGCGGAGAAGGCGCTCCTCCGCGCCCGGTTCTACCGGCGGACCGGGAAGGACCTGGCGGCCCTCACCGTCCTACGCGAGGCGGTGCGCCGGTGGGGAGGGACGGTCCCCGGGGCGGAGTGCGCCGAAAAGGCGGACGCCCTGACCGCCGAGCTGGGCCTCGAACCCCCCGAGGCCGCCCCTCCCCCGTCTGCGGAGGAGCCCCGGTGACGGGACCGGCCGCGCGCGCGGCGATCCTCGCCCTGCTCGCGGCGGCGTCCGCCGCCTGCGGCTACCGCCTCGGTCCCGCCGCCCCCGTCGTCCCCGGCGCCGCCACGGTGCGCATCCCGCTCTTCGAGAACCGCACCTACCGCCGCGGTGTCGAGACCGACCTCGCCCGGCAGATCGCCGCCGTCCTCGCCTCCCGGAGCCGCCTGCGGCCCGTGGACGAGGGGGGGGACCTCGTCGTCGAGGGCACCCTCATCGAGATCAAGGAGGACCTCCTGTCCTCCAAGGAGGACCAGGAGGTCCGCGAATCCGCGATCTTCGTGACGGCGGAGGTCACGGTCCGGGACGGCCGCACCGGCGAGGCCCTCGTGAAGGTGCGGAAGATCACCGAGCGGGAGTCCTTCGTGCCCGGGATCGGGGAGACCCTCCGTTCCGCGCGCGCGGAGGCCCTCAAGCGGCTGGCCGAGGACATCGTGGACCTCCTGGAGGCGCCGTAGTCGGAGCTCCGCCGCGGGAGTCGTTCCGCGCCGCCGCAGGCGGCGCGGTTGCGCCCTGAGGGACATC
>CAZWGT010000172.1:0-7871 GCA_964633345.1 uncultured Planctomycetota bacterium
TCACCCGGATCCCCTCCTCGCCGAGATCGTAGGCGAGGTAGCGGACCGAGGACTCGAGCGCCGCCTTGGCCACCCCCATCAGGTTGTAGTTCGGGATCACCCGCGTCGCCCCGATGTAGGTCAGCGTCACCACCGACCCGTCGCGCCCCGCCATCAGCGGCGCCAGCCGGTGGCAGGCGGCCACCAGCGAGTACACCGACACGTCCATCGCCCGGTGGAACCCCTTGCGGCTGATCTGCCGGAAGCGACCCTTCAGATCCTCCGTCGGCGCGAAGGCGATCGAGTGCACCAGGAAGTCGAGGTGCCCGAACTCCTTCTTCAGCGTCACGGCCAGCCGGTCCATCTGCCGGAGGTGGATCACGTCGCAGGGCAGCACCAGCGTCTGCGGCCCCAGCTCCTCCGCGAGCTTCTCCACCGCCTCCCGGAGGCGCTCCGACTGGTAGGTCAGGGCCACGCGGGCCCCCTGGGCCGCCAGCGCCTTCGCCCCCGCCCACGCGAGCGAGCGCTTGTTCGCCACGCCCAGAACGACGCCGACCTTCCCGGCCATGGGACCGCTCAAGGATTCTCTCCTTCGGGGATGGGGAGGGCCCGCCGCGTCAGGGCGCGGGCCAGGAGCTCCGCGGGCTCCACGACCACCGCCGGGTCCCCCGAGCCCAGCAGCGTCACGCCCGCGACGAGACGGCCCGCACGGAGGTAGACCGGGGCCTCCTTCAGCGCGATCTCCGCGTCCTCGATGACCTCGTCCACGACGAAGATGGCGCGGTTCCCCGCGCTCTCGAGGATGAGGAAGGAGGGGGGCTCCTGCTCGGCCTGCGGCTCGAGGTCGAGGAAGCCGAGGACCTCCGCCATCGATACCACGGGCACCGGCTGCCCGGATTCGTCCTCGTCGTAGTTCAGCGTCGCGGCCGTGGCGAAGGAGCCGGCCCACTGCGCCGCGCGCAGCTCCACCGCCAGGATCTCCGAGCCCACCCGGAACAGCAGCACCCGCACCAGGGCCAGGGTCAGGGGCAGCCGGCAGAGCGCCTTCGTCCCCCCGCCGGGCCTCGACTGGATGGAGACGCTGCCGCCCAGGCGCCCGATCCCCACCCGCACCGAGTCCATGCCCACGCCGCGGCCGGACAGCTCCGTCACGTTCTCCCGCGTCGAGAAGCCGGCCATGAAGATGAGCTCCATCGCCTGGGCGTCGGAGAGCCGCGCCGCCTCCTCGCGGCCCATCACCCCCCGCTCGGCGGCCGCGCGCCGGAGCTTCTCCGGGTCGATCCCCCGGCCGTCGTCCTCGACCTCGACGAAGATCGCCCCCTCGGCCGACCAGGCGCGGATGGAGAGCCTCCCCCGCCGGGGCTTGCCCGCCTTCTCCCGCTCCGCCGGGGTCTCGATCCCGTGGTCGAGGGCGTTGCGCACCAGGTGCACCAGCGGCTCCCCCACCTCGTCCACGATCCGCCGGTCGAGCTCCGTGTCGGCCCCGAGGATGGCCAGATCCACCTCCTTGCCGAGGCCGCGCGCGATCTCGCGGACCGAGGCGGGGAAGGCGTCGAAGACGATGCGCAGCGGCGTCAGCCGCAGCGACTGCACGTGGTCCCGGAGCTCCTCGTCGAGGGCGGCGCGCCGGGCCATCTCGTCCTCGGATTCGTCCACGAGCCGGCGGTGGATCCCCTCCAGCTCGTGGAAGGCGGCCGCCAGCGGGTCCCGGTCCTTCACCAGGCCCCCCGTGGCCGCCCGGGCGCGGGCGATGGAGAAGCCGAAGGTCTCGAGGCGCCTGTGGTGGTTGCGGGCCTTGGCCCGCTCCACGGTCATCTCGACGGTGAGGTTGCCGAGGTCGTTGAGGCGCGAGACCGCCACGCGCACGCTGTGCCCCGCCTTCACCTTCTGCAGCGCCGTCTCCAGCTCCGTCGTCGCGGTGTCGAGGAGCTTCCGCTCCGCCGCGGCCTCGGGCGCCGGAGGCTCCCCGCCCGGCGCCGGCGGCCCGGGGTCGGAGGAGGCGCCGGGGGCCGGAGCCGGGGCCCCGGTCCAGCCCGGGGGCGGCGTCCCGTCGCGCACGAAGGCCGCCAGCGCCGGGACGTCCACGTCCGCCGCGCCCTCGGGGTCCTTCGCCGCCGGATCCAGCGCGGCCAGGATCGCCTTCATCCCCCGCGCCGACGCCAGGAGCGCGTCGACGAGGATCGGGGTGACCGGCCTCTTCCCCAGTCCCACCTGGGACATCGCGTCCTCCATGGCGTGGGAGATGTCCTGCATCCGGGAGAGGCGGAGCATGCGGGCCCCGCCCTTGACCGTGTGGGCCTGCCGCATGAGCTGGTCCACGAGGGCCTTGTCCCGGGGGCTGCTCTCCAGGCGGGCGAGGCCGTTCTCGATGTCCTGGACCCGCTCGGCCGCCTCCTCGGCGTACCTCCGGACGAAGGCGCTCATGTCCACGGAGGTCAGCCCGTCCGGAAGGTGCCCATGAGGTCGCCGAAGCGCTCCGCCAGGGCGGTGAGCTCGCGGACGGCCTTGGTCGATTCCTCCGAGCCCTCGGCCATGCGGCGCACGGCGCGGGAGATGTCGCGCATGGAGCCGGCGACCTGCTCCGAGGCCTGGCGCTGGTCCTGGGTGGCGCGGGAGATCTCGCGCGCCACCTCGGCGGTCTGGTGGATGCGCCCGATGACCTCCTCGAGGGCGGCCCGGGCGCCGGTGGCGACCGTGGAGCCGGCCTCGACCTCCTTCGCCCCCTCCTGGGCCGCGGAGACCGTGGCCTCGGCGGCCTGCTGGATCTCCGTGAGGATGGCCCGGATCTCCTCCGCCGACTGGCGCGTGCGCTCGGCCAGGCGCCGCACCTCGCCGGCCACGACGGTGAAGCGCTTGCCGTGCTCCCCGGCGGAGGCGGCCGATTCGATGGCGGCGTTGAGGGCCAGCATGTGGATCTCGCCGGCCACGTCGCGGATGATCTTCAGCACCTCGCCGATGCGGCGGCACTTCTCCCCGAGGACGAGGGTCTTCTGGGTGATCTCGGCGACCCGCTCCCGGGTGCGGAAGAGCCCCTCGAGGGCCGCGCCCACCTGGGCCGTCCCGTGGGTCGCCCCCCGTGCCGCGTCCCCGGCCGTGCGCTCCACGTCGGCGGCCGACTGGGCGATGCCGCGGGCGGACTCGGAGAGCTTCTCCATGTTCCCCTGGACCCGGTCGGCGGCCGTGGACTCCTCGCGGGAGGCCTCGGCGTTGCGCTGCAGGCCGGCGAGGATCTTGTTCGAGTTCCCCCCGACCTGGGTGCCCGCCTCCTGGATCTCGCGCAGGAGCGCGCTCAGGCTCTCGACCATCCGGTTGAAGGACTCCCCGAGCTGGCCGCCCCCGCGCACCGTGCGGGTCAGGTCGCCGGCGGCCACGCGCTGCGCCTCGGCGGAGAGGTCGCGGAGGGACCCCTGCATCCGCCGGAAGGAGTCGGCCAGGCCCCCGACCTCGTCCCGGGCGACGTGGTTGATCTCCGCCGTGAGGTCCCCCTCGCTGATGCGGTGGGCCGCGGCGGTCATCTCGTTGAGGGGGCGGACGACCATGCGCGTGGTGATGATCCCGACGAGGGCGGCCAGCAGCGCGCCGACGATCGCGCCGCCGATCATGAACTGCTGGCCCCACCCGGCCGCGCTGTCCATGCGCTGCTTGGCCGTGGTGGCGAGGTACTCGATGTCCCCCGCCAGCAGCTGGGCCGCGTCGCGGGGGGCCTGGATGGCCTTGCGGGCGGCGAGCAGGCTGACGCTCCTCGCGGGCTCCCCCTCCCTGGCCGGGGCGGCCAGGTCGAGGAGGGTGCGCACGTGCTCCTCGAAGGCGCTGAGGGCCTTGGAGATGTTCCCCAGGCGCTCCCGCTTCTCCTTCTCCTCCACGTCCGCCTCGCCCGCCCTGTCGGAGCCGCCGTGGGACGCGAGGTCCTCCTGCGCGAACTTCGAGATGGCGTCCTTGTTGCCGAGCACGACCTGCGCCTGGTCGGCGAGGACCTTGACCTGCTTGGCGAACTCCTCCATCTCCTGGGGCGTGAACTCCCTTTCGACCCCCTGGGGGGGGATCACGGCGTCGGCGGAGTAGCGGAACTTCACGAGGGAGTTCCCCTGCCGGGTCAGCTGGTGGACCCGGTCCGCCTCCCTCGAGAGGTTCTCGATGGACCCCCAGCCCGTGACGCCCACGAGGACGGCGATGAGCAGGGCGGCCGAGAAGGCCACGCCGAGCTTCGTCCCCGTGCGGAGGTTCAGGAACCAGTTGTGGAGCATCAGGGCTTCCCCGTGGGGATGGTGAAGTGGAAGCAGGACCCCTCGCCGACGACGCTGTCCACCCCGATGACGCCGCCGTGGGCCTCGACGACGGAGCGGCAGATGAAGAGGCCCAGGCCCGTGCCGCGGAGCTCCGACTTGCGCCGCCCGGCCAGCTCGGAGTACTTCTCGAAGAGGTGGCCCCGCTCCTCCGCGGAGAGGCCGGGGCCCGTGTCCTTCACGGAGAACCGCACCGCCCCCTTGACCGCCTCCGCCGCGACCTGGAGCCTCCCGCCGACGGGGGTGAACTTCACGGCGTTCGTCACGAGGTTGATGAGCACCTGCTCGACCTTCTCCTGGTCGGCGAACAGCTCCGGGACGCCGTCCTGCACCGTGTAGTCCAGGATCTGGCTCTTCTCGCCGGCGAGGAACTTCGTCTCGTCCACGGCCCGCTTGACCATGGTCGCGGGGGCCGTGGAGGCCCTGTGCAGCTGGAGGCGCCCGGCCTCGATGCGGCTCATGTCGAGGACCTCGTTCACGAGGGCCATGAGCCTCCGCGAGGAGGAGGCGAGGATCTCCACCACCTGCTTCTGGTCGTCGTTGAGCTCCCCGGCCATGCCGCCCTTGAGGATGTCGGAGCCGGCGAGGATGCCCGCCAGGGGGGAGCGGAGGTCGTGGACGATCATGCTCATGAAGTCGGCCTTCACCGACTCCGTCTCGTCCCGGGCGGCCAGGAAGGTGAGCACCGAGCCGAGCTCCCGGACGACGACGGCCAGCGTCTTGCGCTCCTCGGGGCCGAAGGACTCCCCGGCCTCGTCGAGGAGCATGAGCACGCCCGTGAGGTTGTCCCCGACCTTGATGGGGACGACGGAGCGCGAGGTGAACACGGGGAAGATCTTCGAGCGCTTCTGCCCCCCCCGGATGTTCCAGGTGACGTTCCCCTCGTCGATGCCCGGGGCGTGGTGCCCCATCTCCTTCCACACGATGTCGCGCGCCCCCGGGTGCCCCATGTCGGGGGCGAGGTCGAGGTGGAGGCTGACGCTGCGCGGGGAGCGCACCATCATGGCGCCGAGGCGGAAGCGGAAGACCTCGTGGAGGAAGTCGAAGAGCGAGGCGGAGAGCTTGGCGGGGTCGTGGGCGAGGCGGAAGAGGTCCCGGATGCGGTTGGCGATGACCGCCTCGAAGAGCAGGTCCTCGAGGATGGAGCCGAGCCGGGACTTGGCCGCGGTCTCCGTCATCCCCGTCCCCTGGGGGCCCGCCGATCCCGGCCCGCCGCCCCTCTCCCGCGCCTCCTTCAGGACCTCCTCCATCGTCTCGACGATGGCGCCCATGCTCTCGTCCTTGACGAGGTAGCGGTCGGCCCCGGCCTGGCGGCCCCAGAACCGGTCCTGCTGCTGGGAGAGGGAGGTGAGGAGCACGACGGGGATGGCGCGGGTCCTCGGGTCGTTCTTCACGATGCGGCAGAACTGGTAGCCGGAGAGCTCCGGCATCATGACGTCGGAGACGATGGCGTCGGGGAGGCGCTCGTAGAGGCGGTTCAGGGCCTCCACGCCGTTGTCGGCGGTCGTGATCTCGTAGCCCGCCTCGCGCAGGGACGCGGACACGAAGTCCCTCTGGAAGGGGCTGTCGTCCACCACGAGCAGGTGCGCCTTCGGTGCGTTATCCACTTTCGCCCACCTCGAGTGCCACGGACTCCTCGCCCGCCCTGGCGAGGGACTCGGCGATCTCGAACACGGCATCGGCGTCGAGGACGCCGATCTCCCCCCGCTCGTCGCGGACGACGCCGGCCCACATCCTCCCCGGAGACGGCGCCCCCGGCCCCTTCGATTCCGGGGCGGCGGGAAGGGGCGGGACGCCGCCGCGGGGGGTGAAGTCCCGGATGTCCTCGACCCCGTCCACCTCGATGCCGAGGGGGTCGGTCCCCCCCCGGAGCACGATCACGGAGTCGATGCGGGTGGGGCGGATGGCCCCGGTCGTCACCCCGGTCGTGTCGGTGAGGGCCGGGGTCCCCGGGGCGGCGGCGCTGGCCCGGAGGACCGCGAAGTCGAGCACCGTGACGATCTCCCCGCGGAGGCTCATGAGGCCGAGGAACGGGGGCCTCGCGTCGGGAACGCGGGCGAGCCGGCGCAGGCGGAGGACCTCCCGCACCCGGCCGACGGGGATGCCGATCCGCAGATCCCCGGAGCGGACCACGAGCAGGGGATACCCGGGACCCGGGCGGGGAGCGTCCCCCTCCGGGCCGCCGCTTCCCTCCTGCGGAGTCGCGGGCGAATCGAGGTTGTCGATGGAACCCTGCCCTCCGGCCTTTGAGGAGTATATCGAGCGTTCCGTGACCCGGGGCCACCACTTTCACCCGGGCCCCGGGGCCCCCGCCCGGTACCATCCCGCCATGGGCTGGTTCGCGGCGAAGGTGCGCTTCCGGGCGAAGGGGCCGGGCGGGTCCCGGAGGGACCTCCTCGAGGACTCCGTCTTCGTCTTCCGCAGCCGCTCCCTCCCCCTCGCCCGCCGCCGGGCCCCCGCCATCGCCGAGGCCATGGTCGCCGAGCGCGTGGACGTCGACGCCGAGGGACGGAAGATCCGCTGGGTGTTCGACTCGGTCCACGACGTTCTGGAGGTCGGCGCCGAGGGCCTCGTGGACGGGACGGAGATCTGGCGCGACCGCTTCGCCCGCCCCCCCCGCTCCGCGGGCTAGGCCCTGCCCGCGCGGGGGATTCGGAAGAGCAGCGCCGCCCCCGCCACGCGCAGGACGGTGGAGGCCAGGAAGAGCGCGTGGTAGGCCTCCCGGTCCTTCCCGAGGGCGTCGAGAAGGGCCCCCCCCGCCAGGGATCCGGCGGTCAGGGCCGCCGCGATGGCCAGGTTGAACCAGGCCAGCACCGCCACCCTCTCCTCCCGCGGGATGGTCTCGAAATAGAGCATCAGCACGGCCAGCTCGTAGGAGCCGAGGAGGACCCCCCAGAGCGCCTGCACCCCGAGCAGCCAGCCGAGGGACGGGGAGAGGACCCACAGGCCGTGGACCGGGACGAAGGCGGCGGCCGTGGCGAGGAGGAGGGCCCGCGGCCCCCACCGGTCGGCCGCCCGGGCCAGCAGGGGGCCGGCGGCCATCCGGGACAGGAAGGAGGCGGCGACGAGGAGCATGAACTCCCGGTAGGAGAAGCCGAGCGCGTCCAGGGCATAGGGAGCGGTGAAGGGCCAGGCGAGGTAGACGGCCGCCTGCAGGGCGCACAGGCCGAGGAGGAGCCCACCCTCCGGCCGGGATCGGAGCCTGCCAAGGAAGTCGCGGACCCCGACGGATCGCACCTCGGGCACCCAGATCTCCCGGTGGACGTGGAGGAAGCGCGCCGAGACCGCCCGTCCGACCCCCGCCCCCAGGAACAGGACCGCGAAGGCGCCGAGGAGCACCCCCTCCCCCTCCGCCCACTGGAGGATCTCCCCGCCGGCGACGATGGCGGCCAGCAGCGCCCCGTTGGTGACGATCCCCCTCCGGCCGAAGTAGCGGGCCCGCACCGCGGAGGGGACGAGGGTCTCGATCCACGTGGTCCAGGCCGGCCCCGTGGCGAAGCCGGCGCCCCAGTAGACGGCGACCACGGCGAACAGCGGGACCAGGGGGAATCCGCCGAGGAGGGCCCCCGCCGCCAGGGGGAGGAAGCAGAGGGCCTGCAGGACGGAGCA
>CAZWGT010000173.1:0-7870 GCA_964633345.1 uncultured Planctomycetota bacterium
GCCAGCGGCGCCTCCCGCCCCGTCGGCCCCCCCCGCGGACGTCCTCCGGGCCCAGAAGGGGATCCCCCTCCCCGAGGGGTTCGTCCGCGACGAGGAGGGCCGGATCCGCTGCTCCATCGACGGCGCCGAGATGGTCCTCGTCGCGGCGGGGGAGTTCACGATGGGGAACGACGATTCGGTCCTCAGCGACGAGAAGCCCGCCCGCCGGGTCGTCCTGCCCTCCTTCCTCATCGATCGCCACGAGGTGACGGTCGGGCAGTACGGGAAGTTCTGCGCGGCGACCGGGCGGCCCATGCCGATCCAGCGCCCCGAGAGCACCGACGCCCATCCCGTGGTCTGGGTGACCTGGGAGGACGCGGCGGCCTACGCGGCGTGGGCGGGGCGGCGCCTGCCCACGGAGGCGGAGTGGGAGAAGGCCGCCCGGGGGGCCGACGGTCGGGCGCACCCCTGGGGGAACGGGGACGACGGGAAGCGCCGCAACGGGCTCGGCCCCGGCGACGGGTATCCCGCCCTGGCGCCCGTGGGCTCCTTCCCCGCCGGCGCGAGCCCGTGCGGCGCCCTGGACATGGCCGGGAACGTGTGGGAGTGGTGCGCGGACTGGTACGGCCCCGAGTACTACGGCACCCCCGGGGCGAAGGATCCCGACCCCCGCGGCCCGGCGGAGGGCACCCAGAAGGTGCTGCGGGGCGGAGGGTGGGGCAGCCGGACCCTCCTCCTGCGGTGCTCGAACCGCAACCGGAACGAGCCCGTCGGGCGGTACGCGGCCGACGGGTTCCGCTGCGCCCGGAGCCTCCCCTAGGGGCGGATTCTTGTCCTCTCCCCGGAGGGTGTTCCTAGGATGACCCCCATGCCCGAGCCCCTCGACGTCGTCCTCTACCCCGACCCCCGGCTGTCCCGGCCGACGAAGCCCGTCGCCGCCGTGGACGATTCGATCCGGGTGATGGCGGAGCGGATGATCGCCACGATGCACCGCGCGGGGGGGATCGGCATCGCCGCCCCCCAGGTCGGCTGGGACCGCCGGGTCTGCATCGTGAGCGGGACCGGGGACCCCGGGGACGAGATCGTCCTCGTCAACCCCCGCATCGTGCGGCAGGAGGGCACGGCGCTCATGGAGGAGGGGTGCCTCTCCTTCCCCGGGCTCTCGGCCTCCATCACCCGCGCCGCGGAGGTGTCCGTGGAGTTCACGGGGCTCGACGGGAGGACGCTCGTCCTCGACGCCTCCAACCTCCTCGGCCGCTGCATCCTGCACGAGGTGGACCACCTTGACGGGGTGCTCTTCACCTCGCGGCTGACGCCGGCCGACCGGGTGCGCCTCAAGCGGGCGCTCAAGGACCTGCAGGAGCGCTTCGAAGAGCGCTCCGCGGCCCGCTGAGCCGGGCCGGCCCGGGCATGGGGCGCGTCCACGGGCTCGAGGAACTGGCCCCCGGGCTCTTCCGCCGCCCCGTCGCGGCGCTGGGGGTGTTCGACGGGGTCCACCTCGGGCACCGGGCCGTCATCGCCGAGACCGCGGCCCTGGCCCTCGAGGCGGGGGGCGAGGCGGTCGCCGTCACGTTCGACGTCCACCCCCGCGTGGTCGTGGAGGGGCGCGGCCCCGGGCTGCTGACGTCGCTCCCGCACCGCCTGCGCCTGCTGGCCGACGCCGGGGCCGCGGCGACGGTGGTCCTGCGCTTCGACGAGGCCCTCCGCGGCCTCTCCGCCGAGGAGTTCCTCGAGGGGATCCTGCTCGGGAGGATGGGGATCGCCGGCCTCGTGCTCGGCCCCGATTCCCACTTCGGGAAGGACCGCAGGGGGAACGCCGCGCTGGCCCGCGCCGTCCTCGGGCCCCGGGGGGTCCCCGTGCGGGACGTGGGCCGGGTGCTGTGCGCCCGCGGCCCCGTGTCGAGCACCGCCATCCGGGCCTCGGTCCGGTCGGGGGACCTCGAGGGGGCCGCCCAGATGCTCGGCCGCCCCCCCTCGGTCCTCGGGACCGTGGTCCGGGGGGACGGGCGGGGGCGGACCCTCGGCACGCCGACGGCGAACCTCGACCTGTCCCACGAGATCCGCCCCCCGCGGGGGGTCTACGTGGGGAGGGCGGTCCTCCCCGGCGGTGAGGACCGCCACGCCCTCGTCAACGTGGGGGGGAGGCCGACCTTCCACCCCGAGGGGGCCGCCGAGGACACCGTCGAGGCGTGGTTCCCCGGCTGGGAGGGGGACCTGTACGGGAAGGAGCTGGAGGTCCGCTTCCTCGCCCGCCTGCGGGAGGAGCGGCGGTTCGCGGGCCCGGAGGAGCTGAAGGCCCAGATCCGGAGGGACCACGCCGCCATGGTGGACTGGATTCGCCTGCACTCGCCGACCCCGGTGCGGGACAATGGAGGGTCGAGCACCTGACGCACCCCGGGGTCGCCGTTCCCCGCCCCGAGCACGGAGGATTGCGATGGCGGACGAGCCGAAGATCTCCCGGGACATCGACAGGAAGATCCACGACCTGGCCCGGAACTTCTACAAGGACGGGAAGCGGCGCCAGGCCGAGTCCCTCCCCGAGCTGAAGACCATGGTCAGCGGGGCCCTGGACGACGGGACCCCGACGAGCATCATCGTGAAGATCCGCCCGAACCCCATCAACCCCAGGCTGTCGGCGGGCTGGATGGTCGTGGCCGAGAGCAAGGTGTGGGAGATCCCCGTCGAGGAGATGGAGAAGTCCTCGCTGCTGTAGCGCCGGCCCCCGCTACTTCGCTTCCGCGGGCTTCTCCTCCGCCGGCTTCGGGTCCGCTGGCTTCGGCTCGGCCGGCTTCGGCTCCGCCGGCTTCGGCTCGGCCGGCTTCGGGTCCGCCGGCTTCGCCTCGGCGAGGGCGGCCCTGGCGAGCTGGCCCCGGATCTTCGGCAGGAACGTATCCTTCTCGGCCAGCAGGTTCACCGGGTCCACGACGTCGGGGGTGCTCACGATCTCCGCGCCCTTGTCGTCGGCGGAGACCTTCACGATGCAGAGCACGGGCGGGGTGCGGCTCTTGTCGAGGAACTTCTGCTGTTCGAGGCTCCCGGCCCCCTTCTCGCCCACGGTGTCGAGGCGGACGCAGATGATCTTCGAGAGAGACCGAGTGCACTCCCCGTCGTTGGCGAGGGCATCGACCAGCTCCTTCTGTCCCTTCGCCTCGGCCGCGCCGAGGAACAGGACGGCGATGGCCTTCCCCGACTTCAGGGCCTCCTTCTTGGCCGCACCGAAGTCCTCACCCCAGGCGACGGGCACCTTCTCGACGGGCGCAGGCTCCGGGGCCTTCGGCGCCAGCGCCTCCAGGAACTTGAGCACCGCCGCCTTCACCTCGGCCTCCGACTGGAGCCCCGACAGCGCGAGCGTGCTCTTCGCGGTCCACAGGACGAGGTAGGGGGCCTTCGTGTCCGCCGCGCCGGAGGCCTCGGCGAGCAGGGTGAGGGCCCGCTTCCCCTCCTCCCCCTCGGCCGTCGTGTCGAGGCGGACGCGGTGGATGCCCCGGATCGCCTTCCCGACCTCCTCCGACTTGAGGACCGACTCCAGATCGACCTGGCGCGCGTCGGTGAGGGCGGCGGCGAAGACGACGAGGAAGGGGCGGTCGCCGGACTTCGCCTTCGCGTCGTCGAAGCCGGTGCACCACTCCCCGGCGGACGGCGGCGCGGGGACGGGCGCCGGCGGGACCTCGGGATCCGCGGGTTTGGGGTTCTTCGCCTCCTCCTCGGCCTTCTTCGCGGCCTCCGCGGCGAGGCGGTCCGCCTCCTCCTGCTTCGCCTTGTCCTCGGCGGCCTTCTTCTCCGCCGCGGCGGCGGCGTCGCGGTCCGCCTGGGGGATCCGCGCGTCCCCCTCCGGGACCGTGAAGGGCAGCACGGCCGTCACGAAGTAGTTCCGCGGCCCCATGAGGGTCGTGGCCAGCCCGCCGTTCCACGCGAAGGTGATCGCGGAGGACCGGACCACCCTCTCCTTCGCCACGACGATCCCGTTCACCCTCACCACGACCGGCTGATCCAGGTCGAGGACCTCGTCGTTGAGGAACAGGGTCCCCTCGGCCAGGTTCGAGGCGTCGACGTCCACCGCGTTGTGCACGGGATCCCGGGAGATCCGGACCCTCACCGTCGGGCTGCCCTCGTCGTCGAGGGCCTGGTTCACGGAGAACCAGAAGCCCCACTTCGGCATCTTGCCCTTCGCCCGGAACCACGCCTCGTAGGAGCCCTTCGGGTCCCCGGCCCTGCGCGTCGGAAGGCCGGCGATGAAGTCCTGGACCTTGACGGTGTCCCCCGCCGGGATCATGGCGCCCGGCCCGCCGGCCTTCACGTGGGCCTCCGCCGCCGCGGTCACGGCCTGCGGGGCGGGGGAGGCGGGCTCCAGCACGGCCACGGGGAAGAGCGAGAGGTTCCCCTCGAGCGGCTGGATCGCCGAGGGGGTGCGGATGACGGCGCCGTTCCACTGGAGCGTGCAGTAGTCCGCCGCGGCGAGCTCCTCGACGAAGCGGGCCCCCTTGCCGATCCCGTCCAGGGTGAACCGCTCCCGGTCGCAGCGGAAGTTGAGGTGGGCGTAGAAGATGGCGTTCAGCATGACCGCGGCGTTCGGCACGTTGTGCTCCCAGCTGGCGACGACGATGTGGGTGTCGAGGAGCTTCCCGTAGACCTCGGGGAAGAGCTTCTTCGGATCGGCGCCCTTGTCGATGACCGAGATGATCACGGGGTACAGGTCCGTCCCGTTCCCGCGGTAGGACTTGGGGACGCTGGTGGCGAACGTGTAGGTCTTGCGCCGGTCCCCCTCGCCGAAGACGAACTCCTCCTTGGGGTTGATGACCGTCGGCTTGTTCGCCTTCGGGTGGGTCTCCTCGAGGCGGGCCTTCCACCAGGAGACGAGGCGGAGACAACCCGGCCACTTGAGGATCTCCGTCTCGAGGTCCCCGGCCGCCTTGGCCCGGTCCCCCTTCGCCTCGGCCTCGGACTTCCCCTTGACGGGGGTCCTGGGCTCGTTCTCGAACCACTCCTTGAGGATCGCCTGGATGGCCTTCTTCCCGGCGTCCTTCGGCTCCGGGGGAAGGGGGGCGCGGGGGGCCGCCTTGGGGAGCGCCTGGGGATCCTCCTTCGGGGGCTCCGGCTTCGGGGGGTCCTGGGCGGCGACGGGTGAGGCGAGGAGGAGCAGCGGCAGGGCCGCGAGGCGCAGTCTCCGGTTCAAGCGGGTCTCCTCCGGTCGCGTCGGACGACCCGATGGTACCACCGGGCGCGGGCGGCGGGCGTGGTGGGCAGACCCAGACTTGAACTGGGGACCCCGGCATTTTCAGTGCCGTGCTCTACCAGCTGAGCTATCTGCCCACGGGCCGCTGAGATCGCGGAGCATAGCGGACGCCCGCCCGGCCGGCGGAGCGAAAGACGGGCGGTCCCCCCGCGGAAGCGGCGTAGGATCCCGCCCCCATGCGGATCCTGGTCACCGGCGGGGCGGGGTTCATCGGCAGCCACCTCGCGGAGGCCCTGGCCGCCCGCGGGGACGAGGTGACGGTCCTCGACGACCTCAGCACCGGCCGGGAGGAGAACCTCCTCGCCCTCCGCGGGACCCCCGGCTTCCGCTTCGAGCGGGGGGACGTCAGGGACGCCGGGGCGGTCGCCCGGGCGGTCGAGGGGTGCGGGTCCGTCTACCACCTCGCCGCGGCGGTGGGGGTGAGGCTCATCGTCGAGCAGCCCGTGCGCTCCATCGAGGTCAACATCCACGGGACGGAGACGGTGCTCCGGGCGGCCGCGGAGAGGGGGCTTCCGATCTTCATCGCCTCCTCCTCCGAGGTCTACGGCAAGGGGATGCGCTGCCCCTTCACGGAGGGGGACGACCTCGTCCTCGGCCCGACCTCGGTGATGCGCTGGTCCTACGCCGCCGGCAAGGCGGTGGACGAGTTCCTCGCCCTGGCCCACCACCGCGAGCACGGGGTGCGCGCCGTCGTGGCCCGCTTCTTCAACACCGTGGGCCCGCGGCAGGTGGGGCGCTACGGGATGGTCATCCCCCGGTTCATCGAGCAGGCCCTCGACGGGGGCCCCATCTCCGTGTACGGGGACGGCAGCCAGACCCGCTGCTTCGGCTGGGTCGGGGAGGTCGTCCGCGCCTGCATCGCCCTCCTCGAGACCCCGGCGGCGTGGGGGAAGGTCTTCAACGTGGGCAGCCCCCACGAGGTCTCGGTCAACGACCTCGCGGACCGGGTGCGGGCCCTCGTGAACCCCGCCTGCGCCGTGGAGCACGTCCCCTTCGAGGTCGCCTACGGGCCGGGCTTCGAGGACCTCGACCGCCGCGTCCCCAGCGTGGAGCGGCTGAAGGGGGCCATCGGCTTCACCCCGTCGAGGACCCTCGACGAGTTCCTGCCGGAGATCGTGGCGGACGTGCGGGCGCGGCGGCGGTAGCCGAAGGCCCGGGGTTATTCCGTGGCGTACTGGTACTTCTTGCCGCAGATCTCCACGACCTCGCCGGCGCGCAGCAGCCGGGAGTCGGCGACCTGGCCGTTCACGGTCACGGACCCGAACTTCCCGCCCACCTTGAAGAGGCGGTAGCCGCCCTCGTCGCGGAGGAAGACGGCCACCCGCGGGGCGACCATGAAGCCCGAGGCGGGGATCGAGCAGTCCGAGGCGGAGCCCGCGAAGTGGTAGGCCTTGTTCAGGGGGACCGGGTTCCCGCCCCCCTCGGGGATGAGGGAGCCCCGGGCCTCGCCCGGGCGGCCGGCCTTGCCGATGAGCTTCTCCAGCTCCTTGCGGTCGAGCCGGAAGGTGGCGTCCTCGCCGCCGGCCTTGCGCGTGGCCTCCTTCACCGCCCCGTCCACGTCGGAGACCTCCTCGAAGAGCAGGTTGTACTTGCCGATGACGAACGACTCGCCGGACTGGAGCGGGTGGGTGGTGATCTTGGCGCCGCCGACGAAGGTCCCGTTGCCGCTCTGCAGGTCCTCGAGGGTCCAGCCGTCCCCGGAGGCGGTGACCGTGGCGTGGGTGCGGGAGACGGCCACGTTGTCGATGGAGATGTCGCAGTCCGGGTCCCTTCCGATGGTGATGGAGTCCTTCTCGAAGGGATACTTGCGCACGACGTTGCCGCCGAGGCTCAGCGTGATGCGAAACATCGGATTCCGCCTCCCTGGATCACCCCCGCGGAGCCTGCCCGCGGCGAATCGTCGGAAGTATGGCACCCCCCCCGAGGGGGGGCCAAGGGAAACCCCCCGCGCGCAATTCCTTGGCCCGCGGGGTCCCCGCTCTTAGGGTTGTCCGTTTCCGCTTCCCGGGCGGCCCCGGAAGGCGGGAGCACCACGCGATGGCCCCTACCGGGTTGGAGGGGCGTGTCCGCCGCCGGTCCCGCCCCGCTGACCTGGAGGGCCTCGCCATACCCGGAGTCCTGTTCCCGAGAGAGATCGAGCGAGTGGCCTACCGAGCCCCCGAGGACAGGAAGGAGGAGGTCCGCCGGGCGACGGACGTCGTCGCCCTCGTGCAGCGCTACCTCCCCCTGCGGAAGTCCGGCCGGTCCTTCTCCGCGTGCTGCCCCTTCCACCAGGAGCGCACCCCCTCCTTCCACGTGTGGCCGGAGTCCCAGCGGTGGAAGTGCTTCTCCTGCGCCCGCAGCGGGGACGCCTTCTCCTTCGTCATGGAGAAGGAGGGGGTCGAGTTCCCCGAGGCGCTGCGGATGCTCGCCCGCGACGCCGGGATCGAGATCGACCGCCCCGACCCCGCCGCCGCCGACGCCGCCCGCGCCGAGGACGCCGCCATGGAGGCGTGCGAGTGGGCCTGCGGGTGGTTCGAGGGGAACCTCAAGGGCTCCGCCGGCGCCGAGTACCTCAAGGGGCGCGGCCTCACGGGCGCGACGGCGAAGGAGTGGCGCCTGGGGTTCGCGCCGGATGGATGGGACGGCCTCATCACGGCCGCCCGCGCCGCCGGCATC
>CAZWGT010000174.1:0-7863 GCA_964633345.1 uncultured Planctomycetota bacterium
TGGACACGGGGCATCCTCCGGGTCGTTCGGGACGTGTAGGGGCGACCCTATGGGTCGCCCGGCCGTGGAAACCGCGAGGGTATCCGCTCCCCCCCGCCCCGGCTACAATCGGCCAACGGAGGTCACATGAAACTCGCCATCGACGAGGACGGGTCGGTGAAGCTGCCGGCGGCGCTCCTGGAGCGCTGGGGAGTCTCGGCGGGACGCCACGTCGAGGCCTCCGTCGACAAGGGGCGCCTGGTGCTCAGGCCCCTGGCCATCGAGGGGGATCCGTTCGCCGCCGGGGTGAAGGGGCCCGACGCCGAGGGGTTCGAGAAGGCCCTGCGCCAGGACGCCGAGGACAAGGCCCGCGCCCGCGACGCCTTCGACCGCGCCATGAAGGAGAAGCACGAGATCGACGTCGAGAAGGAGCGCGAGGAGCGGGATCGCTGGCTGTAAGGGCCGGATTTCCTCCCGTGTGATATACTTCCCGGGGGACGGCGCTTCGGTCGCAACTCCTTGTCATGATTTGGCTTACGCCGGCACGCGCGGAATCCGTGTGCTAGGCTCCCCCGGACAAGACACCGGTCCAGCGGGTCCGCAGGGCCCCTGCCGGGTTTGCGGGGAGCGCCACGATCGGCGTGGCAAGGAGGACCTCATGCGCATCCATCCCATCGTCGTCTGTACCGTCGTCCTCGCCGTCGCGGGGGCCGCCCGCGCCGGGGACATCCGCGTCCCCCAGGATCAGGCGACCATCCAGGCCGCCGTCGATGCGGCCGCCTCCGGGGACGTGATCGTCGTCGGGCCCGGCGTGTACGCCGAGCAGGTCGCGGCCGCGAAGTCGGGAATCACCATCGTCGGCCGCGGCGCCGTCATCGACGGCGGCGCGGGCGCGGAGGCGGGGACCTGCCTCTCCCTCACCGGCGACGGGAACGCCGTCGTCAACATGGGCTTCGACGGGGGCACCGACCAGGTCGTCCTGATCGGGGCCGACGCCACGGTGCGCAACTGCCGCTCCGCGGGGGCGGGTGAGTCCTTCGTCACCGTGCAGGGCGGCGGGGCCCTGATCCTCGGCTGCCGCGTCGAGGAGAGCGGCGACGACGCCGTCCAGGTGCAAGGGGACGGGGCCGTCGTGGCGAAGGTCCGCGTGGACGGCTGCGGGGGGACCGGGATCTCCGTCTCCGGGGACGGCGCCCTCGTCTCGAAGTGCCGCGTGGACGGCGCGGCGGAAGGGGGGATCGCGCTCTCTGGATCCGCGGGCACCCTGGAGAAGAACCGGGTCGGGCTCTCGTCCTCCTTCGGCTTCGACGTGCAGGGGGACGGGGCGCTGGTCGCGGGGAACGTCGCCCTGCGCTGCGAGTCCGACGGCTTCGGCGTCTCGGGGGACGGCCACGTCCTCGTCCGGAACCAGGCCCGCTGGTGCGGCGACGACGGGATCGACGTCCAGGGGGGGCTCGACGTCTCCGTCCACGGATGCGTGGTGATGCAGAACGAGGGAACCGGCGTGGAGAACGGCGGGGAGGGCACCGACGCCTCCCGCTGCGTGATCCTCCGCAACGGGACCGACGTCTCCCTGGACGGGGGGCTGACGGCCTCCTTCGGGGATTTCGAAGGGAACATCTGGAGCACCGGCTCGCTGACGGCGAGCGTCGGGCTCTAGGACGACGGGAAGAGGTCCGGCCGGGGCGGCCCGGCCGGACCCGATCCCGGGACCATGCAGGAAGGACGGACGCCATGCGCAGGACGGACGATGCACCGGCCCCCGGAGACGGGGCCGCGCCGCGGCTGCTCGTCGCCGACGACGACCCGGGGTTCCGGAGGGCGATCGCCTTCCTCCTCGCCGGCTCCGGCTTCGAGGTGACCGAGGCCCGCGACGGGAGGGAGGCCCTCCGCGCCCTCGAGGCGGCCCGGCGGGAGGGCGCGCCCTACGAGATCCTCCTGCTCGACATCCTCATGGACGGGGCCACGGGATGGCAGGTGCTCCGCCACGTCCGGGAGTCCGACGCGCCGGGGGAGGCCTCCCCGAGGGTCCTCCTGGTGACCGGCCGCCCCGGGGCCGGGGACCGCGCCCGGGCACGGAACGAGGGGGCGGCGGGCTTCCTGACCAAGCCGATCCCGGCGGAGGACCTGCTCGAGGCGATCGCGCGCGTGCAGAGGATCCCGAGGGACATCCCCGCGATCCGCGACGCGGGCGTCCACCTCACGACGACGGGGTGACGGCCGCCGTCACTTCCGCAGCCGCCGGAGGATCTTCAGGTCGCTGCGGTAGCCCTCGGTGCCGCCGGGGGTCTCGAGGACCATCGGGACGTCGGCCAGCCGCTCGTCGTTGACGAGGCGCCGGAAGACGACCTTCCCGAGGACCCCCTTGCCGAGGTTCTCGTGGCGGTCGCGCCGGGAGCCGAGGCCGAGCTTCGAGTCGTTGAGGTGCACCGCCCGCAGGCGCCGGAGGCCCACCGCCCGCTCCACGTCCGCCATCACCGCGTCGTAGCCCGCGTCCGTCGACAGGTCGTGCCCCGCGGCGAAGGCGTGGCAGGTGTCGAGGCAGATCCCCAGGCGGGGGTCGTCCCCGGCCAGCTCCATCATCCGGGCGAGGTCCTCGAACCGGGTGCCGAGGGTCGTGCCCTGCCCCGCGGCGTTCTCCAGCAGCATCCGCACGGGCGAGCCCTTCGTGGCCGCGAGGGTGTCCCGCAGGGCCGCCGCCACGCGCCGGAACCCCTCCTCCTCTCCCGCCCCGAGGTGGGCCCCCGGGTGGAAGACGAGCGCCTCGATCCCCGCCTCCGCCGCGCGCCGCGCCTCGGCCAGGAAGCAGGCCCGCGAGGCCTTGGCCGTCTTCGGATCGGCCGAGGCGAGGTTCACGAGGTAGGTCCCGTGGGCGACGACGCGCGGCCCGCCCGCCGCCGCCAGGCCCGCGCGGAAGCCCTCCACCTCGCCCGGGGCGAGATCCCGCATCGCCCACTGGCGGTTGGACTTGAGGAACACCTGGATCGCCTCGCAGCGGAGGTCCTTCGCCTCGGCGGCGGCGGTGGGGAGCCCGCCGGCGGTGGAGCAGTGGGCGCCGAGGAGGGCCACGATCAGGCCGGGGGCGGCGGCGGCCCCGGGGGCGTGACCGCGTAGGGGCCCGGGGGACCGCCGGTCTCGCCGACCTGGCGGACCTGGAAGGGCTTGGACTGGAGGAACTGCTCGTTCCCGTAGATCGCGAACTCGTACTTGCCCGGCTCCTCGAAGACGATCCCCTCCAGGTTGACGCCGAGTTCCGAGACCTGCAGCGGGTCGCCGACGGTCACGCGCATCCCCTTGGCCTCGAGCAGGATCTTCCCGTCCCGCAGGCGCACCAGCCGCAGGGTCAGCTCGTAGGCGCCGTGGGCGTCGGCGAGGTTGGCGTAGACCGACATCTTCCCGTGGCGGAAGGGGAAGCGGGGGGAGTTGACCTGCTCGAAGATGCCGATGAGGCACTTCTTGTTCGTCCCCGTCTCGTGCAGCACGTAGTCGCAGAGGAGGAACGCCTTCACTTCCGGTTTCGGGGGGGCCATGCCCCGGATCCTACGGCATCCGCGGCGGATCCACCCATCCGGGGGGCTTCGGCGGGTGGGCGGAGGAGAGCGGGAGGCCCGGGCCCGTCTCGACGGCGCCGGTCCACGCGTCGAACCCGCCCTCGAGCAGCAGGACGTTCCCGTAGCCGGCCATCAGGAGGAACACGCCGCCCGCGCGGCCCCGGGCGCCCGCGTCGCCGACCACGACCACGGTCTCCGCCCGCGGGGGCAGCTCCTTCTCGCGGCGGGAGAGCTCGTGGACGGGGCAGTGGAGGGAGCCGGGGACGTGGCCCCGCTCGTAGTCGGCCCGCATCCGCGTGTCGAGGAGCCGGATCCCCTTCGCGCCCCCCTCGAGGAGGACGCGGAGGTCCTCCGGGGAGATCGGGGTGACGGGGAACGCGGGGACGTCGGTCATCGCCCCCTCCGGAGGAAGGCCCGCGCGCCCGCGGCGTCGAGGGTGTAGAGTAACCGCTCCGTCCGGAGCGCCGCGCGGCGCGCGACGGCCACGCCGTGCTCGAGGCCGTCGAGCCCCGCCGGCTCGTGGGCGTCGGGCCCGATGGAGACCATGACGCCGAGCTCCTTCACGAGCGGCATCCACTCCGGGTCGAGGTCGAGGCGGGCGGGGTGGGCGTTGAGTTCGACGGCCACCCCCTCCCGTGCGCAGGCGCACAGCACCGCGGGGACGTCGAGGTCGAACCCCTTCCGCCCGAGGAGGAGGCGGCCCGTGGGGTGGCCGAGGACGGAGGTCGCCGGGTCCTCGACGGCGGCGATCACGCGGGCGGTCATGGCGTCGCGCGGCATGCCGAACTGGGAGTGGACGGAGGCGACGACGAAGTCGAAGCGGTCGAGGACCTCGCGGGGGTAGTCGAGGGATCCGTCGGCGAGGATGTCGCTCTCGGTGCCCTTGAAGACCGTCAGACCGGGACGCTTCGCCGCCTCCGCGTCGATCTCGGCCTGCTGCTGGCGGAGACGATCCACGGTCAACCCGCCCGCGTAGGAGGCGGTGGGGGAGTGGTCGCTGAGGCCGAACCAGGAGAGGCCGGCGCCGATCGCGGCGTCGAGCATCTCGGCGGTCGTGCCCGACCCGTCGCTCCACGTGGTGTGGGCGTGGACGCAGCCGCGCACCCCGGCGCGCTCGAGGATCCGCGGGAGCCGGCCGGCCTTCGCCGCCTCGACCTCGCTCCCGTCGCCGCGCAGCTCCGGGGGGATGAACGGCAGGCCGAGGTCGCGGTAGAAGGACTCCTCGTCGGCCCAGTAGACCGGCCCCTTCGACGGGCGACGGAGCGCGCCGAGGGCCTTGGCGTGGCCCTCGGGGCCCGTGCCCGCGAGCAGGAGCATGCCGAGGACGCCGGGGGGGCCGGCCAGGACGCGCACCTCGACGCCGATGCGCAGCCGCGCGCTCGCGGCCTTCTCCTCGCGGTGGAGGACCTCCTCGACGGGGAGCGCGGCGAGGACCGCCTCCATCGCGGTGTTCCATCCGGGGGCGCAGACGACGAGGTCGAGGCCGTCGGAGAGGGTCTCGCCGCGGCGGTAGCCGCCGACGGCGAAGGCGCGGCCCCCCAGCGCGCGGGCGGCCCCGTCGGCGATCCCCTCCATGGCCCGCGCGTCGTCGCGGCGGATCTTCCCCTCGTGGCGCTTGCGGGCGGCGAGGGACTCGAGGATCTTCGCCTGGGTCTTCTCGCCGAAGCCCTTGAGGGACTTGAGGCGGTTCTCGCGGCAGGCGTACTCGAGTTCGGCCAGCGACTTGATGCCGACGTCGTCGTGGAGGGCGCGGGCCTTCTTCGGCCCCAGGCCGGGGACGGTGGCGAGCGCGCGGAGCCCCTCGGGGACCTCGCGGCGGAGATCCTCGAGCATCGGCGAGGCGCCGCGGCGCACGAGCGCCTCGATCTCCGTCGCGAGCCCCTGCCCGATCCCCTTCACCTCGGTGAGCGTCCCGTGGGCCACGCGGTCCTCGAAGTCGGCGAGGCCCGCCACGACCCGCGCCCCGTTCGCGAAGGCCCGGCAGCGGAAGGGGTTCTCCCCCTTCAGCTCCATGAGCCCCGCGATCTCCTCCAGCGCGTCCCCGACGGCCCGGCGGTCCATGGCGCGGAGGATAGCGGACGGCGAGGGCGGGGGCATGGAACAGGGACTGTCCCCGAAGGGGACTGTCCCCGGTTCGGTCTCTACCGTTCGACCGGGATCACGACCCGCCAGCAGTACTTCGGACGGCGCTTCTCCCCCTGGATTCGATGGACGGCCCCGGCCGGACGACCCTCCTCCGGGGGGTGACGACCTTCCCACCGGATGCGCACGGGAGTCGGTCC
This sequence comes from uncultured Planctomycetota bacterium, assembly GCA_964633345.1. Lineage (GTDB taxonomy): Bacteria > Planctomycetota > JAJSAM01 > JAJSAM01 > JAKLKS01 > CAZWGT01. The sequence continues at coordinate 5,813 of CAZWGT010000174.1, forward strand.
ATCGTCGCCGTCCATGATCAGGAAGTCCTGGTACGGCATGGACGGTTCGCCGCCCGGATGAACGCGGATCCACAGGCCCGTAGGGTCCTCCTCGCGGGCACCGAAAACGAGGTCGCTGAGGGGAAGGAGATACGCGCCGGCATAGAAGGTCGAGCAGCCGAGCAGGGCTGTTCCCGAGTCGTCGGTCCTCGTCTCGTGCCACTTCACCTGGGTCAGTCCATAGGAGGCGCGATGGCTCCGTTCCTCCCCGGCCTTCTTGACGCACGCCTCCACGGGACCCTGGCCCAGCGCGTCCTCAGGGTCCTCGAACCAGAAGATGCGGACAAGGGCGCCGGCAACGGACGTCCCGGACCTTCCGTCCTGCACCTCGAATCGGAAGGAGGCGCCCCGGTGGGCATCGCAACCGGCGAGGAGGAGGACGGAGAGGCAGAGCAGGGGGACGAGGGGCCGCATCCTGAACATGCCGGAAGTCTACCTATGGAAGCGCCGGCTTCGATCCCCTAGCATCGGGGCATGAGGACATCGACAGCCAAGGCTCTCGCCATGCTCGCAGTCTTGTCTACTTTCGGGCGGGCCGCGGCGCAGGAGGCGAAGCCGGCCCCCGCGGCCGACGGGACCGTGAAGATCACCTGCGGCCCCCTCTCGATGGAGATCCACGTCTCCCGCACCGCCCACCTCTTCCACGTGGTGGACCAGCTGTCGGGCTGGTCGGAGTTCTGCCACGGACAGTATCGCCGCGCGATACATCTCGACGCCGCCGACGAGGCCGCCCTCGCCCGCCACGCGGAGATCCGGAAGGCGAGGGGCTGGGGCGGCGGCCTGGAGCAGTTGTTCTACACGCCGGTCCCGCTGGACAGGGCGATCCACGGCGGCCTGCGGGCGGGCCTGCTCACCGAGAAGGAGGCGGCGACGGAACAGGAGGTCTTCTCCCGGTTCGAGAAGCGCGTGGACGCCCTCCTGAAGGAACAGGAGTCCGATCTCCGCAAGTCCCTCGCCTCCCTGGACCGGGAGGCCGTCACCCGGATGGCGAAGTCCCTCTCGCGCCTCTGCGGCGTCGAGTCCGTCACCGTCCCCGTCTTCCTCCTCGCGAGCCCCCCTCCCGGGGGCGGGGGCGGCTTCAACGGCGGCCGCCTCGCCCTGGAGCTCTGCCCCGGCGAGGACGCCGCCCCGACCCTCGTCCACGAGGTCGTCCACGCCTTCCTCGAATCGAGGAAGGCCGACCTCGCGAAGGCGGCCGCGGCGACTCCGGGCCTCGACGAGGAGACCCTCAACGAGGGGATCGCCTACGCCGTCATGCCGGGCCTCTTCGGGGCCGGGAAGGAGGATCGCCTCGCCCGCCGCGTCGCCCGGGACCTCGCCGCCGGCCTGCGGATGGACGACTCCTACGTCCGCAGCAACCGCTTCGGCCTGTCCCTTCGGCCCGTGGTGAAGGAGGCCCTCGAGAAGGGGACTCTGGAGACCCTCCTCGTCCAGGCTCGGGCGGTCTGGCTCGGCCTCCGGGAGATCGAGGCGGCGTCCGCCGGACCGAAGGTCCGCTCCGCGGGTCCGGGGTGGGAGGCGCTGATCGAGAGGATGGGAGCCGAGAGGCCGGGGGTGGACCTGTTCTGCCACAACCACTCCGCGGATCACTACGGGCAGCATGTCGACGGACTCCGACCGGGGGACATGCTCGTCCTGCTGTTCGCAGGGGACCACGCCGATCGCGCCTTCCCGAGAGGGTACGAGGACCTCCTCCCGCTCCCGCTGGCGGAGATGTGGAAGGCGGTGGGGGAGGGGAAGACCGTCGAGAGGACGGGCACGGCGCGGGGATTCCGCGTCGTCCTCCTCGCGGCCCCGACGGAGAGGGACCTCGAGCGGCTCGTCCGGGGGACGAAGCTGCTGGCGGAGTGAGGAGGCGGAACCGGGGACAGCCCCGCGACCCTCGCTCCGCTCGGGTCGCGGGACAGTCCCAGGTCGATTTCGCTTCGCGATTCCCGGCGGCTGGCGCGAAATCCTCGGATGCCCCCCATCCCCCCGCTCCGCTACGGCCTCTCCGTCGAGAGCACGGCGCG
>CAZWGT010000175.1:0-7810 GCA_964633345.1 uncultured Planctomycetota bacterium
GGGTCGCCCGCCGTCGCCAACGCGAGGACCAACGCCGCCAGGGTGGGAACCATGGCGCGCATGCTACCGGAGGGCGGGGACGCCGCGATTCTCTGCCCCGGGCCCGGCCCTTGCCCTAGGATGCCCCGTCTCCCCGAGCCCACGTAGCTCAACGGTGGAGCGGCGCTTTCGTAAAGCGCAGGCTGTCGGTTCAAATCCGACCGTGGGCTCCACTCCCCCTCGCCGCGGCCGGCTCCTAGACCAGCGGGAACCCCACGGCCCGGTTCACGGCGTCCCGGGCGACGCCCAGGGCCGCGTTCACCGCCCGCTCCGCCGCGAGGATCCCGATCCCCTCGATGGCCAGCAGAACGCTCTTGCTGGCGTGGCGCTGCATGCTCAGGAGGAGTTCCGCCCGCTCGGGGGAGATCTCGCCCCGGGCCACCCCCTTGGCGATGAGTTCCAGCGTGTCCGCCAGCTTCCGGGCCTCGGACTTCGCGAACTCCGTCGCCTCTCTGCCGTTGCCCTTCAGCGACGTCGCCGCCGCCTTCCCCATGTCCCGCCCGAGCGCCTTCACGTCGATCGCCATGGGCCCCCCCTCACTCCCCGCGCTTCTTGGCCATCTCGAACGCGAGGACGGCCCCGAGGCCGGACTCCACCTGGCCGCGGACGACCTGGATCTCCGTGGCGCCCAGGGGTCCCGACCTGTGGAGCGCCTCCATCTTCCGGTACAGCTCCGCCATCTCCTCCAGCTGCCCCACGGTGATCGAGTTCTTCTCCATCCCCTTCGCCCGCGCTCGCAGCACGGCGATCGTCGCGTGGGCCTCCGCGTAGAACTCCTTGTGGTGGTCGTAGACGGCGCCGGGCTGCCCCTCCTCCTGCAGGAGCCGGGCGAGGTGGGCCTCCGTCGAGCGGAGGAGCGCGGTGGCCTCCCGGTCGGTGACCTCGTCGTAGGAGGCGGCCCACCGCACCGCGCAGCCGGAGAGCAGCAGCAGAGCCGCGAGGAGGGACTTCCACGGAACGGTCGCCCGCATCCCGGCCTCCCTTCGAACTACTGCTCGACGACGAGTCTACGATCCGCCCGGGGGCGCTGCACGACCGTCGAGGTCCCGTCGGGCCAGCGGACGGTGACCGACTCGACCTCCCGCTCCTTTCCGAGCCCGACGTGGACGAGGCGCGAGGACTGGGAGAGGTAGCCCCGCCCCGCCTGCATCCAGCGGACGCGGGCCGCGCCGCCGGCGACGACCTCGACCTCGGCGCCGAAGGGGTCCCTCGGCGCGCGGCCGCGGAGGTCCACGTCGATCCAGTGGTTCCCCCGGGGGAGATCGTTGCGCCAGAGCATCGCCCGGTTCCTCCACCCGTAGCAGACGAGGTCGAGGTCCCCGTCCTCGTCGAAGTCGGCGGCCGCCGTCCCGCGCGTCGATCGCACGAGGGGGTTCCCGTTCACGAGGATCGACGGATCGGTCCGCTGCCCGTGGGGCAGGGCCAGCCCGACCTCGTCCTGGCGCTGCACGAAGCGGTCCCCCCCGTTCCACAGGAGCACGTCGGGGTAGTAGGGCCAGGGGTTCGACATCCCCGAGGGGACGAAGACGTCCACCCGCCCGTCGTTGTCGAAGTCGTCGGCCAGCGCGCCCCAGGGGTTGAAGGTCTCCGACCCGCGGACGAGATCCTCCTCCGTGAAGGTCCCGCCCCCCGCGCTCATCCAGAGCGTGTTCCCGAAGAGCGGCCCCGAGGGGTTGTCCCCCGTCCCTCCGTGGGGCCCGTGGTGGCTGTCGTAGCGCACCCCGGCGTCGATGGACGTGAAGGGCAGGTCCGTCGGCGCCCACATGTCGGAGTGCATGTCGGCCATCAGGACGTCCGGCCAGCCGTCCCCGTCGAAGTCGTCGGCCGCCGCCCCCGAGGCCCCGAAGGAGGGCCGGGGGATCCGCGAGGCCGTCACGTCCGAGAACCGCCCCGTGCCGTCGTTCTCGAGCAGGGCCGACTTCCCCCGGAACATCTCGGGGAGGAGGAGATCGGGGTCCCCGTCCCGGTCGAAGTCCAGCACGAGGACGTCGCCGAAGCCCCGCGCCGCCTCCGGGTCGGCGCTGCCGGGCGGCAGGCCGCGGGCGGCCCCCTCCTCGGTGAAGGTCCACCCGGCGGCGGGCCCCCCGTTGATGTAGAGCGCCGACGGGTCGGAGCCGGAGACCGTGAACAGGTCCCCCACCGCCTTCGCCTTCCACCCGGGGGGGCAGCGATCGTCCCCGGGGACGGCCTCCTCCTCGGTGAACCGCATGTTGGCCGCGACCACGAGGTCGAGGTCCCCGTCCCCGTCCACGTCCGCGAAGGAGGCCCCCGTGTGGTGGCCCGACCCGGCCACCCCGAGGGCCGGGGCGACGTCGGTGAAGGTGCCGTCGGGGTTCTGCCGCAGGAGGGCGTCGGGGCGGCGCGTGAAGGTCACGAAGAGGTCGGTCCGGCCGTCCTCGTCGAAGTCCCCGAAGGCGGCGGCGACCCGGACCCCGTCGTCCAGCATCGACAGGCGCTCCGAGCGGTCCTCGAAGGTCCCGTCCCCCCGCCCGAGGAAGTAGCCCGTGGGGCCGCACTGCGTGAGGAGCAGCACGTCGGCGTGGCCGTCCCCGTCGAAGTCCGAGGCGGCCACCCCGCCGCCGTGGTCGAAGGCGTCGAAGGCGCCCGTGGGGTTGTACGGCTCGTGCCTCCACGCGAGACCGGAGGCCGCCCCCACCTCGGTGAACCGCCAGGCCATCGGCCCCCCTCCTCCGGGGCCGCCGTCCGACCCGGCGTCGAACGGGGAGGCCGGACCGCAGCCGAGGACCGCGGCGAGGGCGAGCAGGAGGGGGAGGCGCCTCATCTCCCGACCGAGTCTAACCGCCCCCGGCGGGACAGGCCGCCACCCCTGCCCCGAAAGCCCCGACATCCGTCGGAGCCCTGCGATAGTCTTCTCCGCCTCCCCATTCCTTTATCAAGGGCAGGTTTGTATCATCTTCGGGAAGACCCACGTGGAGCCAAGGAGGGACTGATGCGACACGCCATGCTCGGAGCCGTCGCCGCGACGTCGCTGCTGCTCACCCTGGCCGCCGATGCCTCCGCCCAGGGCGCTCCCCCCCAGCCGGCGGAGACGAAGCCCGCCCCCGCGAAGGCGCCCGAGAAGGCCCCCGCCGCGCCGGGCAGGCCCTTCATGGAGTGGGACCACCTCGTCCTCGACATGGGCGGCGTGCACGACAAGCTCTTCGACAAGGGCATCGACGTCAACGCCCGCCTCACCGACGACGTCACCCGGGTGCAGGGCGGAGGGGCCGATCCCTACACGGGCGCCAACCGCTACTGGCTCGACGTGAACGTGTCCTTCGACCTCGACAAGATCGCCAAGTTCGGCCCCGGCGGGTCGATCTTCGTATCCTACTGGCAGTTCGGCGGCGAGAACGGCTCCAAGGACTTCGGAGGCTTCAACAACATCTCCTCCATCGAGTCGGAGTTCCGCCAGGAGCTGGCCGAGCTGTACTACGCCAACGTGTTCCTGAAGGACGCGTTCGACACGCGCATCGGGAAGATGGACCCGACGGAGCGATTCAACCACTCCGAGTACGCCGGCGACTTCATGAACCAGGCCGCGACCAACCCCGTGACCTTCTCCCCCTCGCCCTACCGTCCGGAGACCGCCTTCGGCGCCGACCTCTTCTACCGGAGCAAGGGGCTGTACGCGGGCCTGGGCCTCTTCGACGGCTCCGAGCAGGAGGGGGTCGAGACGGGCCACGGCGGCGCGACCCACTTCTTCCGCGATCCCGGCGACCTCTTCCTCGTCGGCGAGGCCGGATACCGCTGGACCAACGGCCTGCGCCCCGTCCGGGCCGCCCTCGGCGCCTGGCGCCACAGCGGGGACTTCCCGGCCTTCAGCGGCCACGTCTACAACGGCACCTCCGGCTGGTACGCCATGGCCGAGGGCATGCTGGTCCGCAAGAACCGCGACGACGCCAAGGACGACCGCGGCGCGTACCTCGTCCTGCGCTACGGCTCCATGGAGGCCCCCACCACGCCCCTCGACTGGACCACGACGGTGGCGGTCGTGTGGAAGGGGACCTTCGACTCCCGCAAGAACGACTCCGTCGGCCTCGCCTGGAGCTACGGCTCGGTGACCGGCGAGGACGCCGGCGCCTTCCGCTACTCCACGGAGCAGGTGGTCGAGTTCTACTACCGCGGGCAGATCACCCCCTGCATCTCCGTCGCCCCCGGCGTCCAGTACGTCGCGAACCCGGGGGGGACGTTCGGGGACGCGGTCGTCTTCGGCCTCCGCGTGGTCGTGGACTTCTAGTTCCGTCGACGCTCCCGCGGCCCCGTCCGGGCGACCGGACGGGGCCGTTCGATTCGGGGTCAGACCCCTTCGGTCCGGGGTCAGACCCCGGCGTTGCCGCGTTCCACGCCTTCCGCCCGGGAGGGGAGGCGTCCGCTGCGCGGACGCTCCCCCTCCCGGCCCGCACCGCGCAGCGGGACGTTCGACTGGGCCTCCCCCGTCCCCGAAGTCCGCCCCCTCGGTTACAGTGGGATCGTGAAGTCCGCTCCCACGGAACCGGTCGCGGCGCCCCCGGGGCAGGTGTGCCCGCGCTGTTCGCAGCACGTGCGGCCGGACTGGAACTTCTGCCCCACCTGCTCCCTCCCCTCGCGCCCCGAGGAGGAGGTCCTCTCCACGCAGATCCGGGTGCTGCGCCGCGCCGCCGGCGAGGCGGCAGCCGCGCCCCCCTCGGACCTGCTGCGCTGGGTCGTCGGCGGCACCGCCGCGGCCCTGGTGCTCGGGACGCTGGCCATCGGGGTCGTGCTCTTCGTCCCCAGGGCGGCCCCGCTCTTCCAGGAGGACGTCCGCGATCCCGTGGCGCCGGAGCCCATCGTCCCCGCGCCCGTCCCCCCGGGGCTCGCCTACGCGTTCGAGCAGGTCCCCGCAGGGGACTTCCGCTCGGGCCCCCCGGTCGGGGCCGAGACGTGGACGGAGGTCGTGCACGTCCCGGGGTTCGAGATCCTCCGCACCGAGATCTCCAACGCCCAGTGGATGGAGTACCTCCAGGAGCGGCGCGACGCCCTGCGGAAGGCCGGCATGTACCGCGACGCGGTGCCGTCCTACTGGACGTGGAGGCCGATCCCCGGAGGGAAGGGCCCCGCCGACGAGGAGCCCGTGATCCCCGAGAACGAGGGCGGAGCCTTCCCCCTGCGCGGCGTCTCCTTCGACCAGGCCGTGGAGTTCTGCCGCTGGCTCGACTCCACGGGCCGGATCCGCGGGGCGCGCCTGCCCCGGGAGGAGGAGTGGGAGAAGGCGGCCCGGGGCACCGACGGGCGCATCTACCCCTGGGGGGACGAGTTCACCATCAAGGATCGCGTCGCGGGGGGGCAGGTCGAGATCGAGGGGGCCTGGGTCAGCCGCTTCACTCCCCGCGAGGTGATGCGCACGGAGCGCGACAGGAGCCCCTGCGGCTGCCTCCACATGGGGGGCAACGTCTCGGAGTGGACCGACCTCTGGGGCGGATCCTCCCCCGACGCCCCCGGCCCCTGGGACCGCTACCGCGTCGTGCGCGGCGCCTCCTTCCAGCAGGACCGCAAGGACGGGGCGGACTCCGCCCGGACCTTCGCGGGGTTCACCGACCGGGAGAAGGGGATCGGCGCCCTGGACGTCGGCTTCCGGATCGCCCGGGACCTGCCGGCGGCCCCCGCCTCCCCGGGGGGGAGGTAGCCGTGGCCCTGTCCGACGGCGAGGTCGTCGCGCGGGTCATGGGAGGGGACGTCGAGGCCTTCTCCCTCCTCTTCCAGAAGTACGCCCGCCTCGTCCACGCCCTCGCCCTCGCCCGGACCACCCGCCGGCCCGCCGCCGCCGAACTCACCCGGAAGACCTTCGCCAGGACCTACGCCGAACTCGACCGGATGCCGCCGGAGGGGGGCTTCCGCGCCTTTCTGCTCTCCGTCCTCCAGCAGGAGGGGGCCTCCCACGTCCGGGACCACGGCCGCAGCCTCCAGATGCTGCGGGTGGGGAGCGCGGAGTCCCGCAAGGCGTCCGCTTCGCTGGAACTGCCGTGGGTCTTCCGGAGTCTCAAGGGGGAGGACGCGGCCCTCGTCCTCCTCGAGGTCGCCGGCCGCCTCCCGCCGAACTACGAGGTCCCCTTCCTCCTGCGCCACCTCGAGGGGATGGCCCCGGCGGAGATCGCGGAGGTGACGGGCCTCGGGCCCGCCGAGGTCCGCACGGCGCTCGACGGCGCCCGGCGGCTGTTCGAGCGGGAGCTGAAGCGGTGCGTCGAGGGGGCGGGATAGGAACGATGGCGACCACCGGGAGCTGCCAGGAGACGCAGGGACTGATCCAGGTCCTCGTGGACGGCGGGCTCACCGCCGCCGAGAGGTCCGCCGTCGAGTCCCACATGGCCTCCTGCCCCGCGTGCACGGCGGAGGGGGCCCGCCTGCAGGCCAACGCCGCGTTCCTGAAGGAGGTCCTCTCCCCCTTCCGGATGCCGGCCGATCTCACGCCGGAGTTCCTCCTCGCCCTCCCCCGGAAGGACCAGAAGCGCAGGACCCCCGCTCCGGGCGCGGCCGCGGCGCCGCGGACCCTCGTTCTCGGGGACACCCGCCCCCAGGGGGTCTCGCCGTGGAGGTGGATCGGCGGGCTCGGCTTCCTCGCCGCCGCCGCGGGCCTCGGCTGGCTCTTCCTCACCGGCGAGGATCCCGTCGTCCGCCGGGGCCCCGCCCCCCTCCCGGGGGCGGGCGATCGCCCGCCGCCCGGCGAGGGGCCCGCCGACGCGAAGAAGGCGGTGAAGTCCGGCCCGAAGGCCGCCCCGGCCGACGCCTTGAAGAAACCCGCCCCCCCTCCCGTCCCCTCGTCCGAGCCGATCCGGTCCGCCGCCGACCTCGCTGCCGCGCTGCGGGCAGTCCGCGGCGAGGGGGGCTACACCGCCGTGGTCAACCGGGGCTGGGACATGATGGCCGCCTCCCCCGCCGAGGCGAAGCTCGTCCGGGATCTCGCCGTCCAGGAGAAGGAGGCCCGGGTCCGCGCCGGCCTCGTTGCCTGCCTGGGCGTCGATGGCTCCGACGACAACCGCTCGGCGCTCCGGGGCCACCTCGGGGACGAGGCGCCGGAGGTGCGGTCCGCGGCGGCCCTCGCCCTCGGGCGCTCCCTCTCCATCCAGAGCAACCGGAAGCTCCTCCCCTCCGGCCCCCCCATGGGGCTGTTCATCGAGGTCGGCCCCCTGGCCGACGACCCCGGCCGCGGGGACCTCGCGGCCCGCCTCTCGGTGGAGCCCGACGTGGCGGTGCGCCGGGTCCTCGTGTCCGTCCTCGCGGGGACGGCCGCGGCGGACCCCGCGATCCGCGACCGCCTGCTCGAAGGGGTCAAGGGGGCCTTCGGCGAGGAGCTCCAGGACGCCTGCGTGAAGGCCCTCCAGGGGGTGAAGGACCCCTCCGTCGTGGACGCCTTCGGCGCGGCCCTGTCCGACCTGCGCACGCCGAAGTCCCTCCACCCCGCCCTCCTCGAGGGGATGGTCGCCGCCGACGAGAAGGCCGCGGGGGACAAGCTCGTGGAACTCCTGGCCGGGGCCCAGGGAGGGCCGGACCTCCGGAAGGAGATCCTCGGCGCCCTCGCCCGGGTCGGGGGGGCCACCGCCCAGAAGGCGTTCACGGACGTCCTCTCGGGGGATGCCGACGCCGCGGTGCGGCTCGTGGCGGCCACGGCGCTCCAGCGCTATCCCTCGAAGGAGGTCCTGGACGTCCTCCAGAAGGCCTCCGAGAACGACTCCGACCAGGGCGTGCGGCAGGAGGCCGAGCGGGTGGCGAAGACGATGAAGGCCGGCCTGGACAGGGCCGAGGGGGGCGGCGGGGA
>CAZWGT010000176.1:0-7772 GCA_964633345.1 uncultured Planctomycetota bacterium
TTCCCGACGACGACGGTCGAGATCGCCCGGGCGCCCCGCCCCGACTAGCGGTCCTGGCGCCAGATGCGCGTCTTGCGCGTGGGGTTTCCGTCCCTCTCGTCCGTCACGATGAGGTCGAGGTCCCCGTCGCCGTCGATGTCCGCCGGGACGATGCTCACCGCGGCGCCGTCGTCCGCGCCGTTCACGGGGAGGATCGACGTGGCGTTGATGAAGGTCGGCAGCCCCGTCACGTCGTCCTTGGCGATGTTGAGGAGCAGCCGGGTCTTCGGGTTGCCGGTTCCGGTGGAGTTCCGGGTCGTGATGATGATGTCCCGGTCCCCGTCGCTGTCCACGTCGTGGGCGAGGATGAACTTCGAGCGCCCGTAGTCCCCGGCCGGCAGCAGTCCGGCGAGGAGGGTCTCCGTCCGGTCCACGAGCTTCCCGTTCACCGAGTCCTGGACGAGGATGCGGGTGGAGTAGGGGCGGCCGGTCGGCAGGACGTCGTCGTAGCCGATGATCATGTCCCGGAAGAGATCGGAGTTCAGGTCCGGCACGACGACCGCGTTCCCCCTCCAGTCGTCGTCCGAGCCGGAGCCGGGGGCGGGGAGGAACCCGGACTGGAACTTCACGAAGGTGCTGATGAGGTTCGTCTGCTTCTGCTGGAAGAGGCGCGTGCACGAGGCGAGGCCCGCGCCGGGATAGGTGTCGTGGGTGACGACGATGTCCGTCAGGCCCAGGGCGTCGTTGTTCATGTCGCCCACCGCGACGGCCACGCCGCGGAAGTCGTCGGAGCTGGAGAAGCCCGCCTTCAGGAAGTCGAGGGTGCGGTCGAAGACGCTGCCCGAGGAGCTCACCGTGCAGAGCCGGAGCGCGCTGCCGAGGGGGTTCTTCGAGTAGGTGTAGCAGGAGGCGTAGTAGCCGCCCGCGCAGGTCTGCCAGCGGTAGTTGCAGTTGACGCCGGTGAACGAGGCGATGGAGGTGTCGTTGACGAGGACGATGTCCTGGTCCAGGTCGTTGTCGAGGTCGCCCAGGGCGGCCGAGACGGAGCGGTAGTCGTAGTCGTAGATGAAGCACTTGGAGTAGGTCAGGGTTCCCGCGATGGAGAGCTTGGAGTTCCCCCCCGCCTTGGGCTGGACCGTGTACCCCTGCCCCGCGGAGCCGAAGAGGAGGACGCCCCAGGCGTCCACGAACTTGTTGTCGGAGGTCCGCCGGGCCTCGGTCCCGGTCCCGGGCCGGCTCAGGTAGATGTCAGGGAACTTGGGCACGCCGGTCTGCACCTGGAAGTCGGCCACGAGGACCGTGTTCCCGCCGAGCCCCTCCTGGCTGGTGCCGAAGGGCATGAGGGTCCCGGTCCCGTCGGTGAAGACGCCCGTCCCGTCGTTCTTCAGGATGCGCGTACCGGGCCGGGGGAGGTTGAGCGCGGTCGAGTGGGTGAGGATGATGTAGTCCGTCTTGCCGTCGGCGTTGATGTCGGCCACGCCGGTCGAGACGGCGCCCCAGTCGTCGTTCGAATCCGCCTCCGGCACGGCCGAGGCGGTCACGTCGGTGAAGGTGTAGTAGGCGAGGCCGCCGGGCTTGGTCGAGCTCGTCATGCCCTGGCGCACCTCGACGTCCACCTTGCCCGGGACGTGGGCGGGGAGATCCGCCCCCGCGATCCGGTGCCCGATGACCACGCCCGTGAAGTAGACGGGCGTCGTCGGCACCGGGTTCCCGTCGAGGTAGACCTGGTTGGTGTCCTGGAAGTTGGTGCCGTAGACGACCACGGGGATCCCGCCGAACGTCGGCACGGCGTCGGGGATGACGTTGCTGATGTTGAGGGTGATGGCGTAGGTGAAGAAGCCGGGGGCGATGGAGTCCTCGTTGCAGAGGTTGCGCACGAGGACCTGCTTGGGCCCGGAGACGTAGGCGGGGATCTTGCCCACGAGGGTGTTCGCGTCCACGACCTGGACGTTGGAGCACGGGACGCCGCCCGAGACGCCCTCGCGGATGATGATCTTGTAGAGCCCCTGGCTGGGGTACTCGAAGCCGGTGCCCTTGACGGTCAGGGTGATGTTCCCCGCGCCGGGGCCGACGTCGGGGGTGAAGGACGTGATGACGGGGAGCGGGCTGAAGGTGAAGGCGTCGGGGAGCACCGCCCGCTGGCCGTCGGCGGCGACGAAGATCACGTCCACGAGCCCGCTGCCGCCGGGGATGGTGACGCTGCAGGTGTCGGGGTCCTGCTCCTGGGACCCCTGGGCGACGTCCACGGAGAGGGCGGCGGCCGATCCGAACAGCACTCCCTGGGGAGAGGAGTCGAGGTTCACCCCGGTGAGGGAGATCCGGATGCCGCACCCGCCGTCGTTGCGCCCGATGTCCGTGAGCACCGGCTCCTCGCGGGTGAGGGTGACGGGCACCGCGGGGACCTTGGGCAGGGCGACCTTGATGCTGAGGCTCATCGTGGAGGAGTAGATCTTGTTCACCACGCGGAGCCTGTACTGGCCGCCCGGGCGGCCGACGGGGAGCGGGATGTTCCTGGCGACCTCGGACGTGAGGTTGCGGGTGATGTAGGTCTCGTCCAGGGGGTCGAAGGGGACCTCGACGCCGTCCGGGTCGAGGATCTTGTCCACCTGGGCCGCGCCGTCGCCCTTGAAGGCGAGCTTCCAGGAAACCACCGCCCCGCCGCGCGCGGAGAACTCGAAGTCGGTGTTCGTGTTGGGCTCCAGGACGACGTTCTTCACGGGGGCCGTCTTGCCCGGCTTCAGCTTCCACTTGAGCTCGACGATCCCGGTGCCCGCCGAGCCGCGCAGGCGCAGGGCGAACCGGCCGCCCTCGCCGAGGACGGCCTTGAGGGTGGCGGCCTTCTTCGAGGCCTTGGCGACGACGCCGACGGTCTCCACGGACCCGTCCGGGGCGACGAGTTCGAGGACCGGGGCGAGGGCCGTCAGGACCGGGGGCTCCTGGCCCTCGGGGGGGGGCGGGAGCACGACCTGGCCCTTCACCTTCATGCTGGCCTGGACCGTCCAGCCCGCGCCCGCGTCGAACACCATGTCGTCGGCGTCCCCGAGGGGGAAGAGGGAGGTCCGGACGACCTCGTTGGGCTCGGTGACGCGCCCGTAGTTCTCGGCGAAGGCGAGCCCGGCCGCGGTGGCGATGCCGGCGGCGACGGCGGCGGTCCGAATCGTGTTCCGAAGCATGGGGGTCCTCGTGTTCCTGGAAGCGGCGCCGGAGGACGGCCACTCCAACCCGCACGGGGAGGGCGGTCCATGAGCCCGCATTGTACCGCCCACGGCCCGTCCGGAAGGGGAAAGGGACCCCTCCGGGGGGGCGGTCACGGGGCCTTGAAGTACTGATCCCCCATCATGACCACGTCCCCGGGCTCCAGGGGCCTCGGCCCCCGCAGACGGAGGTAGGTCCCGTTCTGGCTGCCCAGGTCCTCCAGCCAGTAGTCCCCCTCCTTGAATTCGAGGGCGGCGTGGCGCCGGGACATGAGGTCGTCCTTCTGGAAGTTGTGGGTCCCGTCGGTCCGGCCGATGACGTAGCGCTGGGTCCCGAAGAAGAAGGGCAGCCCCCGGAACCCCTCCGCCTGCCGCTTGACCAGGCGCGCCCGGGGGGCCTTCCCCTGGACCCCCTGGACGCGGGTGAGCGGGTCCCCCTCGATGGTCCGGTCGTCCTGGTCCTCGTACTGCAGGAGTTCGAACCGGAAGGCGTGCCGGCCCACGAACAGGATGTCCCGGTGCTCCAGCTTCACGGGGGCCCGCAGGCGGAGGTAGGTGCCGTTGATGGCGCCGAGATCCTCGACGCAGAGCCTGCCTTCCGCATCCACGAAGAACCGCGCGTGCCTCTTCGAGAGGTAGCTGTCCTCGGGGTACTGGATGTCCCCCCGGTCCCGGCCCACGACGGTCTCGGGCTTCACGAGGGTCACGACGGAGGTCTTGACCTTGGGGGACCAGTGCTCCAGGCGGACGCCGCCCGCGGGCATGACGCCGGCGACCGTCGGAGGAGGCGCGGGAGGCGGCGCCTGGGGGACCGGGGGAGGAACGGGAGGGGGGGGGACCTCCCGCTGGAGCGTCGGAGATTCGTCGTCGACCCCCTCGTCGAAGGCGTCGGTGACGGGCTCCGGCTCGGGTTCCGGTTCGGGTTCCGGTTCGGGCTCCTGGACGGGCGGCGCGGGCGCCGGGGTCGGCAGGGCGCCGAGGATGGTCTCCTCCCCCGTCGGGACGGGGGCGGTGGCCGCGGCCGCCGGCTCCGGCGGGGTCGGCATGGTCTTCTGGAGATCGGGCTCGGAGGGCGCCATCGTGGGCGGCTCCGGTTCGCCGCCGGGAGCGATGGTCGGGGCCTCCGGCTCCGGGCCGGGGGCCATCGTGGCCGGCTCCGGCTCGACGGACCGGACGGTGAAGGCACCGATGACCGTGGCGTCTCCCGCGTTCTCGGAGACCCGGGTCGTCGCGGCCGCCCCGGGCCTGCGCGGCAGGGCGGCCATCATCGTCGCGTCGCCGGAGTCGTCCGGTGAGGCGGCGGGTCCGGGGGCCGGCGCCGGGGCGTCCTCCACGCGGCCTCCGCACTCCCGGCAGAACTTCAGCCGGGGGGGGACCACGGCGTTGCAGGCGGGGCAGATCCGTTCCGTCATGGAGACCTCACAGGGTCAGGAGAAGGACGATGGCGACCGTGGCGATGACGACGATTCCGATCACGACCAGGAAGAGCGGGGGAGAAGGACTCGGCGCTGGGCCGGTGGAGGCGACTGCAGGAGGAGGGGAGGGAGTCGGAACCGGAGGAGGAGGCGGCGGCGGAGGAGGCGGAGCGGGAGAGGGAGCCGGCGCCGGCGGAACCGCGGCCCCGGGGGCCGGCCCCGAGAGCGTGTCGTCGGCCAGCACGTTCTTCGGGTCGAACTCCCCTGTCGCGTCCTTCCTGCCGAGCGCCAGGGCGAGGGTATCGTCGGCCGCCGCGGCCGCCAGGCGGGCGTCGAAGCGCACGCTGAGGGTGCCCTCGCCGTCGATCTCCCTCGGGGTCGGGAGCCCCTCCCCGGAGAGCCAGGCGACCAGGCAGGTCACGTTGTCCGGCGCGCCGCGGCGCTTGGCCTCCTCGACGAGCTCCTCCGTGGCCGAATCGGGGTCCTGCTCCTCGGCGAGGATCTCCCGGATGACCTCGTCGCTCACGGGCCCGTAGAGGCCGTCGGAGCAGAGGAGGATCCGGTCCCCGCGGGCGAGGTCCACGATCTCCAGGTCGGGGACGAGGGGGCCCGCCTGCCCGACCACCCGGGTGAGCACGCTCCTGCGGGCGACGTAGGCGGCCGAATCCTTCTCCACCACGCCCCGCCGGAGCAGCTCCTCGGCCAGGGACTGGTCCGCCGTGAGGCACTTGAGGAACCCGTCGCGGAGGAGGTAGCAGCGGGAGTCCCCCACGTGGGCGACCACCATCTTCGTGCCGAGGACCACGGCCGCGGTCAGGGTGGCGCCCATCCCGGCGCGGCCGGGGTTCTCCTTCACGTGGTCGAGGACGGCCCGGTTCGCCCGGTCCACCGAGGCCTTGAGGTCGTTGCGGAGTTCCGCGACGGCGTCCCTCTCCTCCCGCCCCGACCACTCCGCCTTCAGCCCGTCGTGGAGGATCTCGACCGCGTACCGGCTGGCCACCTCGCCGGCCTCCTGCCCCCCCATGCCGTCGGACACCGCCAGCAGGACCCCCTTGCGGCCCACGCGCCCGATCCCGGCCGTCGTCTCGCCGGAGGACCTGTCCGCCGACGCGGAGAGATCCGCGACCATGAAGGAGTCCTCGTTGTTCTCCCGGACGAGGCCCTTGTCGGACCGCGAGGAGACCTGGAGGAGGATCTCCCCCGTCCCCCCGCCGGGGGCGGAGGGGGCGTTCAGCGCCCGGGTCCGGTCCGCGTCTCCGCGCTCGTTCAAGGAGCCGCGACCTCCAGGGTCACGTCCCCGATGCGGAAGACGACGCCCTTGGAGAGTTCGACCTCCCCGCGCAGGCGGATCATCGTGCCGTTGCTGCTCCCGAGGTCCTCGACCCACATCTCGCCGTCCCGCTCGTAGAACTGCACGTGCTGGCGGGAGAGGAGGGGGTCCTCGGGGAAGAGGAAGTGGCCGAGCTTGCGGCCCGCGATGGTGCGCGACGGGGTCAGCGGGTAGGCGGGGCCGTCGGAGCCGTCCTGGAGGATCCGCACGAGCCGGCCGCGCGCCCGCTCCGACCCGCTGCCGAAGAGCTTCACCCCCGCCTCCGAGGTGATGAGGGAGGTCGTTCGTCCGCCGCCCGTGGACTCGTACCGGAAGACGAGGCTGCCGAAGGTGACGACGTCCTCGTGCCGCAGCTCCTCGGGCGCCGAGAGCCGCAGGAACGTGCCGTTGCGGCTCCCGGCGTCCTCCAGCCAGAAGGCCCTCCCCCGGCTCACGAGGCGCGCGTGGCGCGGGGAGAGGAGCTGGTCCTCGGGGAAGTTGTAGTCGCCTTCCGATCGGCCGAGGAGGACCTCCGGCGTGCGAAGGGGGTAGCGGTCGAGGCGCTCCCCCGCCTTGAGGAGCACGAGGGCCCACCCGGGGGGAGCCGGCTGCGCGACCGGCGAGGCGATTCCGACCGGCGTGATGGTGCGCTCCATCGGGGCGGGGTGGGGGGAGGCGACCGGTGCGGAAGGCGTGGGGGTCCCGGTCACGGGGGCGTCGAACAGGCGGCCGCATCCGGGGCACCAGCTCACCCTCTGCCCGGGAGCGAGCGCGTACCCGCAGGCCGCGCAGGTGGAGGCGGTCGCCGGGGCGGCCCCCGCCGGGAGGCTCCCGTAGATCGAGGACGAGAGCGGGTCGGCGGCCCCGGTCTGGTCGAGGGGCGCCGCACCCTCACCCTCGGGCAGGCGCGCCCCGCAGATGTGGCAGAACTGGCTGCGCTCGGAGTTGCGGCCGCCGCAGGCGGGACACGGTTTCATGAGGCCCTATTCACCCTTGCCCGGCGTCTTGGCCTCGGGCTTCGCCCCGGGGAGTTCCACGGCCTTGCCGTTCACGACCAGTTCCGAGAACTTGAACCCGAACTTGAAGGGGCCGCCGGCGGGCGCCATCTCCCACGACCGGACGACCTTGAACTTCCCCGCGTCGGCGTACTCGAGCTTCGCCTCCATCGATCCGGAGGGGCCGGCGTCCATGGTCATCTTCTCGAGGCGGAAGAGCTCGCCGTCCTTGACGTAGTGGAACTTCACGGTGGACTTTCCGTCTCCCGGCTTCGGGTTCTTCGGGGTGCTGACCATGACCGAGGGGATGCCGTTGGCGTCGAGGGTGATCTCCTCCCGGGAGACCTCCTCCCCCTTGTGGTAGGTGGTGAGGAGGAGGGTCGTGACGCCGTTCTCGACCTTCACGTCGGCGTCGAACTCGGAGTCCGTGGCGGGGACGTAGCCCTCGAGGGTCCCCCGGAGGATGCGCTTCACGGCGAGCCCCATGCCCTCGCCCATGCCCTTCATCATCCGGGCGCCCATGCCGCCGCCGGCCTTCTCCGCCTCGTCCTTGCCGGGGGCGTCCTTCAGTTCCACCTTGAGGTCCGAGGGGGCCTTGAAGGCGACGGCGAAGACGAGGTCCATCTTCCCCATGGCGCCCATGCCCCGCCCGCCGGCGTCGCCGGCCGCCTCCATCTCCATCTTCACGGCGCCGGTGAGGTCCTTGAGGCCGAGCTTGACGGGGGAGTAGGCGAGGCTCGCGAGCTTGTCGAAGGCCGCCTGTGCGGCGGCGGTGATCTTGTTGACGTGGCGCGGGGCGGGCTCGGCCGCGGGCGGCTCCTTGGGCGTCTCCTGCGCGACGGCGACGGGAGCCATGGCGCAGGCCGCCGCGACGAGGATC
>CAZWGT010000177.1:0-7759 GCA_964633345.1 uncultured Planctomycetota bacterium
CCGGCCTCCAGCCGAGTTCGCGGCGGGCCTTGGCCGCGTCGATGGCGTAGCGGCGGTCGTGGCCCGGGCGGTCCTCGACGAACCGCACGAGGCCGGCCGGCCGGCCCGCCTCGGCGAGGATCGCCCGCACCACCTCGAGGTTCTCCCGCTCCGCGGACCCGCCGAGGTTGTAGACCTCCCCGGCGCGGCCCTTCTCGAGTGCGGCCAGCAGCCCCAGGCAGTGGTCCTCGACGTGGATCCAGTCGCGGACCTGCCTCCCGTCCCCGTAGACCGGCAGCGGCTCCCCGTCGAGGGCGTTGGTGAGCATCAGCGGGACGAGCTTCTCGGGGAACTGCCACGGGCCGTAGTTGTTGGAGCAGCGGGTGACGACGGCGTCGAGGCCGTGGGTGCGGACCGCGGCCAGCACGAGGAGGTCCGAGGCCGCCTTGCTCGCGGCGTAGGGGCTGTTGGGGGCGAGGGGGGTCGTCTCGCGGAACCGCCCGGACGCGCCGAGGCTGCCGTAGACCTCGTCTGTGGAGACGTGGACCATGCGGGCGGCCCCGCCCGCCCGGGCCCAGTCGGCCACCGCCTGGGTCCCCTGGACGTTCGTCCGCACGAAGTCCACGGCCTCCAGCGTGGATCGGTCCACGTGGGACTCGGCGGCGAGGTGGAAGACGGCCCGGAAGCCCGAGGGGAGGCCGGGCCCGACGGCGACGACGTCCCCCTTGATGAACCGGTAGCGCGGGTGGCCCTCGAGGTCGGCCAGGTTCCCCCCGCTGCCGGCGTAGGTGAGGAGGTCGAGGTTCCACACCTCCTCGCCGGGGAAGCGATCGAGGAGAAGGCGGACGAGGTTGCTCCCGATGAAGCCCGATCCGCCGGTGACGAGGAAGCCGCTCACGCGCCCCCGCCCTTCGAGGCGAGGTAGGAGCGGAGCTGCTCGCGCCACGGCCGCGGGAAGCGCCCCGTGCGGCGCGTGAACTTCCCGAGGTCGAACACGGAGCGGGCGGGCCGCGGCGCGGGGCGGCCGAGGGCGGCCGCCGTCGTGGGGGCGATCCGCGCGGGGTCCATCCCCGCCTCCTCGAGCACGGCGCGGGCGAAGTCGTGCCAGGAGCAGGATCCGGTCGCCGAGAGGTGGAAGACGCCCGAGGCGCCCCCCTCGACGAGGTCGGCCAGGCCGAGGGCGAAGTCGGCGGCCCACGTCGGCGAGACGACCTGGTCGGTGACGACGGGGACCGACGCCTTCGTCCGGGCGGCGGCGAGGACGGCGTCGGGGAAGGACTTCCTGCCCGCCCCGTACAGGGACTGTCCGCGGACGACGAGGAGGCGGTCGGCGGGCAGGGCCTCCGCGGCGGCCCTCTCCCCGGCCAGCTTGGAGCGGCCGTAGGCGGACAGCGGGGCCGGGGGGGCGTCCTCGGCGACGGGGCCGTCCATCTTCCCGTCGAAGACGTAGTCCGTGGAGACCTGGAGCAGGCGCGCGCCCCGGGCCGCGGCGAGGCGGGCCGCGTTCCCGGCCCCGTCCCCGTTGACGAGGTCGGCCTTGGCGGGGTCCCGTTCGCAGCCGTCCACGTCGGTCTCGGCCGCGAGGTTGACCACCCAGTCCGGGCGCCCGGGGCCGGCGAGGGCCTCCAGCGTCGAGGGGATCGTGACGTTGCACTCCGGCAGGTCCCCCCCTTCCACGAGGTGGCCGCGCGTCGCCAGCACCGGCCGCAGCGCCCCCCCGACGAGGCCGCCCGCCCCGACGAGGAGGATCCTCACCGGGCGCCCCTCTCCTTCGCCACGATGAGGTTCGCGCGGTGCAGGGACTCGAAGGTGCCGGCGTCGGTCCACGTCTCGGCGGCCGGGAGGAAGCAGGCCTGGAGCCTCCCCTCGCGCAGGAAGGCGTTGTTGACGTCGGTGATCTCCAGCTCCCCGCGCCCGCTCGGCTTGAGGGTCTCGATCTTGGAGAAGACCGTCGCGTCGTAGAGGTAGAGCCCGGTCACCGCCCAGCGGGACTTCGGCGACTTCGGCTTCTCCTCGATCCCCACCACGCGCTCCCCGTCCACCTCCGCCACGCCGAATCGGCTGGGGTCGTCCACCTCCTTCAGGAAGACGACCGCGCCCTCCTGCATCCCGCGGAAGGTGGAGGCCACGTGGCGCGAGACCCAGGGGCCGAAGACGTTGTCCCCGAGGATGACCGCGACGGGCCCGTCGTCGGCGAAGCCGCGCGCCAGGCGCAGCGCGTCGGCGATCCCCCCCGCACCGCGCTGGAAGGCGTAGGAGATCTGGCGGATCCCGGGGAAGTCCTCCCCGTTGCGCAGCAGCGGGACGAAGTCCCCCGCGTTGTTCCCGCCGGTGACGATGAGGATCTCCTCGATCCCGGCGTTGACGAGGGTCCGGATGGGGAAGAACACCATCGGCTGGTCGTAGATCGGCAGCAGGTGCTTGTTGGTGACGCGGGTGAGCGGGTCGAGGCGCGACCCGGTCCCGCCGCAGAGGACGACCCCCTTCATGGCTTCCCCTCCCAGCGGAACGCCGGCTTCCCGCGGTACGCGGCGAGGCTCATCCCCGCGCGGTCCTTCGCCGAAACGACGAAGGGGCCCGGCGAGCCCCAGTCCACGGCGAGGGCCGGGTCGTCGTAGGCGATGCACCCCTCGGCGGCGGCGTTCCAGGGCGCGGTGACCTTGTACTGCACCTCGACCTCGTCGGCGAGGGCGAGGAAGCCGTGGGCGAACCCCGGCGGGACGAAGAGCATCCGCACCGTGCCGGATCCCGGGGCGGCCGCCTCCAGTTCGACGGTCTCCGTCGCGCCGAAGGTCGGCGAGCCCGCGCGGATGTCCGCGATCACGTCCCGGATCCGGCCCCGGGTGCAGCGCACGAGCTTGGCCTGGGCGAAGGGGGCCCCCTGCCAGTGCAGGCCGCGGATCACCCCGCGGCGGGAGAAGGAGTGGTTGTCCTGGACGAAGGCGGCCTCGATGCCCAGCGCGCGGAGGGACTCGCCCCGCCACGATTCGTAGAAGTACCCGCGATCGTCGCTGAAGACCCGGGCGGCGACGAGGGCCGCCCCCAGCCGCGTCCGCTCGACGGTGAAGTTCCCCGTGGTCACTTCTTCGGCGCCTTCGCGGCGGGCTTCTTCCTCGCGCCCGGGACCGTGGACCGGTACCAGTCGGCGGCCAGTTCCAGGCCGCGCCGGAGATCCACGGGAGGCCGGAAGCCGAGGACCGACTCCATGCGCTCCACCTCGGCGAGGGAGTGGCGCACCTCGCCGGGCCGTCCGGGCTCGAGGAGGGGGCTGGTGGTCGTCCCGAGGACCTCGGCGATCATCGACGCGAGGCCGAGGATCGTCACGCGCTCCCCGCACGCCACGTTCAGCGTCTCCCCCGCCGCCCGCGGCGAGGTCGCCGCGCGCAGGTTCGCCTCCACCACGTTCGCGACGAAGGTGAAGTCCCGCGTCTGGTTCCCGTCCCCGTAGACCACCGGCCGCTGCCCCTTCAGGATCGAGTGGAAGAAGCGCGGGATCACCGCCGCGTAGGCCCCGGCGGGATCCTGCCGCGGGCCGAACACGTTGAAGTACCGGAGCACCGTGGACTCCAGGCCGTGGGAGGCGCTGAAGGCCCGGGCGAAGCACTCCATGGAGGCCTTGGAGGCGGCGTAGGGGGACAGCGGCAGCAGCGGCATCGACTCCACCTTGGGGAGCGTCGGGGAGTCCCCGTAGACGGAGGACGAGGAGGCCAGCACCATCCGCTTCACCGTCCCGGCCCGGCGCGCCTCCTCGAAGAGGACGACGGTGCCGAGCACGTTGACCTCCGTCGTGGTGACGGGGTCCTTCAGGCTCCGCGGGACCGAGGGGACGGCGGCCTGGTGGAGCACGTACTCCACGCCGCGGACCGCCTTCGCGACGGCGGCGCGGTCGCGGAGGTCCCCGTCGATCACCTGCACCCTCGCGGCGGGGAGGCCCCTCAGGTTCGAGCGGCGGCCGGAGGAGAAGTCGTCGAGCACGCGCACGGCCTCGCCGTCGGCGGCGAGCCGGTGCACGATGTTGCTCCCGATGAAGCCGGCCCCGCCGGTCACGAGCCAGCGCGCCATGAAGCCTCCTCCCGTGTCGAGCCGCCGAGGATAACGGAGCCCCGCGGGGGCCCCTTGGAGATCAGGCGGGCGGACGGGCCCGCATCCAGGCGACGAAGCGCCGCAGCCCCTCCTCGAGGGGGACGGAGGGGCTCCAGCCGAGTTCCGCGCGGGCGAGGGAGGCGTCCGCGCAGGTCAGCGGCACGTCCCCCGCCTGGTCGGGCCGGCGGTCGAGGATCGCCGCCCTGCCCGTGGCCGCCTCCACGGCGCGGACGAGATCCGCCAGCGTCGTCGCCCGGGAGCCGCCGAGGTTGTAGACGCGGAAGCCCCGGGAGCGGTCCAGGGCCCGGAGCACCCCGTCCACGACGTCGTCCACGTAGGTGTAGTCCCGGGCGCTGGAACCGTCGCCGTAGAAGGCAAGGGGGCGCCCGTCCTCCACGGCGCGGCAGAAGGCGTGGATCGCCATCTCCGGGCGCTGGCGCGGGCCGTAGGTCGTGAAGAAGCGCAGGCAGCAGAGGTCGATCCCCGCCGAGGCCTGCCGCGCGGCGCAGTGCAGCTCCAAGGCCCGCTTGGTCGCGGCGTAGGGGGATACGGGGCGGTCGCAGGGGTCGGATTCGGCGAAGGGGGCCTTCGCCCGGGCCCCGTAGACGCTGGAGGAGGAGGCGGCGACGAAGGTGCGCACCCCGGCCGCGAGGGCCGCCTCCAGGACGACGGCCGTGCCGCGGAGGTTCACGTCGGCGTACCCCACGGGGTCGAGGAGCGAGGGGCGCACCCCCGCCTTCGCCGCGAGGTGGACCACCGCGTCGCAGCCGGCGAGGGCCGCCCGGACCGCGGGGGGGTCGCGGACGTCCCCCTCGACGCAGGGGAAGCCGCCCGCCTCCGCGAGGTTCCGCCGCTTGAGCGCCGGGTCGTAGAAGGGATCGAGGCTGTCGATCCCCCGGACCCGGTCCCCGCGGCGGAGCAGGGCCTCCGCGACGCTCGACCCGATGAACCCCGCGGCCCCGGTGACGAGGACGGTGCGGGGCGTCACAGGCGGACCACGTTCCCCTTCGCGCCCTTCACCTTGGACAGGGCGTTGCGCGTGTCGAGGATCAGGCGCGAATTCCGGACGACGGAGGCCCAGTCGAAGTCGGAGTGGTCGGTGGTGATCACCACCGCGTCGGCGGCGCGCAGCTCCTTCGGCGTGGGAGGGACCGGCGTGAAGTCCTGCCCGTGCACGCGGAAGGGAAGGACGTGGGAATCCGCGACCCGGACCTTCGCCCCGCGCTTGAGCAGGCGCTCGATCACCTCGAGGGCCGGCGACTCGCGGAGATCGTCGATGTCCCGCTTGTAGGCGACCCCGAGGACGAGGACGCGGCTCCCGCGGACCGGCTTGGTCCGGTCGTTCAGCGCCGCGGAGAGCTTCTCGACCACGTGGTCCGGCATGGCGGAGTTGACCGAGTCGGCCAGCTCGATGAACCGCGCCTGGTAGTTGAGGGACTTGAGCTTCCAGGAGAGGTAGAGCGGGTCGATGGGGATGCAGTGGCCGCCGATGCCGGGGCCCGGGGTGAACTTCATGAACCCGAAGGGCTTCGTCGCCGCCGCCTCGATGACCTCCCAGACGTCGAGGCCGAGGCGATCGCACATCTGCGCCACCTCGTTGACCATGGCGATGTTGACGCTGCGGAAGGTGTTCTCGAGGAGCTTGACCATCTCCGCCGCGCCCGCGCAGGAGACGGGGACCACGCGGTCCACCGCGGCGGAGTAGAGGAGGGCCGCCATCTCCGTGCAGGCGGGCGTGATCCCGCCGATGACCTTGGGCGTGTTGCGGACCCCGTAGACCGGGTTGCCCGGGTCCACGCGCTCCGGGGAGAAGGCGAGGAAGAGGTCCTTCCCCACGGCGAGGCCCCCCGCCGTGAGGAGCGGGACGAGGACCTCCTGCGTCGTGCCGGGGTAGGTCGTGGACTCCAGGACGACGATCATGTCCCGGTGGAGGCGCCGGGCCACCTCGCGGGAGGCGGACTCGACGAAGGACATGTCGGGGTCGCGGGTCTTGGAGAGCGGCGTGGGGACGCACATCGACACCGCGTCCATCCCCGCCAGCCCGTCGAAGTCCGTGGTCGCCCGGAACCTCCCCCGGCGGATCGCGGACTTCACCGCCGAGGAGGGGACGTCGGGGATGTAGGAGCGCCCCCGGTTGAGGGAGGCGACCTTCGAGGAGACGACGTCGAAGCCGGTGACGTCGAAGCCGGCGCGGACGAACTCCACGACCAGCGGGAGGCCGACGTAGCCCAGGCCGAGGATTCCCACCTTCGCGCGGCGGGTGCGGATGCGGTTCTTCAGTTTCTGGCTCATGGCTCCCGTTTCGTTTCCGCCGCGCCGGCGGCCAGTCGTTCCCTGAAGTGGGCCACGGTGGGGACGAGCCCCTCCTCGAGGGGGACCTTCGGATCCCAGCCGAGGAGGCGGCGCGCCTTGGCGATGTCGGGGCGGCGCACCTTCGGGTCGTCCTCCATGGGGGGCATGTGGACGAGCGGGCTCGAGGACCCCGTCGCGGCGAGGATCGTCTCGGCGAACTGGAGGATCGTCATCTCGCGGGGGTTCCCGAGGTTCACCGGGGAGTTCTCCCCCGACGCCGCCAGCCGGACGATCCCCTCGACGAGGTCGTCCACGTAGCAGAAGGAGCGCGTCTGCCGCCCGTCCCCGAACACCGTGAGCGGCAGGCCCCGCAGCGCCTGCTCCATGAAGGCCGGCACGACGCGCCCGTCGCCGAGGCGCATCCGCGGCCCGTAGGTGTTGAAGAAGCGCCCGATCCGGACCTGCACCCCGTGGGTGCGGTGGTAGGCCATGGCCATCGCCTCGGAGAACCGCTTGGCCTCGTCGTAGACGCCGCGGGGGCCGATGGGGTTCACGTTGCCCCAGTAGTCCTCCCGCTGGGGGTGCTGGAGGGGGTCCCCGTAGACCTCGGAGGTGGAGGCGAGGAAGAAGGCCGCCTTCTTCTCCTTGGCCAGGCCGAGGGTGTTGTGGGTCCCGAGGGAGCCGACCTTCAGCGTCTGGATGGGGTGCTGGAGGTAGTCGAGGGGGCTCGCCGGGGAGGCGAGGTGGAACACGAGGTCCACGGCCCCCTCCACGTAGAGGGGCTTCGAGACGTCGTGCTCCAGCAGGCGGAAGCACGGGTGGCCCGCGGCGGCGGAGAGGTTGCGCCGGTCCCCGGTGATGAAGTTGTCCACCGCGAGGACCTCCCACCCGTCCCGGAGCAGGCGCTCCGCGAGGTGGCTTCCGATGAAGCCCGCGCCGCCGGTGACGACGGCGCGCCGTCCCTCAGCGCCGGGCAAGGATGTCCTCCACCAGGCCGGTGTCGTAGTGGCCCGCCACGAAGCCCCCGTGCCGGAAGATCCGCTGGTGGAGGGGGATCGTGGTCTTCACCCCCTCCACGATGAACTCGTCGAGGCAGCGCTTCATGCACTCGATGGCCTCCGCCCGGGTCGGCTTGTGGACGATGAGCTTGCCGATCATCGAGTCGTAGTTCGGGGGGATGGAGTAGCCGGGGTAGATGTGCGAGTCGATCCGCACCCCGTTCCCGCCCGGGGGGCACCAGGAGGTGACGACCCCGGGGGAGGGGCGGAAGTCGGAGTCGGGGTCCTCGGCGTTGATCCGCACCTCGATGGCGTGGCCGCGGAAGCGCACGTCGTCCTGGCCGAAGGAGAGCCTCTCCCCCGCCGCGATGCGGATCTGCTCCTTGACGATGTCGATGCCCGTGACC
>CAZWGT010000178.1:0-2847 GCA_964633345.1 uncultured Planctomycetota bacterium
CTTCACGACGGGAGGGTCCACCACCGCCGGCGGCTCCTTCGGTCCCGGCTCCGCGGGCTTCACGGAGTTCGCCGGCTCGGGGGCGACCGGGGGCTTCTCCCCCCGGCCGAACACCGCCCAGCCGGCCACCGCCGCGACGAGGATCGCCGCGCCGGCGAGGAGCGGAGCCCGGCTCCGGGCCGGGACCGGCGGCGCGGGGGCCCCGGCCGGGGCGTTCTTGATGGTCGGCAGGTCCCCCCCGCCGGGCTTCGCGCGGGTCATGGTGGGCGTGTCGGCGGAGGCCACCGGCGGGGCGCCCGCCCGGAGCGCCACCGCCATGGACGCCCCGTCGGGGAAGCGGTCCTCCGTCGAGGGGGCCGCCGCCCGGGCGACGATGGCGGCGAACTCCGGCGAGAGGTCCGGCACGAGGGTGCGGACGTCCGGCAGGCGGGCCTGGTCCCCCATCTTCACCATGAAGATCTCCACCGGCGTCCCGGCGAAGGGGCGCTTGCCCGTGGACATCTCGAAGAGCATGCAGCCGAGGGAGTAGATGTCGCTCCGCGCGTCGAGGGGGCCGCGGAGGATCGCCTCCGGCGGGATGTAGACCGGCGTGCCGGAGATGGAGAGCGTCGAGGTGGATTCCTGCTCGCTCCGGAGGACCTTGGCGATGCCGAAGTCCGCCACCTTCGCCCGGCCCGATCCGTCGAGGAGGATGTTGGCCGGCTTGATGTCCCGGTGGAGGACCTTGTGGCGGTGGGCGAAGGAGAGGGCCTCGGCCACCTCGGCCCCGAGGCGGCGGCACTCGGCCTCGGGGAACCGCCCCTCGCGCTTCAGCTTCTCGTCGAGGGAGCCGCCGGCGGCGAACTCCATGACGAGGTACCACGAGCCCTGGTGCTGCTCGAAGCCGTAGAGGGACAGGATGCTCGCGCAGCCGCGGAACTTCGCCACGGCGCGGGCCTCGTGGCGGACCGCCTCGACGGCCGCGGTGTCGGCGGCGAGGTGGGGGGCGAGCACCTTCACGGCGACGACGACGTCGAGCTCCGTGTCCCGGCAGAGGTAGACCCGCCCCATCGCCCCCTTGCCGAGGAAGCTCCGGACCTCGTACCGCGGCGGCAGCCCCGGGGCGGGATCCCCGGGGGGGCCCCCCTCGGCGCTCACTCCCTCCTCCCCCGGCCGCCGCAGTCCGGGCACTCCTTCCCCCCGGCGCACGGGGGGCAGGCGGAGATCACCGACCCCTCCTCGCACTTGGGGCAGTCGGGGTGCTTCGTCCTCGTGCCCTTGCAGTCGGCGCAGGGGATCCGCCCCTTCCCGGCGCAGGCCTCGCAGGGGAAGGGCTTCGACCCCTTGCCGGCGCACTCCCCGCAGGTCTCGCTCCCCGTCCCCGAGCAGGCCGAGCACGGGGCGATCCCCCGGCCGCCGCACCGGGGGCAGGGCTTCCACCCTTTGTCGCAGCCGTGCGTGCAGGGCTTCCCCTTGTCGGGCCCCGCTGCCGTGATCACCCCCCCCTTGCACCAGAGGCAGGGGACCTTCCCGGACTTGCACTGGGGATTGCCGCAGGGGGGCTGGGTCCCCTTGCAGGTGGTGCAGGGGACCGACTTCCCGCCGGAGCAGGCCGCGCAGGTCCGCGCCACGGTCCCCGCCTCGCACTCGCCGCAGTCGATCGTGGCCGCGGCGTCGCAGGATGTGCAGGGCGCGTCGAGGACCCCCCGGCCGGCGCAGTCCCCGCACGGCGCCCGGGACCGGCCGGTCCCGCCGCACGTCCGGCACGCCCCCCCGGCCCCGCACGCCGCG
Organism: uncultured Planctomycetota bacterium; assembly: GCA_964633345.1. Taxonomy (GTDB): domain Bacteria; phylum Planctomycetota; class JAJSAM01; order JAJSAM01; family JAKLKS01; genus CAZWGT01. The sequence goes on from CAZWGT010000178.1 coordinate 1,771, forward strand.
CACCGCAGCGCCGTCTCCCGCGCCAGGGCCGACGCCCGGACCCCCTCCAGGGCCTTGCCGACGACGCTGGCGAAGGAGGAGAAGGCGCGATCGAAGGCGGCGGCCGCCCCGCCGGCATCCTCCTTGGTCCCGCTGAAGATGGCCGCGCCCAGCGCGCTGCGCGCCTCCTCCAGCTCCGCGGGCCGGGCGATCCCCGCCTCCGCGCAGAGGCCGAGGAGGAGGGACTCCATCGTCTCCCCCATCGCGGTGCGCAGGCGCTGGATGCCGTCCCGGGCGAGGGTCGCCGCCTTGGCCGCCCGCCCCTCCGCCAGGAGCGCCCGCGCGTCCTGGAGGTCCTTGCGCGCCCGGCGCACCGCCTCCCCGTCGGCGGCGAACTCCGACCACTTCCGGTCGAGGGCCTTCGCCCTACCGCCGGCGTCCTCGAGGGACCGCTTCTGCTCGAGGACCTGCACGGCCGCGAGCACCGATCCCGGCTCCGCGGAGGGGGCCGCCGCGGCGGCCTGGCGCAGGAACTCCCCGGAGGACTTCCCGAGGAAGTCCCCCGCGGGCCCGGCCTGCTCGATCTCGCGCTGGAGCTCCGCGGCGGCGTCCTCGGCCCTGCGGACCTGGGCCTCCCGGGCGTCCCGGGCCTCCCGGGCGTTCCTCTCCTCGCGCCGGAACCCCTCCAGGGCGCGGGAGAACTCCTCCTCGGCCTTGCCGTAGAACCAGTCCGCCTCGGCCTGCTCCCCCCGGCGGATCGACTCGCGGGCCGCCGCGATCGCGGGCGCCGAGGTGAACTCGGACAGGGGGGCGAGGGCCAGCTCCGCGGCGACGGCGTCCCCGCGGACCCGGGCCGCCCGGGCCACGAGGTCGGGGTCGGCGAAGGTCCTCCGCCTCCAGGCGATCGCCGGCGGGAACCAGAACACGGAGGTCCCCCCCACCGCCAGCAGGACCGCGGCCGCGGCCGCCGCGACGTAGCGCTTCTTCATGCCCGAGCGGCGGCGGGTCTCGATCTCCCCGGTGAGGAAGTTCAGCATCTCCTTCGCCGACGCGAAGCGCGCCTCGGGAGAGCGCGAGAGCGCGCGCATCACGACCGCG
>CAZWGT010000178.1:2857-7748 GCA_964633345.1 uncultured Planctomycetota bacterium
CGGAGGCGGAGGCAGCCACGCAGCGGCTCGAGTCGTCCAAGGCCGCGCTGGAGAGGTCCGGCGGAAGCCCGGGGCGCGCCTGGGCCACGGGGGGGATCCGCCCCGCGGGGAGGTCGGCGGTGAGCATGTGGTAGAGGATGGCGCCGACGGAGTAGAGGTCGGAGCGCGCGTCCGGCGGGGCCCCGCGGAGGACCTCGGGGGCGGAGTAGACGGCCGACGCCAGGTCCGAGGACGGGGGCCAGCGCACGGCCTTCCCCGGCACGGCGGAGAGCCCGGCGTCGAGGAGCGTCACCTTCCCCTGGGGATCCACCCAGACGTTGCCCGGCACGACGTCCCCGTGGGGCCCGACCTCGTGCAGCCGGGCCAGCCCCTCGCAGAGGGCGGTCCCGACGCGCCGGACCTCCTCGGGGTCGTACCCTCCCATGGACGGGGGCCGCGAGCGGATCTGGTCCCGCAGCGGCACCCCCGCGAGGAAGTCGGTGACGGAGAAGCAGGTGGTGCCCGACTCGTGGAGCGAGTGGACCCGGAGGAGGCAGGGGTGGGGCGCGACGATGAAGGCGTTGGCGGCGTGGAAGAACCAGTCCCGCACCTCGAGGTCCTGGGAGAGGGAGGGCAGGAGCACCTTCACGGTGACGGTGGCCTTCGTCTCCCGGTCGAACCCCTCGTAGACCTCCGTGATCCGCCCGTGGGCGACGTGGCGGCGGAGCTCGAACCGCCCCTTCAGGACCGTCCCCGCGGCGGGCACGGCGCCGCCGCGGTGGGCGGAGGCGAGCGGGTCCAGCCCGTCGAGGGCCTCCGGGGGGCGGGCCATGGTGTCGGTCCGCACGGGGGCCGGAGGCAGCTCCACGGACTGGGTCGTGGACCTCGCCGGGGCCGGGGGGACGAGGGTCTTGACGGCGGCCTGGTCGTCGGGGGCGGGGACCCGGGTGACGGCGGTGACGGGGAGCGGGACGGATCCCGCCAGCGCCGCGCCGCAGGCGCCGCAGAACCGGGCCCCGGGGGCCTCCTTCGCCCCGCAGCGTCCGCAGGAGGGCCCCTTCGGCCCCGCGGGCCCCGCCGGTTCCGCGGGCGCCGAGGGGATGCGATCCAGGGAGGCCGTCCCCGCCGAGGTCACGGCGAGGCCCGCCGTCCCGGCCTGCCCGTCGGCGCGGGTGGGGGGCGGCGGGGGGAGGTCCTCGAACACGAGGTGGACGAGGCCGACCTGGATCTTGTCGCCGAAGGCGACGGGCCGGCCGCGGCCCGCGGGCTCCCCGTTGACCCAGACGGGGTTCTTGTCGCTGAGGCCGGAGACGCGGGTCCCCTCGGGCGTCGCGCGGAACTCCGCCTGCACGCGGGAGACCGTCGGGTCGGCGAGGCGGAAGTCGCTGGCCTGGCCGCGGCCGAGGGTGTGGACCTCCCGCTCGAGGACGAACACCGTCCCCTCGTGGGCCCCGTCCAGCACGCGCAACCGTCCCCATGCCGCCAAGGTCGGATCGTCCTCCTTGCCGATGGCTCCCGGACGCTGAGGATACCGGACGCGGGGCCCGGAAGGCCCGATCGACGGGCCCACGCCGTCACGGGAACGGCCTCCCGCCCCGCGCGGGAGGTTAGATTCTCCCCTCCCCGCATCCGGCTCCGGAGCCACCCCATGGACTGGAAGACCCTCGCCGCCGCGTTCACGATGACCTTCCTCGCGGAACTCGGGGACAAGACGCAGATCGCGCTGTTCACGATGACCGCCCAGGGGAAGCCGAAGTGGGCCGTCCTCGTCGGGGGCTGCGCGGCGCTGGTCGCCTCGACGATCCTCGCCGTGGCCCTCGGCTCCATGATCCAGGGCGCGGCCGGGGAGAGGTTCCAGAAGGGGCTCCGCGTCGCCGCGGGGATCGCCTTCGTCGCCATGGGGGCGCTGATGCTCTTCGGGAAGGACGACTAGTCCGTGATCGAGGTCCTCAACCTGAAGAAGTGCTACGGGGAGAAGGAGGCGGTGAAGGGGATCTCCTTCGAGGTGCAGCCGGGCGAGGTCCTCGGCCTCGTCGGTCCCAACGGGGCGGGGAAGACGACGACGCTGCGCTGCCTCTCGGGGATCCTCCCCCCCACCCAGGGGCTCCTCCGGATCGCGGGCCACGATCTGCGCAACGACCCGGTCGGGGCGAAGTCGCGGCTCGCCTACATCCCCGACGACCCGCGGCTGTTCGAGAACCTCACCGTCGAGGACCACATGACGTTCTTCGCGCGGATGTACCGGGTGGAGGGCGCGCAGGCCTCCATCCCCCGCCTCCTCGAGGAGTTCGAACTGACGGGCAAGGAGAACGAGCTGCCCGCCGCGCTCTCCCGCGGGATGAAGCAGAAGCTCGCCTTCGCCTGCGCCTTCCTCCACGACCCGAAGGCGATCCTCCTCGACGAGCCGCTCACCGGCCTCGACCCCATCGCCATCCGCCGGGCCAAGGACTCCATCGTGGCCCGGTCCCGGGCGGGGGCGGCGGTCATCGTGTCGAGCCACCTGCTCCACCTCGTCGAGGAGCTGGCCCACCGCGTGCTCATCATCCTCAACGGCCGCAAGGGGGCCCACGGGACCATGGCGGAGCTCAAGGCCGCCCACCCCGACCTCGCCGAGGGGGCGCGGCTGGAGGAGATCTTCCTCAAGATGGCCGCCGACGACGTGGCCAGCGGCGGGGCCGCGTGAACCCGGCCCTCCTCTTCCTCCTCCGGCGCTCCGCCGCCAACGCGCTGCGGACGAAGCTCCGGAGGCTGAAGAGCCCCCGCTACCTCGTCCCCACGCTGCTGGGCGCGGTCTACTTCTTCGTCCTCCTCGATCCCTTCTCCTTCCGCGGACGGGGGCTCCACGCCCCGCGGGACCCCGGAGGGGCCGTGCTCCTCGAGTGGGGGCTGGCGGCGGGCATCCTCCTGATGGCGTCGCTGTCCTGGATCCTCCCCGTGCGCGGGGTCCCCCTCGCCTTCCTCGAGCCCGAGGTCGCCCTGCTCTTCCCCGCCCCGGTGACCCGGAAGGACCTCGTCCGCTACAAGCTCCTCGAACTCCAGAAGTACCTGCTCTTCATCCCCGTGTTCATCGGGCTCATGAACCTCGGGAACATGGGCCCCCTCCGGGCCGCCTTCCTCGCGATCGGGTCGTGGCTCGGCCTCACGGCCCTGACCCTCCACGGGATCGGCGCCAAGATGACCCGCCTCAGCCTCGCCGAGCACGGCTGGAGCGGGGTCCGCCGGAGCCTCGTCCCCCTCCTCGTCGTCGCCGCCTACCTGGGGTTCGTCGTCCTGACCCTGCCCGCCTTCCCCGGGCCGCGGGAGGGGGGCCGCTGGCAGGAGCAGGTCACGGCGTGGCTGGGGACGCTGGGGGAGAGTCCCGCCGGCTGGGCCCTGCTCCCGATCCGGCTCCTCGTCCGCCCCTTCTTCGCCGAGGGGCCCGCGGAGTTCGCCCTGCGCGCCGCCGGGCTGGCGGCCATGGTCGCCCTCCTCTGCGCATGGGTCCTGCGCACCGACGTCGCCTTCGAGGAGGCCGCCGCCGCCCAGGCGGAGACCCTCGCGCGGCGGATCGAGGACGCGAAGAAGGGGCGGATCACGTCGCCGGATCCCGGGAAGGCGGCGCGGAGGAACCCCTTCCCCCTGTCCCCGTCGGGGATCCCCGAGACCGCCTTCATCTGGAAGAGCGTCGCGGAGCTGGTGCGGGGGCTCTCCCCGCGCCTGCTGATCTTCCTGTTCACGGGCGCGGCGATCGCGATCCCCATCGCCCTGGGCGAGGTCCGCACCCGCGGCGACGTCGGCGAGGTGATCCTCGCCGCGGCGGCGGCCTGCATGGCGATGCTGGCCGGGCTCCTCGTCCTCCTCGGGCCCGCGATGGTCGGCGTCAACCTCCGCCACGACATGGAGAGGGTGGAGATCCTCAAGACCTTCCCCCTCTCCGGGAGCCGCCTCGTGCGCTGCTCCCTGGCCGGGACCCTCGCCCCCGTCGCCGCCTTCCAGGCGGTCCTCGTCCTCGGGGCCGTGCTCCTCTTCCCGTCCCTCCCGAAGGCGGAGATCCCCCCGGCCTGGAGGCTGGCCGCCGCCGTGCTGGGGATCGCGGGCCTCCCCGCGATCACGGCGATCTCCGCCGCCGTGGACGCCGCCCTGGTCCTCTACTTCCCCTCGTGGGTCAAGCCCGGCCAGCCGGTGGCCCAGGGGGGCATGGAGGGGATGGGCTACGGGATGCTCTCGGGGATCGTGAAGATGGCCGCCCTGCTGGTGGGTCTGCTCCCCGCGCTGCCGGGGATCCTCCTCGGGGTCCTCGGGGCGAAGGTCGCGGGTCCGCTCTACGGACCCGCCCTGGCCATCGCCGGGGGGCTGCTCGGGGCCGCCCTCGTCTTCGGGGAGGTGTGGCTCCTCACCCTCCTGCTCGGGCGGCGCTTCGAGCGGTTCGACCCCGCGGAAGAGGGGCTGGTCGCCTAGGCCCGGTATACTCCCCGGCCATGCCCGAGCCCGTCGACATCTACGCCGACATCCCGAAGGTCCCGGACAAGTACGCCCGGAAGAAGAAGAAGCCCAAGGAGATCGCCGTCGTCAGCCCGGGGAACTGCACGGGCTGCGAGATCTGCGTCCCCTTCTGCCCGGTGAACTGCATCGAGGTCTCCCCCGCGTCGGAGCACCCCGACCGCCCCCTCCCCCCGGTGCGCATCCGCTACAACGAGTGCATCGGCTGCACGATCTGCGCGCGGGTCTGCTCGAAGATGGCCTGGGACGCGATCGAGATGTGGGCCGCCGAGGAGGTCGAGAAGGTCGAGGGCATCGTCCTGACCGAGAAGTTCCTGCCGGCGCCGGCGGCGGCCCCGGCGGCGAAGAATACGGCCTCGTAGGGGCGACCCTTCGGGTCGCCCGGCCTTGGACGGGATTCCGAATCGCGGCAGAGGCCGGGCGACCCGGAGGG
>CAZWGT010000179.1:0-7717 GCA_964633345.1 uncultured Planctomycetota bacterium
GTGGCCGCGGGCGCCGACGCGGGCCCCCTGCTGGAGCGGGCCGGCGTCCGCGTCCCCCTCCGCCCCACGCTGCGACGCCTCTTCTTCACCCATCCCCTCCCGGCCCTGCCCCGGGACCTCCCCCTCGTGCTGGACCTCGACCGGCCCTTCTACTTCCGCCCCGAGGCGGGGTGCGCGCTCCTCTCGCTCGCGGAGGTGGAGGAGGGAGGGAGGCCGGAGGCGGCCGGGGACGGGGCGTCCCTGCCGGAGCGCCTCGCCGAGCGGGCCCTCCACCGCTGCCCGATCCTCGGCGACGCCCGCGTGCTGCGGGCGTGGTGGGGCCACAGGACGCTGACGCCGGACGACCGGCCCGTGCTCGGCGAGGCGCCCGGGGTCCCCGGCCTCTGGCTCGCCGTCGGGTTCGGGGGCCACGGGATCACACACGGGCCCTCGCTCTGCCGCGCCCTGGCGGAGACGATGATCCTCGGCCGCCCGGTCGCCCTCGACCTCGCGGAGTGCCGGCCGGACCGCCCCGCCCTGACGGGGATTTCCTGAAGGGAACGGCGGGCCGCGCTACGATCCGTTCTCATCATTCCGATGTCTCCCCGGTCCCCGCGTCGCCGGGGCTCCGCGAAACTCCGGAGGCTCGCATCGTGGAAGTGGAATTCCTCGTCACCATCGACGACGTCCGGATCGGCATCTCGGGTCCCCGGGAGTTCGTGCGCCCCCACCTGGAGTTCCTCGCCCCCTTCGTCCGCCGCGCGGGCGGGGGAGCCGCGTCCGTCGTCCCGCCCTCCGCGGCGGCGCCGGGGGCCGCCCCCGAGGGGATCGAGGGGATCGGCGCCTGGTGGGAGGCGCGCGTGCCGCCCAGCGCCGCGCCCACCCTGCAGGACTCGATCCTGATCTTCGCGTACTACATGCGGAGCTACCGCAAGACGGTCTTCACGTCGGAGGACATCCGCCGGTGCTTCCAGGTCCTCGGCGTCGAGGAGCCGAAGAGCCTCCTCCAGATCCTGGGCACCCTCAAGCGCGATCACGGGCTCCTGCTCAACGCCGGGCGCCGGGGCGAGTACATGATGAACACGACGGGCATCGGAAGGGTGCGCGATCTCCTCGGCGAGAGGCGCGCCGAGGGACCGGCCCCTCCGGCCCCGGCCGGGCCGGAGCCCATCGAGATGACGCCGTTGCCGAAGGGCACCGGCAGGACCGACGTTCGGAACATCTTCAAGGACTAGGGAACGGAGGCGGACGCCATGACAAGGGACACCGGGGACGAAGCGCCCGCCGCGGACGGCGGCGCGCGGTTCCAGTTCGACGCGAAGGATCTCCACCTCGACCTCGCGGGGCCGCCGGACTTCGTCAACGCGCAGATCGAGTTCTTCCGCCCCGCCCTCCGGCGGGCCCTCGGCTACCCCGAGACCCCGGCGCCGACGTCCGCCCCCGCGGGCGGTGCGGCCGCGGCCGGGGAGGCCGGCGGCGCGGCCCCGGGCGGCGGCGGACGTCCGGCCCTCGAGGAGTTCATGCGGCGCGTTCGCACGCGCGTCGGCCGCGGCGCCCTCCAGGAGCGGATCCTGCTCTTCATCTACTACCTGACGGAGGTGAAGGGGCGCAACGAGGTCGGCACCGAGGACATCAACTTCTGCTTCGATCTGCTCGGTCTCGAGCGTCCCAAGAGCCTGGCGAACACCCTCGGCATCATGAAGCGCACCCAGGCGCTCCTCGACGCCGGGAGCCGCCGCGGCACCTACTGCGTCACAGAGAAGGGGAACGGACAGGTCCAGTCCCTCCTGCAGTCCGGGGACTGAGGACGGAAGCGGAGGGTCCATGGGACGCGCTCGCCTCGCCGCCGCCGCCGCGACCGCCTGCCTCGTGCTGGCGGGCGCCCAGGACGCGGGCCGCCTCCCCTCGGGGGACTTCGCCGTGGTCGGCGCCACCCTCGAGACCGCCGCGGACAGGCCGGGCCGGATCGAGGGCGGCGACCTCGTCGTGCGCGGCGGGAAGATCGCCGCCGTCGGCGCGCGGGACGCGACCCCGGTCCCGGAGGGGATCCCCGTGGTGGACGGCCGGGGCCGCACCCTCATGCCCGGGATCGTGGACCCCCACTCCCACATGGGGGTCTACCCGTGGCCCGCGGTCGAGTCGAACTCCGACGGCAACGAGGCGACGGACCCGGTGCGGCCCGAGGTGAGGGCCGTCGACTCCGTCAACGCCGAGGACCCGGCCTTCGCCCTCGCCCGGGCCGGCGGGGTCACCACGGTCATGATCCTCCCCGGGAGCGCGAACCTGATCGGCGGCCAGGCGGCGATCCTCAAGCTCCGGGAGGGCGGCACGGTGGACGCCATGCGCTTCGAGGGCGCGCCTCCGAGCATGAAGATGGCCTTCGGCGAGAACCCCAAGCGCGTCTACGGCGAGCGGGAGGCGACCCCCTCCACCCGCATGGGGAACCTGGCGGTGCTGCGGCGCGCGTTCGCCGAGGCCCGCGACTACCGCGCGGCCCAGACGAGGTACGCCGAGAAGGCCGCGAAGGGGGACAGGGACGCCGAGCCCCCGGAGAAGGACCTTCGCAAGGAGGCCCTGGCCGGGATGCTGGACGGGACCTTCCGGCTCCAGGTCCACTGCTACACGAGGAGCGACATCCTCTCACTCCTCTCCTTCGCCGAGGAGCAGAAGGTCCAGGTGAGGGCCATCCACCACGCCCTGGACGCCTACAAGGTGCGCCGCGAGATCGCCAAGCACGGCGCCGCCGTCTGCACGTGGGCCGACTGGTGGGGCTTCAAGGTGGAGGCCCTCGACGGGATCCCCCAGAACGCCGCCCTGTGCGCCGAGGCGGGGGTCCGGGTCTGCGTGCACAGCGACTCCTCGGAGCAGGTGCAGCGCCTGTGGATCGAGGCCGCCAAGATGGTGGCCGCCGGCCTGCCCCGGGCGGAGGCGGTCCGGGCCCTGACCCTCAACCCCGCGTGGGTGCTCGGCGTGGAGAAGCGGGTCGGCTCCCTCGAGGTCGGGAAGGACGCCGACCTCGCCCTGTTCTCGGGGGACCCCTTCAGCATCCTCTCCCGGGTGGACGCGACCTGGATCGACGGGAAGAAGGTGTTCGAGAGGGAGAGGCGGTGACCGTGCGCGGACTCGCGATCGCGGCCCTGCTCGTCCTCGCGCCGGCGACGGCGCAGGAGGCGCCCCCGCAGGAGGCGGCGGAGGACGTCAAGGTCCTCCTCCGGGGCGGCACCGTCCTCACCATGGCCGGCGAGCCGATCCCCGACGGCGGGGTCCTCATCAACGTGACCCGGGGGAAGATCGCCTCCGTGGGCCGCGCCCTCCCGCAGCCGGAGAAGGCCCAGGTCATCGACTGCGCGGGCCGCTTCATCGTCCCCGGCTTCATCGACGCCGGGACCCGGGTCGGCCTGGTGGACATCGACATGGTGCGCTCCGCCAACGACTCCGACGAGGGGGGCGAGCCCTCGACCCCCGACGTGGACGTGCGGGACGGCGTCAACGTGGACTCCCCCGTCTTCGGCGTCACGCGCTCCCACGGGGTGACCACGGTCCTGGTCGTGCCCCAGAACACGAACGTGATCAACGGGAGGAGCGCCCTCCTCCACTGCCTCGAGGGGGCCTCCGTGCAGGAGCGGGCGGTGGCCGTCCCGTCCGCCCTCCACGTCTCCTTCGGCGGGAGCGCGAAGGACCGCTTCGCCAAGAAGGACCGGATGCCCTCCACGCGGATGGGCGTGGCGGCCGTCCTCCGCAGGGAGTTCGAGAAGGCGATCGCCTACCGCGAGAAGGCGCGCCGCTGGCGGGAGAGGTCGGAGAAGTGGAAGGCCGGGCACAAGGACGACGAGGAGGAGCCGGAGAAGCCCGCGACCGACCGCGCCATGGAAGTCCTGGTCGCGGCCCTCTCCCGCGAGATCCCCGTCGTCGCCGGGGCCGACCGTCTCGACGACATCCGCACGGCGCTGCGCCTCGCCGAGGAGTTCAACCTGCGCCTGATCCTCCTCGGGGGCGCGGAGTCCTGGAAGATCGCGAAGGAGATCGCCGAGCGCAAGGACAGGGTCCCCGTGATCTACGGGCCCGTGGTGCGGCAGCCCGATTCCCCGGAGACCCCCGGCGCCCGCATGGACGCGCCGCGGCTTCTCCGCGAGGCGGGGGTGCTCTTCTGCCTCGCGACGATGGACGCCCACAACTCCCGCAACCTCCCCTACCACGCGGGGATCGCGGCCTCCTGGGGGCTCTCCGAGTCCGATGCCCTGGCCGCCGTCACGCGCGACGCCGCCCGGATCCTGGGCTGCGGGGAGTCCCTCGGCACCATCGAGCCCGGCCGGGAGGCGACGATCTGCGTCTTCCAGGGCTCCCCCCTCGAGCCCACGAGCCGTCTCGAGCGCATGTTCATCCGCGGGAAGGAGGTCCCCCTGCGGAACCGGCAGACCGACCTGTTCGACAGGTGGAAGTGAGGCCATGAACGTCTTCATCTCCTGCGACATGGAGGGGGCCACGGGGATCGTCCACGTGGACCAGCTCCTCAACAAGGGCTACGACTACGCGCGCGCGAGGAAGTTCCTCACGGGCGACGTCGCCGCGGCCTGCGAGGGGGCCCTGGAGGCGGGAGCGGCGCGCGTCGTGGTCTGCGACGGGCACGGCTCGATGCGCAACCTCCTCCTCGAGGACCTCCCGGAGCCGGTGGAGGTCGTCGTGGGACCCGCCTCCTCGCGCCTGCTCTGCCAGAGCGAGGGGCTCGACGACACCTTCGACGCGGCCATGTTCGTCGGCTTCCACGCCCGCAACGGCGCCCCCGGCGCGGTGCTCCCCCACACGTGGATCGGCTCCCTCGTCCACGAGATCACGGTGAACGGGGACGTCTTCGGCGAGACGGCCCTGAACGCGGCCGTCGCGGGGCACTTCGGCGTGCCGGTGGTCATGGTGGCCGGCGACGAGGCGCTCGTGCGGGAGGCGCGGGAGATCCTCCCCGACGTCGAGGCCGTGGCGACCAAGAGCGCCGTCGGCCGGGCCTCGGCGATCTGCCGGACCCCCGCCTTCACCCGCAAGGCCATCAAGGCCGCCGCCGGGAAGGCCCTCCAGCGCCGCCGCCGCCCCCGGCCCTTCGTGGTGAAGACCCCCGTGGTCGTCTCCGTCGGCTTCCACGACGTCCGCATGGCCGACCGCGCCATGAAGCGCCCGATGCTCGAGCGCACCGGCGCGCGGAGCGTCGCCTTCTCCCGGCCCGACGTCCTGGAGGCGATGGTCGAGGCCTGGCGCGTCCTCGAGGGTGTCGTCGCCGAGGACCCGGAGTTCCTGAGGTAGGACGGGACCCCCGGGGACTGTCCCCGGTTCTTCCTGCCTGGGGACTGTCCCCGGTTCCGCCGTTCCCACGGCCACACCGGGGACAGCCCCTCCTCCCTCGCTCCGCTCGGGAGGAGGGACAGTCCCCGGTCGCCTTCCCCGGTTAGATTCGGCTCCATGAATCCCCGCGTCGTGGTCCTCCCCCTGCTCGTCCTCCTCGCCGGCGCGGGGATCGCCCTCGCCACGAGGGACCGGGAGCCCGCGAAGCCCCCCGCGGGCGGGAAGGGGCCCGCCCCCCCTCCCGACGACGGCGTCCCCCGGGGCCCCTGGTACCCGCAGAACGTCCGGACCCACCTCGCCCCGAGCACGGAGCGGATCCCCTGCCGGGTCCGCGCGCCGAAGCCGGTCACCCTGTTCCCGTCCGTCGCGTCCACCCCCGTCGAGGCGATCCACGTCCGCGAGGGGCAGGCGGTGCGCAAGGGGGATCTCCTTCTGACCTTCGGCGCGGCCCAGTGGGAGCGCGCCCTCGCCGCCGCGGAGAAGGCCGGGGACGCGCGGAGGATCGGCGAGGCGAAGCGGGCCCTCGCCTCCCTCGAGGTCCGGGCGCCGGAGGACGGGATCGTCTACTCCATGGCGGCCCGGCGCGGGGAGCGCCCCCTCGAGCTCGACGGCGCCCCCGCCCCCCTCGTCGTGCTCTTCGACTGGCGGCGGCTCTCCTACGAGGCGACCGCGCCGGCCGCCCTCGCCGAGATCCTGGCGCGCAACCCCCAGGTCTTCGTCCGGTCGGGGAGGGACTTCCTGATCGAGGGGGAGATCGTCGTCAACGGACCGGCCGCCGCCGACGGCTCCATCCCCCTCGTCCTCCATCCGAAGTCCGCGCCCCTGGCCGTCCCCGAGCCGGACGGCGAGGGGGAGATCGCCGTCATGACGGGCACCCACGAGGTCCGGGTCGTCCCGACGGCCGCCGTGCGCCGCGCGGGGGGGAGGGACGTGGTGTACATGGTGGGGATCACCGGGGACCTGACCGCGCGCCCCGTCGTCCGCGGCCTGCCCGTCGAGGGCGGCTTCGTCGAGGTCTCGGGCGTGAAGATGGGAGAGAGCGTGGCGGTGTGGAAGTGAGAGCCCTCTCCGCGGCGCTGCTCGCGGCCCTCCTCCCCGCGCAGCACTGGGAGCCCTTCGCGTCCCGCCGCGAATCCTCCCCCGGCGGCCGCCACTACGCCGTCCTCCGCGCGGCCGGGGAGCCCGCGACGGTGGAATACGAGCTGTGCCGCCGCCGCGACGGGGCCGCCCCGCTCCCCCCCGCCCGCTCCCTCCCCGTGACGGCCTCCCCCGCCGAGGCGAAGCCCGACATCGGCCGCGACCCCGCCGACGCGGTCGTCGCCTCGGGGACCCTGCCCCAGGCGCCGTTCCAGGTGCGCGTCCTCGACGGCGAGCCGGCCCTCGTCCTCTTCGAGAAGTACGGCGGCCTCGGGACCGGGGACGCGCTCGCGCTCCTCGGGGCCGACGGGAAGCTCCGGTGGCGGCTCCGCCTCGCGGACCTCTTCCGCGAGGAGGCGCTGAAGTCCTTCCCCGTCGAGGGCGGGGACACGTGGTGGTTCGAGGCGTGGTGGGTGGACGAGGCGCGCGGCACCGTCGTGCTCTGCGCCGTCGGGGACCTCGTCGGGGAGGTCGCCCTCGCCGACGGGAAGGTCCGCCGGGCCGACCCCGCCGTCCTCCTCTCCCGCGCCGCGGCGGGCCCCGCGGAGGAGCGCGCCGCCGCCATGGAGATCGCCGCCCGGCTCCGTCCGGAGGGGACGGCGGGCCTCGCGAAGCGGATCGCGGCGGACCCGAAGGAACCCCTCGCGCTCCGGGTCCGCGCCGCCGCCGCCGTCCGGCGCACGGGCGGGGACATGGACCCCGCGCCGCTCCTCCGCGCCGCCTGCGCACGGGACGCCGACCCCTCGGCCCGGACCTTCGCCGCCTCCGTCCTCCCGGAGATGCTGGGGGACGCGGCGCTGCCGCTCCTCCGCGAACTCCTCCGCGGCGAGGCGGACGCGTCGTGGCGCCCGGCGCTGGCCTCCCTGGCATCCCTCGGGGAGAAGGCGGTGCCGGTCCTCGTCGAGATGCTCGGCGAGAAGGACCAGTCCCTGGACTACCGCGGCGGGGCCGCGGCCGCCCTGGGCGCGGTGAAGGCGCCCTCGGCCCTGCCGGCCCTGTGGAAGGCGGCCCTCGACTTCGACCCGGCGAACGACCCGCACCACTTCGTCCCCCAGTCGGCTCTCGAGGCGTGGACGGCCGCGGAGCCTCCGGACCTCCGGGTCCGGCTGATCGGGATCCTCGATTCCGGGACGCCCCACGACGGGCGCGTGGCGAAGTGGATCGAGGGGAACCCCGGGAAGGACGCGGTCCCCGCCCTGCGGCGGGCCCTCGCGCGCTGGGAGACGTCGGAGTACGGGAAGTTCGCCTGGGAGTACAGGCGGATCGCGGCGGC
>CAZWGT010000180.1:0-7565 GCA_964633345.1 uncultured Planctomycetota bacterium
CGTCCCTGGGCCCCGGAGGGGGGGAGGCGAGGAGCTCCGCGGCCGCGGCCCGCGACTCCGCGTCGCCCGCGAGCGCGAGGGCCTTCCAGGCCGCGACGGCGATCTCGGGGTCCCGGTCGGCGATCCCGCGGCGCGCGCCGGCCAGGTCGTCCTTCGCCCCGAGGAGCGCCAGGGCGGCGGCGGCCGAGGTGCGGACGTCGGCGTCGGGGTCCTTCAGCGCCCCCTGCAGGAGGGCGACGGCCTTCGCCCCGCCGACGGTCCCGACCGCCCGGGCCGCCGCGGCGCGGGCGAAGGACTCCTCGGCCTTGAGCAGGTTCCCCAGCACCGGGAGGACCGCCTCGTTCCCCGCCACGGCGAGCCCCTGGGCGTACTCCTCCGAATCCGGCCACTCGACGCCCTCGGCGAGCCTCAGGCCCGAACCGTCGCCGACGCGGGCCAGGGCGCCGGCGGCGGCGCCGCGGACGATCCACTCGTCGGAGGAGAGGTGCTTGCGGAGCTCCTCCGGCCCGGCCCCGTCCCCGAGGGCGGCGGCGGCCTGCAGGGCGGCGACGAGGACCTCGTCGCTGATGGCCTCGGCCTTCTCCGCGAGGACCCGGCGCACGACCGCGGCGCCGTCGGCGGGGGCCATGGCCGAGGCGGCCCGGGCCGCCTCCACCGTCGCGTCGGAGTCGGCGAGGTCCTCCCCGGACTTCAGGTAGGCCCGCACCGTCTCGGCCCCGTCGGCCTTGCCGGCGCGGATCCGGATCCCCGCGGCGTGGAGGCGCTCCTCGCTCCAGTCCCCGGCGTTCCCGTCCCCGCCGAGGGCGGCCAGGACGACGGGGTCGGCCTCGGAAGGGGCGACGGCGGCGAGGGCGTCGAGGGCGTCCATGCGGACCGCGGGGAAGACGAGCACGGGTCCGCCCCCCTTCGGCGGGCGCACGGGGGAGGCCTGGACGCGGAGGAACTCGAGGCAGGCCTCCCGGGTCGGCGCAACGATCCCCTCCAGCGGGATGGCCGGCGTCGTGCCGGTGTGGGGGTTCTTCGGCCCCGTCGCGGGCGTGTCCTTCCCGCCGCCGGCCCCGGGGGCGGGGCCCGCGGGGGCGCTGCCGCGGAACAGGAACCAGCCGCCCGCCGCGACGGCGAGGACCACGAGGACGAAGATGAAGGCCGAAGCCCTGCGATCCGCCACCTAGCGCGCCTCCTCGAGGACGAGCCGCTGCTCCTCGGCCGCGTCGATCTCCCGGCACCAGGTCACCAGCTCCCGGTACTCGTCCGGCGTGTAGCGGCACTCGCCGAACCGCACCTGGCGCACGATGCGGATCTTCCCGGCTTCCTGGCGGACCGTGAGGGAATAGGTACCCAGCTTCGTGACCGCGGCATGGCCCTTCGGGAGGCGCTTGACGCGCCACTTGCCGGCGAGGTCGTAGACCACCTCGTCCCGGCGGACGCGGACGCCCCGGGCGAGGAAGGGCCAGACCCTCTCCGGCCGCTCGATGTAGTCCTGGGTGACCGTGAGGGGCTGCAGGCCGAGGGGGGCGACCGTCTCGCCGCCCTCCTCGCGGACCAGGCGCGGCAGGGCGCCGGCCGCCTCGAGGAGGTAGGGCTCCCCGTGGGCGTCGAGGCCCGGGTAGGCGTAGGTCCTCAGGTCGGCGGTGGAGAGGAACCGCTCGACCGCCTGGGCCGTCTGCTTCCGCCGGTCGTCCTCGTTCATGTCCACGACCCGCTCCTTGAAGCCGAACATGCCGTCGGAGGGATCGAGGACCCGGAGGGCGAACGCCGTGTCTCCGGGGGCGGCGCCGAGGGTGATCGTGGCGACGCTGCGGGACTCGAACTCCGCGTCGGAGCCGGCGGGCATGCGGAACAGCGTGGGCCCGGCCCGGCCCGGCACGAGGGCCGGCTTCCCGAGGCAGCCGAGGGGGACGCGGCCGAAGGGCGTGTGGCGGGAGAAAGGGAAGACGAAGACGTCGTCGGCCGTCGTCTCCGCGTCGGGGCCGCGGATCACGATGCCCGTGGCGTCGAACATCCCCGGCTCCGGGATCTCCCAGGTGACCTCGTCCGCGGGGGAGGTGCAGACGTGGACGACGTCGAAGGGCACCCCGGCGGAGCGCAGCAGCGCCCCGAACAGCTGGAACCGGTTGCCGCTCTTCTCGAGGAGGACCCCGGTGGCGCCCCAGCCCCCGGCGGTGCCGGCGATCTCGCGGTTGACGAAGGCGTAGAGGGCGCGCGCCTTCTCCATGGGGCCCGCCTGCCCGCCGGCCACCTCGCGGGCCTTCGCGTCGAGGATCGGCGAGGGCCTCAGGCGCCCGAGGAGGTCGAAGGACTCCAGGTTCACCTCCTCCCAGGTCCACGGGGCGTAGAAGTGGGCCGAGGGGCAGATCTCCTCGGGGCCCGGCATGCTCGGCTCGGGCTCGATCCGGTCCTGGTCGCGCTTCTCGAAGACCCAGACCTTGCGCCCGTCCTCCTCGACGGGCTGCGGCTTCGTCCCGTAGTTGCGGAGCTTGAGGGGAGGGTCGAGGGAGGCCGGCAGGTCCGCCACGAAGCGGGAGAGGACGACGGGGTCGGCGTCGTCCCCGGTGCCCGGGTCCTGGAAGTACCAGCCGCCGGAGTCGAAGCCGCGATCGGTGCGCGGCTGGTCGCGGAGGCAGCGGTACTCGACGATCCAGCCGGCCTGGAGCCCCTCGAGGGTGAAGGTGCTCCCCCGCGGGGCGATGGGGAGGAAGATCTCCCCGGTGGGGGAGATCGCCCGGACGTCGAGGATGTCCTGGGGCCTCGCGGGGACGGTGATCTCGGAGTACTTCTCGCGGCCCCTCTCGTTCAGGATCTTCCAGACGTTGTGGGTCAGCGAGGTCCAGGACCCGTCCTCGTTGGCCCGCACGACCTGCAGGTCCACCACGTGGACGGCGAACGCCTTGGGGTACTTCTCCTGCCCGCCCGCCTCCTTCGCCATCGCCAGCCCGTCCACGTCCCACTTCCGCGCGAACTCCAGGTCGGCGCCGCGCAGCCGGGACAGTTCGCGCCGGAGCGTCCCCTGGGCCGGGGAGAGGGCGAGGGACGTCTCCCACGCCTTCGCCGCGCCCTCGTCGTCCCCCTTGCGCCGGAGGATCTCGCCGATGCGGCGCGGGTGGGACTCCTCGAGGGGGGAGAGCTCCGCCAGCTCGCGGAAGGCGGCGACCGCCTCGTCGTGGCGGTCGAGGGCGGCGAGGTAGTTGGCCCGGTCGGCGCGGATCTCGAAGTCGGAGGGGAAGCGGGCCACGAGCCCGTCGAGGATCTTCAGGCCCGCGTCGTGCTCGCCGCGGGCGCGGTGGAGGGCGATCAGGCGCCGGGAGGCCCGGGTGTCCCCGGCGTCGGCGGCCAGGATCCGGCGGCAGAGCTCCTCCGCCCGGGCGGTGTTGCCGAAGTTGTCCGCGGTCCGGAGCAGGTACCCCAGGGCGCGGGCGCTGCGGGGGTTGGCCGCGAGGGCCTTCTCCGCGGCGTCCTCGGCCTCCTTCCACCACTTCCGCTCCTGGCAGAAGCCGCACCGCACGAACCAGGCCCGGGAGGAGCCGGGGTTCTTCGCGAGGAAGGCGTCGAGGCCGGGGAAGAGGGAGCGGCTGCGCTCCATGGCGGCGCGGCTCTCGGCCGCCGCCTTCGAGGCCGCGGCGTCGAGGGTCCCCTCCTTCGGCGGGGCGGGCAGCTCCTTGAGGCCGGCGAGGGCCTCCTCGGTCCGGTCCTCGCCGCTGAGGATCTGCGCCAGGGACAGGATCGCCTCGGCGTGGCCCGGGGACCTCTCGAGGACGTCCTCGTACACGGCCCGGGAGCGGTTCTTCCTCCACCGCGGCTCCGGCATCTCGCTGAAGCCCTGGTTGAAGGCGGCGAAGCGCAGGAGCACGCCCGGGGAGGCGGCGGGGTCCTTCGCGGCGGCCTCGAGGTCGGTCCACGCCGCCCAGTCGAGGTCGTAGAAGTCGCACATCATCCCGCGCACCGCGCGGGCCGCGGGGGAGGCGGGCTCGGCGGCGAGGAGGCGGTGGAGGTTCGACGCGTAGCCGACCTTCGCCGGGGAGGGCAGGGCCGGGGAGGCGGGGTGGAGGACCGCCCCCTTCTCGACCTCGATCCCGTCGAGGGGGAGGCCCGTCTCCGCGTCGCAGACCTTGACCATCAGGCCCGAGGAGCCGGCCACCTTCACGAGGATCCGGTTCCACCCGGCGGCGAGGGCCACCGGCGTCCATGAGGTGCGGGCCGGCGCGTCGGCGAGGCGGTCCACGCGCAGGACCTCGGCCCCGTTCAGGAGGACCTTGTGGGAGGAGAGGCAGGTGACCTTGAGGACCGCGGGCCGCTCCTTCGCCGAGCGGACCTGGGCCAGGACGTAGGCCACCCCGTCCGTCGGGCGGAGGTACTCGAACGGCTCCACCATCTCCCCGATGCCGAGGTTGCGGTAGCGGGTCCAGCGCACGGGCCCGGCGCGGCCGGCCATGGGCTTCTCGAGGTCGATCCCGTCCTCGGGGGCGTAGGGGACGTCCACGGCGGGGTCGGCCGGGATCCCGAAGGGCCCCGCGACGAGAACGTCGCCGAGGTACCCCGCGTCCATCCCGACGCCGAGTCGCTTCGCGTCGTCGCCGGCCTCGAGGTGGAGGTCGGCCAGGACCCGGCGGATCATCTCGTCGGTGTCTCCCTGCCTTACGCCGCGGGCGAGGACGGCCTCGAGGCGCTTCACGAAGGGGACGACGTCCCGCGCCTCGTCCCAGAGCGGGCGCGCCGCGACGAGGGCGGCCTGCCCGAGGGGGCCCTCGCGGTCCCTCTCCACGACGCCGAGGAGGCCGTCGAGCATGGCGTCGGCGTCGGCCGCGGCCCAGCCCGGGGGATCGGCGACGACGGCGGCGTCGTCCGCCAGGGCGGCGGGGGAGGCGAGGAGGAGCGCGGCGAGGGCGAGATTCGCGATTCGCATGGTGGATCCTCTCCGGGGGGAGCGGGGGACGCGGTCGGGTCCGGGCGGGCCTACTTGCCGTCGCCCGGGGCGGGCGCGGCCGGCGCCTCCGCCGGCGCCGCGGCCTTCTCCAGGACGATCTTCTCCGTGAGCGCGGCGTTCATCTTCGCGGCCATCTCGCGGAAGGCGGGGTACTCCTCCTTCCCGATCCGGTTCTTGAGGAGCTGCACGGTGCGGCGGTAGGTCACGACCCCGTCCTTCGCCTCGGAGGAGACGGTGAACCGGGCGAAGGGGGTCTCCAGGGTCTTCGGGTCGGGGATCTTCGAGACCGTCCAGCCCTCGGGGACGCGGTACGCGGCCTTCTCCGTGAAGGAGATGGGGTTGAGGAGCACCATGTCGTACTCCCGCTTCTGCAGGGCGGAGAGGGCCGTGAACATCTGGCCGACGGGGAACAGCTGGACGAACTTGATCGCGACGGTCATCTTCGACCCCTCGACCTGCCCGACCTTGTCCACGCGGACCTTCAGGCCGATCTCGACGGCGGGGCTGGAGATGTCCTTCAGGTCGGGGAAGACCGACTCCTCGATCTTGTGCTTGCCGAAGGAGGGGCCGAGGACCTGGGCCAGGGCGAGGGCCCGCTTCCCCTCGACGGAGAACAGCTGGCGGGCCTGCACGGCCCAGTCCCCGGTGAAGACGGCGCGGCCCTTGAGGTCCCCGGCGCCGTTGGGCTGCAGGGCCACCTCGAACTCCTGGTCGAAGGCGAACTCCTCGGGGCTGTTCCACGGGATCTGGACGATCTCCGCCCCCTCGGGGCGGACGATGAGGACCTGGGCGCCGCGGTCCATGGTGGGGACGTTGTGCATGGAGTTGTACTGGGCGGTCCCGTCCAGGAACATCCCCTGCCCGTTCCCGTCGGCGTCGGGCACGTAGGCGATGCAGTGGTTGAACTTGCCCACCTGGGCCAGCGTCATGTCCTCCGCCGAGCGGTTCTGGCTCGCCATGATGAGGACGGGGAAGGCCTCGACGCCGACCATGTCCAGCATGGTCCGGATGAGGATGGCCTTGTCCTTGCAGTCCCCCCACTTGCGGTTGAAGATGGCCGTCGCGGAGTAGGGCTTGTAGCCGTGGACGCCGAACTCCCAGGCCTGGTACTGGATGTCGGTCACGACGAAGTCGTAGATGGCCTGCACCTTCTCCAGCCGCGTCTTCTTGTCCTTCGTCAGCTCGGCCACCTTCTCCCGCATCCCGTCGTCCACGGTGAACTGCTTCTTGATGAGGTTCCACCACCAGACGGAGAACTGGTTCCAGTCCTTGAACGTGGTGACCTCGACCTCGGGGTAGGACTCCGAGGGGTCGGGCATCGCGGGTTCGCGGCGGACCTTGTCCAGGTTCGAGAGGGACCAGGTGTAGACCTTCGTCTTCCCGTCGTCGAGGGTCGAGGTCTCCGGCGCCCCCTTGCCCTCCGGCATGTTGCGGGCGTGGATCCGCAGCTCCTTCGACGCCGGGGCCAGGACCGTCCACTCGCTGCGGATCACGGGGACCATGTCGGCGAAGAACCAGGACTCCCCGAAGTAGTCGCCGAAGAAGGACTGCTTCAGCTCGTCGACGCGGTGCTGGACCTCGATGGCGTCGCCGGGCTGGAGCTGGGGCCAGCGGACGCCCGGGGAGCCGGACTGGACCTGGGCCTCCTCGACGGTGCCGTCCTTCCTCCAGACCCGCGCCGTGCGCCACTCGAAGGCCTGCTCTCCCATCCAGAAGTTCCCGGCGTAGTACGAGGAGTTCTGCTTGACGCCCTGGTTGTTCAGGACCTTGACGATCTTCTGCGTGAACGTGGAGTTCGTGCCGTCGGGGTTGACGCGGACGACGCCCTTGTCGAGGACCACGATGGAGGGGTCGTTCTCCTTGTTGTCGTTCTCCCGCCCCTTGACCGCGGCCAGCAGGGCGCCGGCGTCCTCGATGTAGGGCATCTCGAAGGGCTTGAGGGAGGGGTCGAGCCACTCGACGTAGCGCTTGAGGACGGCGTTCTTCGGGTCGACGCGCATGGCCTCCTTCCACTTCGCCACGGCGTCGTCCTTCCGCCCCATCCGGTGGAGGACGCGGCCCTGCAGCTCGAGGAGGTAGGCGTCCTCGGGGGCGAGGGAGAGCCCCTCGGCGGCGGTCCCGGCGGCGTCGGGGAGGCGGCCGAGCCCCTCGAGGAAGTAGGCCTTGCGGCGGTAGGCGTCGATGTCGAAGGGGTTCAGGCGCACGCGCTCGTCGAAGACGCCGACGGCGTCCTCGGAGAGGCCCTCGCGCATCAGGACCTGGGCGAGGCGGCCGCGGGACTCGCCGTCCTCCCGGTCGACGTCGAGGGCCTTCCGGCAGGCATCGGCGGCCGCCGACGCCATCCCGGCCCGGTCCCCCTGCTCGGCGGGGATGCGGAGGAAGGCCAGGCGGTTCCGGAACTCCTCGCGGAGGAGCAGGCGGTCGAGGTAGACGGCCGCCTCGGTCTGGAAGCCGCGGCGCTTGAGGATCTCGGAGAGGAGGAGGTGGGCCTCGAGGTAGCCGTCGTTGATCCGGATCGCGGTCCGGACCAACTCCTCGGCGCGGACGAGGCTGGGCATCGAGAAGGTGTATTAGCCGGCCAGCGCGACGTAGGCCTCGGCGTACTACGGGTCGAGCTCCAGGGCCTTCTCGCGGCCGCGGCGCT
>CAZWGT010000181.1:0-7536 GCA_964633345.1 uncultured Planctomycetota bacterium
GCGTGGCGGGGAAGGTCCGCGTCGTCCCCCACGGGATCGACCCGGCGCTCCGCGGACCCGCACCGGCGGGGGGGGACGGGGCCGCGCTCGCCCGCGTCGGCCTCGGATCGGCCCGCTACTTCCTCGCCGTCGGCGCCGGCCGCCCCCGCAAGGGGCCCGACACCCTGCTCGAGGCCTACGCCGCCTACCGCGCCTCCGGGGGGGACCGCCTGCTGGCCGTGACGGGGCCCGGCCGCCCGCCGGCGGGCCCGCCCCCCGGCGTCCACTGGCTCGGCTGGATCGAGGACGCGGTGCTCGCCGCCGCCTACCGCGGCGCCGACGCGCTGGTCTACCACTCCTTCAACGAGGGGCTCGGCCTCCCGCTGCTGGAGGCGATGTCGCTGGGCCTCCCGGTGGTGGCCGCCTCGGCGGGATCGGTGCCCGAGGTGGCCGGACAGGCCGCGCTCCTCGTCCCCCCGGGGGACGCGGCGGCGCTCGCCGACGGACTCCGGCGGGTGGTGGAGGACCGGGTCCTCCGATCGCGGCTGCAGACGATGGGGGAGAAGCGCGCGGCGGAGTTCTCCTGGGACCGGTCGGCGGCCCGGGTCCTCGAGATCTGGTCGGAGGTGGTCGGGGCGGCGCGGGCGTCGTCCAAGACCCCGTGACCGAGCGATCGAAGTCCACCGAACCCGCCGCCCGCCGCGCCCTCGTTCCCGACCGCCCCCCGCCGCGCCTGCTCTTCAACTTCACGGCCTACGACGCGCTCGCCAGCGGGGCGCGGGAGCGGGCGATGGGGCTCTGCGGGGCGCTGCTGCGGCTCGGCGCCGAGGTGATCGTCGCGGAGGCGCGGGGACAGGATCTCGCGGGGCTGCTCCCCGAGGGGATCCGCGCCGTCCGCACGCCCCTCGACCCGGGGCGGCCGCTGGAGCGCTTCCGCCGGAGCCGCGCGGTCTTCGAGTCCCTCCTGCGCTCCGAGGCCCCGGACGTCTTCGTGACCGACTTCTACCCGGTGCCGCGGGTGCCGGGGACGCGGACGGCGGTGACGGTCCACGACCTCCGGGATCTCTCCGGGGCGGCGCCGCGCCGTCCCCTGCGGAGGGCCTACTTCGCGGCCGCCTACGGGCGGACTCTGCGGCGCGCCGACCTCGTGATCACGCCCTCGGCCTTCACGCGGGACGAGGCGGTGCGGGGGCTCGGCGTCGATCCGGCGCGGACGGCGGTGGTGCCGAACGCGCCCGCCGACGCGCTCCGCGACCCCTGCGGCGGGGCGCGGACGCGGGAGCGGCTCGATCTGCCGCGGCGTCCCTACCTGCTCGCCCTCGGGGTCCTGGAGGAGAGGAAGAACCTGGACCGGCTGATCGGGGCCGTCGCCCTGCTGCACGGCGAACGCGCCCCGGTCCCGGAGCTCGTGATCGCGGGGCGGGGCGGCCCGGAGGAGGCCCGGCTGCGTCGGCTCGCCGAGGGCCTGCCGATCCGCTGGGCGGGGTACGTGCGGCCGGCCGACCTGCCGGCGGTCTACGCCGGCGCCCGGGCGCTCATCCACCCGGCGACCTACGAGGGGTTCGGGATGCCGGTCGTCGAGGCCATGGCGGCGGGAGTCCCGGTGGCCTGCGCGGCGGCCTCCGCCCTGCCGGAGACCGCGGGCGGGGCGGCGCTCCTGTTCGACCCGGCGGATCCCGAGGCCGTCGCGTCGGCCTGCCTCGCCGTATCCAACGACGAGACACTGCGCCGGGACCTCGTCCGCCGCGGCCGGGCCCGGGCCGCGGGCCTCACCTGGGAGGCGTCGGCGCGCCGGCTGCTGGATTCGCTGGAACTCGCCGTTCCCCCCCGCGGTTAGCATCCGCGGCGGAGGTGCGCATGGGCCGTGCCGCGAGGGTCGTCCTCGTCCTCGTCCTCGCCCTCGCCGGCTGTTCGCCTCCGCCTCCGCCCGCTCCCGCGCCCGCCCCTGCGCCGATTCCGGCCCCCGTTCCGGTCGAGCCCGATCCGCCCGCCGAGCCGTGGGAGACGGAGAAGGACCCCGTCAAGGCGAAGACGATGAAGCTCGAGGTGGAGTGGCGCCTGGATCCCCTGTTCACCGACGTGAAGCTCCGCTTCCATGACCGCCGCCCCGTGCTGGTGGCGGTGGAGGAGGGCGAGGACGGGAGGAGCGACCTCGCCTTGGCGGAGAGGGTGGGCCGGGCTCTCGACATGCTGGCCGTCGCCTACCGGGAGTTCCTGCGGGAGGCGAGCCTCGACGCGCCGACCCTGGCCGAACTGGGCGACGAGCGGATCCGGATCATGATCTTCAGGAACCAGGCGTCTTTCGACGGCTGGTACGCCGGGAAGCGGGGACGTTTGTCGCCGGGGCCCCACTACGCGAGGGAGTCTCGGAGAATCCTCTGCCATGGATCCGGGCTCGAGGACGCGGAGTGCTACCAGCTCGGGGCCTACGCCCTCGGCCATCTCTACGCGCGCCACTTCTGCAGTGCCGCGGACGCCGCGGAGTCCCTCGCCCGCGGCGAGCAGCCGGTTCCCGTCGCGTGGGACGACCCGAGGCTCCGCTCCTCCTTTGCGTGGTTCGAGCGGGGGCTGGCCGTCGGCTTTGGCAGCTTCCGCGAGGAGTCGGGCGCGCTGCGCGAGGGGTTCGATCGCGCCGGCCACGCCCTCCTCGAGTCCGGGGCGCTGGGTCCTTTGTGGACGCTTGAGGATCTCCTCTTCGCCGACGCCCAGCAGGTTCGCGCCCAGTCGAGCGTCAAGGCCGGCGGCGCTGGCCTCGGGGGGGATCTGGAGTCCCTTGCCTGGATCCAGGGCCAGATCCTGATCCGGTACTTCCGGGACGGGGAGGGCGGAAAGCGGAGGGATGCCTTCCACCGGTTCGTGCGGAGCGAGTTCAGCGGGAGGAGCGGGAAGACGCGGCTCCTCGAGGCGTTCGGCCTCGTCGATGGCGAGGGCCGGGCGCTCGGAAGCGGCGACCCGAAAGTGGTGCAGTGGCTCAGGGAAGTTGATGCCGGGCACCGGCAGTACGCCCGGGACGGCTACCTCAAGTCCCTCGGGCTGCCCGCGAAGCCCCGGTGAAGCCCGGCAGGGTCGCCTCCGCAAGGTCCTGCACGAACATCCCCGTGAGCCCCCACAGGGTCGGCCCCTCCCACTCGTAGAAGGGGACCTGGCGGAAGGTGCCGGTGGCGTGGACGCGGTCCTCGTAGCGCCAGCGGGCGGGGTCGCGGAGGTCGGCCAGGGGGATGTCGAAGACGCGCTCGACCTCGCGCGCGTCGAAGGGGAGGCCGCGGGGGTCGGGAATGCGCCCGACGAAGCAGGCCACCATGAATCCCGCGATGGAGACGCGGTCGGGGAGGCGGCCGATCACCTCGACGGTCGAGGGAACGATGCCGACCTCCTCGGCGGACTCCCGCAGCGCGCAGGTCAGGGCGTCCTCGTCCCCCTCGCGCGCCCCGCCGGGGAAGGCGACCTGGCCCGGGTGGTCGGGGAGGTCCTCGCGCCGCTTCGTGAGGAAGAGGCGTTCCACCCCGTCGCGGACGAACAGCGGCGCGAGCACCGCGGCGTCCTTCAACCCCGCCCTCGGACGCCACGCCCGGTCCACGGTCATGGCCGGCGCGTCACTTCCGGCGGCAGGGCGAAGTGCACGTTCTCCACCACGGTGGGGACCTCCACCGGGTCCGAACCGCCGAGGGAGCGCAGCCTCTCCACGATGGAGCGCACGAGCTCCTCCGGGGCCGAGGCCCCGGCCGTCACGCCCACGGACTTCGCGCCCGCGATCCACGCCGGATCGATGCCCGCCGCCTCCTCGACGAGGTGGGCGCGCACCCCCTGGGCCCGGGCGACCTCCACGAGCCGCTGGGAGTTCGAGGAGTTGGGGGCGCCGACCACGAGCAGCACCTCGATGTCCCGCGCGAGGCCCTTCACCGCGTTCTGGCGGTTCTGGGTGGCGTAGCAGATGTCCTCCTGCGCGGGGCCCTGCATGGCGGGGAAGCGCCGGCGGAGCACGTCGATGATCGCGCGCGTGTCGTCCACCGAGAGCGTCGTCTGGGTGAGGAAGGCGACCTTGGCCGGGTCGGCGACGGCGACGCGCTCGGCGCCGGCGACCGACTCCACGAGCTTCATCCGGAGAGGGGCCTCGCCCATCGTCCCCTCGACCTCCACGTGGCCCGCGTGGCCGATGAGGAGGATCTCCCGGCCCGCCGCGGCGTGGCGGAGCGCCTCGAGGTGCACCTTCGTCACGAGGGGGCAGGTCGCGTCGATGGCGCGCAGGCGCCGGGCCGCGGCCTCCTCGCGCACCTTCGGCGAGACCCCGTGGGCCGAGTAGATGACCACGGAGCCCTCGGGGATCTCGGCGACGTCGTCCACGAACACCGCGCCCATCCCGCGCAGCCGGTCCACGACGTGGCGGTTGTGGACGATCTCGTGACGCACGTAGACCGGGCGACCGTAGATGGACAGGGCCAGTTCCACGATCTCGATGGCCCGATCCACCCCGGCGCAGAAGCCGCGGGGGGACGCGAGGAGGACGCGCATGGAGGGAGGGTACCCGCGGGAGGGGCGGGGCCGGAACTCCGTCCCTACTTCGCCGCTTCCTTCGCTTCCTTCTCGGCGAGCTTCCTCGTCCACTCGCGGATGAGGTCGCGGTAGCGCTCGGGGACCTGGTCGAAGTCGCCCGCGAGGACGGCCTCGCGGACCTTGGCCGGCAGCTGCGCGAAGAACACGCCGCTGGGGTCCTTCGGGCCGGGCTGCCCCGTGGGGCTCGGCGGCGGGGAGGCCTTGCCCTTGAGCTCGTCGTTGGCCTTGGGGTCCTTCTGCTTCTCGCCGTTCTTCGGATCCCCCTCGCCGCCGGGCTGGTTGTCCTTCAGGGGGTCCTTCTTCTCGTCCTGTTCCTTCCTCGCGTTGCGCTGCTTCTCGGCGTCCTTGCCGTCCGGCTCCTCGGAGGAGGTCCCGGACTTCCCGCCGCCGCCGCCGCCGGACTTCCCGCCCAGCCTCGCGGCGTTCTCGATGATCCGGTTGATCCCCTCGACCACTTCGCGTCCCTGCTCGCCGCTCCCCCGGAGCGCTTCGCCGCTCTTTCAGGTGCCGCCGCCGGAGGAGGAGGACGAGGGGGAGGTCTGCGGGGGAGGCAGGACGACGTCCACGCCCTTCGGCTCCGCCGTCTCGCCGCGGGCGACCTTCGTCAGGGCCTCCTCGCTCTCCTTCATCGACTTCGAGATCTTCGCGGCCGCCTTCTTGATCTCGTCCATCGGGTCGCCGCCCTCGGGAGGGGCGACGGGCCCCTCGGCCAGGGCGGCCGGGGCGCAGAGCAGGAGGGAGGCGGCGAGGAGGAGACGCTTCAAGGGGCACCTCGATCCACGGGACGGAGCCATCCTATCAGACGGATGGAGGGCGGGGAGGTTCCCGGCTCCGGCGGCGCGGCTCAGCGGACGGGCAGGACGAGGACCCGGACCACCACGCCCCCGGAGACCTCCTCGTGGAGGGGGGCGCCGCTCTCGGCGTCCCGGCAGACGCTCCCGTCGTCGTTGAACCGTGGGGCCAGGGCGGCGGCGGTTTCCGCGGGGGCGACGAAGAGGGGGGCGTCCGTGGCGCCGTCCCTGCGCACACGGCCGTCGGCATAGAAGACTGGGACACAGCCAGTTAGGCACGATTGCCCGCCGACGTCGGAGGGGCCGCACGGGGCGGAAGGGGAGGCGCATCCGGCGAGGGCGGCGGCGGCGAACAGGACGGCGGCGGATGCCTTCACGGTGGGGCCTCCCCGGGACGCGGACAGGGTGCCGATCGCGGGGCGGGGTTTCAAGGATTCCGCGGGGGTCCGTCTCCGGACGGCGTTTCTCCTATGAGAATCGGCGGTTTTCCCTATGAAAACGGGCCTCCCGCGGCGTAGATTGGTCCGGGTACGGAGGCGGGGGACGCCGCCCGTGCGACGCGCGACGCATCGATCAAGGGGGGCTAAGAGCCCCCGGGACATGGGCCGACGCCGGAAGGCGGACGCCCGAAGCGACAAGGAGGCTCACTTGGCCAAGAAGGCTGCCGCGAAGAGGAAGCCCAACGCGAAGTTCATGGCTCCGCTCACCCCGAGCGCCGCCCTGGCCGAGGTGATCGGCGCGAAGGCGATGCCGCGGACGGAGGTCACGAAGAAGATCTGGCAGTACATCAAGAAGAACGGCCTCCAGGACAAGAAGAACCGCCGCAACATCAACGCCGACGAGAAGCTCCTCGCGGTGTTCGGCAACAAGAAGCAGGTCTCGATGTTCGAGATGACCAAGCTCGTCTCGAAGCACCTCAAGTAGACCGCGTCCCACGACGACCGGAAGCCCCGCCGCGCGAGCGGCGGGGCTTCTTGATTCCGGGGCCCGGTCGTGCGTTCCGCGCCGCCTCCGGCGGCGCGGTGGCGCCCGGAGAGGGCGCGTCCGGAACGGATCGGACGATCGCGATCCGGGAGCGTGGAACGGCGGTGGGCGGGAGGACGGTTGCCGTACACGGGGTACACCGCTCGAACCGCCAGAGCGCCTCACCCCGTTTATGGATGGTCGGCTCTCACCCCCCTGCCGTTCATCGCGCCCGGAGGGACATCGTCCGGTCCTTTCCGGACGATGTCCCTCCGGGCGCAACCGCGCCGCCGAAGGCGGCGCGGACCGCCCCCCACACGATCACCCCGGCCCCGTCACCTTCGCCTTCACCGTGCGCCGGTCGAGGCCGAGCAGGCGCGCCGTCTCCACGTAGGACCCGGTCCTGCCGTACACCCACGAGCAGTAGCCCCGGAGGACCTCCTCGGCGGGGACGGTCCCCTCCCGCATCCCGGCGAGCAGCTTCCCGAAGGGATCGGAGGGTCCGTCGCCGCGCGGGGGCGGGGAGTAGGACCCGCGGACCAGCACGTTGCGCACGCACTGCTCGAGCTCCCGGACGTTCCCCGGCCAGGGGTAGCGGGGGCCGAGGTTCTTCCCGATCCAGGCCAGCACCTCCGCCGCCAGGGCGCCCGTCTCCTCGCCCACGTTGCGCCGGGCGATGTGGCGCACCAGCTCCTCCAGTTCCGATGGGTCGTCGTCGAGGCGGGTGCGCAGCGAGGGGACCTCGAGGAGGTCGGAGCAGATCCGGTAGTAGAAGTCCTCCCGCATGGTCCCGCGGCGGAGGAGGTCGGCCGGGTCCCGGTTGGTCGCCGCGAGGATCTTCCCGGAGAAGGTCCGGGGCCGGGTCTCCCCCACCCTCTGGAAGACGCGCCCCTGGAGCACCCGGAGCAGCTTCACCTGCACCGTCGGGCCGAGCTCCCCGATCTCGTCGAGGAAGACGGTCCCCGAGCGCGGGCAGGACTCGAGCCAGCCGACCCGATCCTCCGTCGCCCCCGTGAACGCGCCGCGGCGGTGGCCGAACAGCTCCGATTCGACGAGGCTCCCGGGGAGGGCCTCGAGGTTGAGCGGGAGGAAGAGGGTCGTGAAGTCCTCGCCGAAGGTCCGGGTCCCCGGGTCGAAGGGGATGTAGCGCGAGTGGGCGATGGCCCGGGCGACCAGCTCCTTCCCCGTGCCCGTGGGACCGACGACGAGGGTGGTGAAGTCCCCCATGCGGTCGAACAGGGTCGCCCAGTAG
>CAZWGT010000182.1:0-7512 GCA_964633345.1 uncultured Planctomycetota bacterium
GGTCGTGGTCCCGAACGCGAACTCGTCGAGGTTGGTCTTGCCGAGGATCACGGCCCCGGCGGCGCGCAGGCGCGCGGCGACGATGCCGTCGCGCGGCGCGACGAAGCCCTCGAGGATGCGGGAGGCGCAGGTCGTCGGCTGGCCGGCGGCGTGGAGGTTGTCCTTGAGGGCGACGGGGACCCCCTCGAGGGGGCGCGGCTCGCCGCCGAGGGCGCGGCGGGCGTCCGATTCCCTCGCCGCGCGCAGCGCCCCCTCGCGGTCCACGGAGAGGAAGCAGCGCAGTTCCCCGTCGCGCGCGGCGATGCGGTCGAGGAAGTGGAGGGCGACGGCCTCGGCGGAGACCTCGCCGGCGGCGACGCGGGCGCGGATCGCCGTCGCCGAGGCGCGGTGGAGGGGGACCTCCGCGCTCACCGCCCCTCCTCCAGCACCCGGGGCACGCGGACGAGGCTCCCCGAGCGGTCGGGGGCGGCCTTGAGGATCGATTCCCGGGAGAGCGGAGGGGCCGGCTCGTCGGCGCGGAGCGTGGTCGCGGGCTCCTCCGAGGGGACCGCGTGGACGAGGGGCTCGGCCGCGTCGGCCTCGTCCCGCGCCCGCAGCCGGTCCACGTACCCGAGGATGGCGGCGAAGTCCTTCGCCAGCGCGGCGGCCTCCTCCTCCGTCAGCCGCAGCCGCGCGAGCGCGGCGATGCGCCGCACCTCGTCGGGTCCGTGGGGGGGAAGGGGCATGGGGGGGAGGATACCGGAGGCGGAGCGATTCCCGGGGGTCGGGAAGGCCCGCGCGGAGGGGTAGAATCCCAACCATGGGCAGAGGGGCGTGGATCTTGGTCCTCGGGGCGGCCCTCGTCCCTTCCACTCCCGCGACGGCCGAGACTCCCCCCGCCCGCAAGGGGCTCCCGAAGAGCCCCCCCCGCTCCGGGGAGTTCCAGAAGCGGGTGGACGACGCCGTCGATCGGGGGATCGCCTGGCTCCGCAAGCAGCAGAAGGAGGACGGGAGCTACTTCACCAAGTGGGGAGAGGGAGAGACGGCGCTCGCTCTCCTCGCCCTGAGGGCGGGGGGAGTTCCCGGCGACGATCCACAGATCCTGCGGGGCCTGGACCGGCTCCGCCGCGCGTACCCGACCAAGATGAGGTTCGAGGGGGGCAACACCACCTACGGCGTCTCGCTGACCCTCCTCGCCCTAGAGGTCCACTACAACTCCGGCAAGCCCGCGGAGGCCCCCATCCCCGAGGTGGATCTCGCCTGGATCGCCGCGCTGGCGGACTACCTCCGCCGATCCCAGAACGCCGCCGGAGGTTTCGGCTACGGCAAGGACGACGAGGACGTCGCCTCCAGGGTCAACATCCTCCAGCCGGGCTACGCGGACAACTCCAACTCCCAGTTCGCCGTCCTGGGTCTCGGCGCGGCGCGCCTCCTCGGGAACGACGTTCCCGCGGACGTCTGGCGGAGGTCCCTGAGGTACTGGATCCGACTGCAGGCTTCCCACGGGCCTTCCGTGCCGTGGTTCGAGGCCTCGGGGAAGGACGGAACCCTCTACGCGCTCGGAACCGCGCGGGCCCGCGGCTGGGCCTACCAGAACGAAACCATCCTCGCCTTCGGCTCCATGACGGCGGGCGGGGTCTCCTCGGTGGCGCTGTGCAGGGAGGCTCTTCGCGCGGACCTGCGCGCGGACGCGGCGCTCGATTCGTCGTCCGCGACGTCCCTTCGGGACGGATTGGCGTGGCTCGGGAGGTACTTCACCGTGGAGGGCAATCCCACCTCGGGAGAACCCACACCACCGCCCTTCGGACCGCCTCCGCCCCCGGGAAAGCGGCCGCCGAAGGGAAAGCCCCCGGGCCCCGTTCCCGAGGATCCCCCGAAGGAAGTCCCCTCATCCCTGTCCCCTGAGTTCCAGTACTACTACCTCTACGGCCTGGAAAGGGCGGGGGTCCTCGCCGGCACGGCGTGGGTGGGAACCCGCGACTGGTACCTCGAAGGTGCGGAGTACTTGCTGAAGGTCCAACGTGCCGACGGATCGTGGGAACAGGCGAAGTCGAAGCTCGGAGGGGGACCCTTCCAGGGGGTTGAGGAGGGCCCCCAGGTGGACACGTGCTTCGCCCTTCTGTTCCTGAAGCGGGCGACGACGCGCCTCCACACCCCGACCCAGGCCCGCTACGGGACCGCCACCACCTCGGCCGGTGCCGATCTCGACCCGAAGGTGGGGCCGACCCTGAACGAAGCGGGATTCGCCGACCTGTTCAAGGCGGTCTTCCAGAGGTTCGCGGCCGGAACCCCGGAGCGGAGGCAGGTCCTCGCCTCCGACTTCGTCCGGATGGGTACACGGTCGATCCCCCTCCTGATCGAGCGGCTCGAATCCACCGACGAGATGGCGAGGCGCGCCGCCCTGGAGGCGCTCCACCGGACGACCGGCGCGACTCGGGAGTTCGACCCGGCCGCGGACGCGGAGCCTCGGGCGCGGGCCGTCGCGGACTGGCGGAAGTGGTGGACCGAGAGGGGGGGCCATCTCATCGCGGATGGCGATGCGGGGAGATTCCGGGAGGGGACGTAGGACGAAGGCGTGGCCCCGAAGGAGAGGAGCGAAGGGCCGGGCCCCGTATACTCCCGGCTTCCACCCCAGGAGACCCCCCCCATGACCCTGCGCCCCGCCGCCGCCCTGCTCGCCGCGCTCGCCCTCGCCTCCGCCGGATGCGCCGTGACGGGGGGCGCCCACGCGAAGGAGCCCCGCGCCTACGTCGTCCTCGAGGCGCGGGCCGGGTCCGCGCTCGAGGGGTCGGCGACCTTCGAGCGGCGGGACGGGAACTGGATCCAGTTCCGCATCGAGGTCCGCAACGTCTCCCCGGGCGTCCACGCGACCCACATCCACGAGCACGGCGACTGCTCCGCCCCCGACGCCAAGTCGGCCGGCGGCCACTGGAACCCGACCTCGAAGAAGCACGGGAAGTGGGGCCAGGCGGACGGGGAGTTCCACCTCGGGGACCTCGGCAACATCGAGGTCGGCGCCGACGGGACCGGCTCCCTCGTCGTGAGCAGCGACCAGTGGACCATGGGGGACGGCGGGCCGACCGACATCCTCGGCAAGTCCATCATCGTCCACGCGATGCCCGACGACTTCACCTCCCAGCCCACCGGCAACGCCGGCGACCGCATCGGCTGCGGCGTGATCGTCCTCCAGAGGAACTGGTAGCCCCTAGGGGAGCCCGGAGAGGTCCACCGGCCTCCACGCCCCGTCCTCGAAGGCCTCGATCCCGCCGGCGGCCGCGGGCCGATCGGGGATCCCCGCGCACTTGAGCGCGAGGCGCACCGCCCGCCGGAACGACTCCCCGGCCGGCAGCCGCAGGCGGGCCGGGGCCCCGGCGGGCATCTCCCCCGCCGGATCGTCGAGGTCGTAGGACTCCGTCGCCACCGCGACCGAGGCCATGAACCGGAACTCCACGGGCATGGGCACCGTCCAGGTGGACTTCCGCCCGAGCCGGAAGGCGGCCGCCAGCTTCGCCAGGTGTTCCGCCTTCGCCGGACGGTGGCCGTGCTCGGTGAGGGAGTCCACGAACCCTCCGACCGCGTACAGCTCCCGCGGGTCGAGGTCGCCGAAGGTGACCAGGGCCAGGAGCGCCTCGAAGGGCAGCGCCCGCAGGCGATCCGCCGGGAGGGACCGCAGCCACTTCTCCCGGTCCGCGTCGGTCCCCACGAGCGCCAGGGCCGCGCCGAGGGCGGGCGGGTCGAGGAGCCGCCGCCCGTCCAGAGGCGGGAGGACCGCCCGGACCTCCGGCGGCGCCGCCTCGATCATCGCCCGCACCCGCTCGTCCCGCGGAGGGAGCGCGGGGAAGAGCCGCCCCAGCAGGGCCGCCTCCTCGGGGAACACCCGCGCCGCCTCCATGTACGTCCCCTCGTGGCCGAGGCCGGGGCGCTCGGCCCACGTCCTCTCCCCGGCTCGGAGGCAGGCCTCCCGCACCAGGGCAGCCTCTTCCGGGGGAAGGAGGTTGTCCCGGCCCCCGGCCAGGACGAGGAGCGGCACCGGGCAGGCGCGGACCGCCTCGACGAGGTCGGCGTCGCCGACGGAGCGGAAGAAGTGCACGCCGAGGAAGACCAGGGGGTCCCACCACTTCGAGTAGGCGAAGTTCGGCACGACGGTCTCGCCCCGCACCGGGGTCACCAGCACGAAGGCGGCGGGGCGCCGCCCCTCCTCCATCAGCGCGGCGGCCGCCAGCGTGCCCAGGGACATGCCGCGCACCACGACCCGCTCCTCGCCGCCGGCCCGCCGCACCGCCTCGCCGTAGGCGGCCCGCGCGTCGCCGCGGAGGTTCCAGGGCGAGCGATCCCCGTCCGAGACGCCGACGCCGCGGTAGTCGAGGAGCAGGGTCCCGAACCCGCGGTCGCGGAGATCCCAGGCGACGCTCGAGCAGGCCCCGCCGCCGAGGCTCACGGAGTCCCCGGCCCCGACGAGCACCAGGACCACCGGGGCGCCGGGGTCGGAGGGCGCGAAGACCCCGCGGAGGGCGACCCCCTCCTCGACGGGGACCTCGACCGTCTCCGTCCCCGGGGGGTAGGCCCGCATCACGACCCTGTTCGAGCCCGCCGCGAAGACGGCGGGCGGGGTGATGCAGCCGGCGAGGAGGAGGGCGGGGAGGAGGACCGACCGCACTACTTCGGAGGTTCCGGCGCCTGGGACTGCTTCCCCAGCTCGTCGATCATCGCGCCGAAGATGTTGCGGATGGGCTCGAGCTGGCGCTTCAGGCGGTCGGACTTGTCCTTGGGGAACTCCTTCTCGAACTGCTCGTTCTGCGCGGCGAAGGAGTCCTCGGTGACCTTCTTCACCTTGACGTAGTCCACGGTCCGGTAGTCCTCGACTCCCTGCAGGAGGGGGCGCAGGTCCTCGCGGGCCTTCCCGTCGGTCTCGTCGAGGATCCGCTCGAGCGTGGCGGTTTGCGCCTGGTCGAGGCCGGCGTTGGCGCCGAAGGCCATGGCGAACATCTTCAGCTGCCGCTTGCGGGCGTCCAGCCCCTCCGGGGTGGGGTTGGTGATGAGCTCGGCGATCTTGCGGAACTCCTCCCGGATCCCCTGCCGCATCCCCTTGGACACCTCCTTCGCGAAGGCGTCCATGTCCTCGGGCTTCTTCTCGACGGGGCGCGGCTCCCCGGTGTAGCCGGAGAGGAGGGCCTCGGCCGCGTTCACCTTCTCCTTCTGCTTCGCGACCTCCTGCTGGAGGTCGGCGACGGTGCGCTTCTCCGCCTCGCGGGCCTCGTCGATCTCCTTCCGCAGCCGCTCCACGCCCGCGGCCATCTCGTCGAGGCGCCCCTCGAGGGCGGCGACGCGGCGGGCGAGGTCGGCGTCGGGGGAGGGCGCGGCGGGGGGGGCCGGGACCGGGGCCGGGGGGGAGCGGAACTCCTCGTACAGGGCGACGACGGCGCCCGCGACGGCGCCGGCGAGGAGGACGGAGAGGAGCGCGGTCTTCACGGTTACAGCCGGAACCCGACGGAGCCGTAGATGTAGCCGCCGCCGATGGTGGTCAGGATCACGAGGTCCCCCTTCTTCAGGCGCCGGCCGCAGGGCCCGATGTCCACGGTGCCGTCGGGATTCTCCCGGCGGCGCAGGTTCCCCTCCCGGACGGCGTAGTCCAGGGTGTAGACGTTCGTCGCCGCGGACATGTTGCCCGCGTGGTAGACGGTCCGGTAGACGCGCTCCTCGGGCATGCCGAGCTTCTCCATCAGGCCGTCCACGATCCGCCCGTTGGCCTGGTGGGGGACGAAGTGCAGCTCATCCAGCAGGGCGCGCAGCCCGGGGTCGTTCCGCTTGAGGTCGTCCACCGTGTACCCCAGCAGGTTCACCGTGGACTCCGCCATGGCGTTGACCGCGTTGCGCAGCACCCGCGGCCCGCCGCCCATCGTGATGTACTGGCGCCTGAGGGTCGTCGCGTCGGTCGCGTGGGCCGGGCCCGAGGCGACGCGGTCGGGGAAGGCGACGTTGGCGTTGTCCATCATGATGGTGCCCGGCGAGTGGTCGTGGCGGAGCACCACGCGGTCGATGAAGCCGGTCCCGGGCGCCCCGCCCTCGCGGCGGCCGACGAGGACCGCGCCGGCGCCGTCGCCGAAGAGGATCGCGGTGAGCGGGTCGGCGAAGTTCATGGCCATGACGAGGTTCTCGACGCCGACGACCATCACGTTGCGGTGCAGGCCCGCCTTCACCATCCCGAAGGCCATGGCCAGGCCGTAGACGCTGCCGGCGCAGGCGGCGGCGATGGTGTAGACGCCGCAGGACGGGTTGAGGGACCGGGCGATGTCCACGGCGTCCCCGGGGAAGAGGACCTTCGGGGTGAAGGTGCAGACGATGCAGAGGTCCACCGCCTCCCCGGGGAGGCCCGAGGCCTCGAGCGCCCGCTGCGCGGCCGCCGTGCCCATCGTGCCCGCGGTCTCCCCCTCGGCGCAGAAGTGGCGCGTGCGGATGTGGGTCACCCGCTCGACCCAGGTGGAGAAGTCCCCCGAGGAGGGGTCGTAGTTCGAGACCATCCCCTGGAGGGTCGGGTTGTCCACGGCCCGCGACCCGAGGCAGGAGCCGGTGCCGAGGACCGCGACGTCGGGGGCGAAGGGCAGAGCCTTGGACAAGGGGAACCTCCGGGGAAGGGGAGAGTGTAACGCGGGGCTCCTGTCCCGCCCCAAGCGTACGATGGCCGGACGGGGTGGACACCGATGGCGAAGACCTTGCTTCTCGGCCGCGCGGGCTCGGGGAAGACGCGGGCCCTCATGGACGCCGTCGCCGGGGCCATCCGCGCCGGGGCCGACGACCGGGCCCTCCTCCTCGTGCCGACCTACGGCCGCGGCGAGCACCTGAAGCGCGCGCTCCTCACCCGCCTCGGCAGCGACCCCCCCGGCTTCCTCGACCGATCCGTCGTCACCTTCACCTCCCTGGCCGAGCGGGTCGTCGGCGCCACGCCCATCGGGGCGCTCGCCTCCCCGGCGCTGCGCGACCTGCTGCTCCGCCGCGCGCTCCGCGAGGCGGGGGGCGAACCCTTCGCCCGCGTCCGCGAGTTCCCCGGGTTCCGCGCCCGGTTCCTCGCCCTGGCGAAGGAGGTGAAGGAGTCCGCCCTCCCGGCGGCGGAGGCCGAGGAGGCCCTCGACGACCTCGCCCGCGCGCTCCCGGGCCGCGCCGCGCGGCGGCGCATGGAGGCCTTCGCCCGCGTCTTCCGCGCCTACGGGGCGCTGCTGCGCGCCGAGGACCGCCTCGACCACGAGGACCTCCAGGCCGAGATGCTCCGGCGCCTGCGCGCCGCGGAGAAGGCGCTCCCCCCGAGCCTCGCCTCCCTCCGCTGGGTCGGCGTGGACGGGTTCACCAACTTCACCGCGCTGCAGCTCGAGGTCGTGGATCGGCTGGCCGCCCTCGTGCCCGAGGCGGTCCTCACCCTCCCCTTCGACCCCGCCCGCCCGCCGCTCGTCTCCTCCTCGGCGGAGGCCCGGGAGCGGGTCCGCGACAGGAGGACGGGGATCCTCCGGGAGTCCCTCCGGGCGGAGGCGGGGAGCGACCTCG
>CAZWGT010000183.1:0-4017 GCA_964633345.1 uncultured Planctomycetota bacterium
TGGCGGTCGAAGCGCCCCGGGCGCAGGAGCGCCGGGTCGAGGATCTCCGGGCGGTTGGTGGCGGCCATGATGATCACGCCCGTGTTGCTCTCGAAGCCGTCCATCTCGACCAGCAGCGCGTTGAGGGTCTGCTCCCGCTCGTCGTTGCTCACGGGGGAGGAGCCGCGGACCTTGCCGAGCGCGTCGAGCTCGTCGATGAAGACGATGCACGGCGCCTGGGTCTCGGCCTGGCGGAAGAGGTCGCGGACGCGGCTCGCGCCGACGCCGACGAACATCTCCACGAAGTCCGAGCCGGAGAGGCTGAAGAAGGGGACCTTCGCCTCCCCCGCCACCGCCCGGGCGAGCAGGGTCTTGCCCGTGCCCGGGCCGCCGAGGAGGAGGACCCCCTTGGGGATGCGGGCGCCCAGGGCCTGGAAGCGCTTGGGGTCGCGGAGGAACTCCACGACCTCGCGCACCTCGTCCACGGCCTCGTCCACGCCGGCCACGTCGGCGAAGGAGACCTTGACCTCCTTCTCGGCGTAGATCTTGGCCTTGCTCTTGCCGAAGGACATCACGCTCTGGGGGGGCCCCATGCGGCGCATGAGCCACATCCAGAAGAGGACCACGAGGACCAGCGGCAGGGTCCAGACGATGATCTGCGCGAGCATGTCGTCGTCCCGGGCGAAGGAGACCTCGATGCCGCGGTCGGAGAGGTCCTTCACGAGGGCGTTCAGCTCGAAGCCCGGGGTGACGATCTCGACGGTGAATCGGCGCTCGCGGGGGGCGGCGGCCCCCTCCTCCGCGACCATCGCGGTGACGACGAGGCGCTGGCTGGAGATGGCGACGGCGGTGATCTTCTCCCGGGGGTCCTGGGCGGAGACCTTCTGGAGGAACTCCGTGTAGTGGATCTTCTTCTGGGGCGGCTGGAAGAAGAACCAGTTGGCCAGGAACAGGAAGCCGAGGGCCACGAAGATCCACAGGACCGAGGACGGGAACCGCTTCCCCGCCCCGTCGGCGTCGCCCCCCTTGTCCCCCTCGCGGCGGGGGCGGTCCGGCCTGTCCTCGGCGCTCACCGCGCACCCCCCCCGGCGCTCTCCGCCGCCGCGCGCCGGGCCCTCTTGGCCGTCCTGTGCTCGAGGCGGACCGCGCGCCGCCGCTGCGCCTCCGCGAAGCGCCGCTCCTCCTCGGGGGTCTCGGGCAGGACCGGCGGCACGTCCACGGGCCGGCCCGTCGCGTCCACGGCCACGAAGGTGAGGTAGGCGCTGGAGGTGTGGCGGCGGTCCCCTGTGCGGGGGTCCTCGGACCAGACCTTCACGCCGACCTCCATCGAGGTCCGGGAGGCGTAGTTGACGGAGGCCTTGAGGACGAGCAGCGACCCCACCGCCACGGGATGGAGGAACTCGATCTCGTCCACCATGGCGGTGACGACGCCGCGGCCGCCGTGGCGGTTGGCGGCGATGGCGGCGCAGATGTCGACCAGGTGCATGACGCGGCCGCCCAGCACGGAGCCGTGCACGTTGGCGTCGTTGGGCAGGACCATCTCGGTCATGTCGGTCACGGACAGTCGGACGGGGCGCGGCTCCACGGAACCTCCGGGGGACGGGTCGGGCCGGGGACGGTTCCCGGCGAGGGATTTGCTGGGAATTTCCCAGCGTACCCGCCCCCCCGCGGTGCTCCAAGATCGCGACGGTGGAGGGTATCTTCGTCACCGAAGGAGAACGCCCATGGCCCGCTGGTTCGCGCCGTTCCTTGCCGGTGCCGTCGTCACCGCCGCGTGCCTCTCCGTCCCCCCCGCCGCCTTCGGGCAGGAGGCCCCCGCCCTGGTCGCCAAGGGGCAGGAGCTCCTGAAGAAGGGGGACTGGACCGGGGCCCGGGACGCCTTCCTCGCCGCGGTGAAGAAGGACGGCAAGAGCCTCGAGGCCCGTCGCGGGGCCGCGGAGGCCCTTGTCGGCCTCGGCGCCGCCGACGACGCCATCGAGCAGGCCAACGCCGGCCTCGACCTCTGCGGGAACCAGGACGCGGGGCTGTGGCTGCTCGTCGCCCGGGCCTACCTGCACCGGGGGGAGACCCTGCCCGCCGACCGCGCCGACGAGATCGCCAGCGCCCTGGCCGACGCGAAGGCCAAGGCCTCCGAGGCCATCAAGAGGGACGGGAAGCTCCTCCTCGCCCGGGTGGTCCTCTCGAAGGCCTGCCGGATGGCCGGGGATTCCGTCGGCGCCGGCCAGGCCGTCGAGGAGGGGCTCGCCCTGGCTCCCCAGGACTTCGACCTCCTCTTCGAGAAGGGGATGGTCGCGCTCGTCAAGACGGACTCCGAGGCGGCGCTGGCCGCCTTCACCGCCGCCGCGGCCGCCGACCCCGCCAGCGCCGAGGCCCACTACCAGCGCGCCATGGCGCTGGCGCGCCTGAAGAGGACGGACGAGTGCTACGCGAGCCTCGTCCGCGCGGCCGCCCTCGACGGGAAGGGGACGAAGGCCCTGCAGATCCTGCAGAAATGGAACGCGAAGAAGCCGGACCGGGGGACGGCCCACTTCCGCGCCGTCCTGAAGGAGAAGCCGGACCACGTCTGGGCCCACGCGTACCTCGCCTACGGGATGGCCTCCATGGGGGACGAGCCCGGGGCCCTCGCGGAGAGCCGCGCCGCCCTCAAGCTGGCCCCGGAGAACCAGGACGTCGTCGCGTGGCACGGCCAGGTCCTCGACGTCCTCGGCAAGAAGCCCGAGGCCCTCGCCGCCTGGCGGTCGGCGCTCGCGAAGGACCCGGGGAACTCCATCGCGGTCCTGAAGCTGTGGGACTACGCGCTCAATCCCCAGTCCTCCGCCAAGCTGGACGAGCGGCGGGAGATCGTGGAGGCCCTGGCGAAGACCCGGGCCGAGGACGGCGTCTTCTGGAACAGCGTCGGCCTCATGTACCGGGACGTGGCCAAGGACTACAAGCGCTCGCTGGAGGCCTACCTCAAGGCGGCGGCGCTCTCGCCCACGGACCAGGGGATCCAGAACGACACCGGGCTCATCTACCTCTACCACGGTCCGTCCATCGGCGCGGACCCGAAGCAGGGGCTGCCGTACTTCGAGCGGTGCCTCGCCCTCGTCCGCGAGGAGGGGCAGTCCCCGGAGATGGGGTACCGGGACACGCTGGAGAACCTCTCCCTCTACTGGAGCACCGTGGAGAAGAACCCCGAGAAGTGCCTCGACGTCGCCACGGAGCGCAACGACCCGGAGTTCTGGGCCAGACTGCCCCAGGGCCTCGGCGTCCCGAGCCCCCGCGCCAACCAGGCGCGTGCCTGGGCCGAGAAGGAGCTGAAGAAGTAGGGGCGCCCCTCCGGGTCGCCCGGTCGTCCTAGAACCGCCGCGGGCCGCCGGGGGGCGGGGTGAACCCCGGCTTCGCGCCGGGCGGCGGCGCCGGCGCGGCCGGCACGACGCCGAGGGCGGCCGGCCCTCCCGACAGGAACTTCCCCTTCCACTCCATGAGCGTCACCGGGGGGAGGGAGAGCTCCTTGGCCACCTTCTCGAGGGGCTCGCCGCGGAGGATGCGCTGGACCGCCTCCAGCCGCTTCTCCGGGAGGTAGACCCCCTTCTCGGCGCGCGGGCGGAAGATCTTGTCCTTGCCGTCGGTCTCCGCGCCGATGAGGCGGATCTCGTCGGCGTTCCCGTAGATGACGAAGACCTCGGTGTTGTTGCTCTTGGGGTCGGCGGGGTACATGAAGAAGCCGACCCGGGAGGGGTTGAAGCCCTCCGTGGTCCCCACGGTGCGCTCCCCGTCGGGGTAGTCCACCGCCACCTTGCGCCCCTGCCGGTAGGTCGGGGGGAGGGTGAGCTTGTTCTCCTTGAAGGCCTTGTTCCCCTCGAGGGAGCGGACGAAGTAGATGGCCTTGCAGGCGCGGAAGTCGATGAACCTCCCCTGGGCCTTCGCCACGTCGCCCGGGGGGTGCAGCGTGAAGCCGTCGCCGAAGGGCCGGAACCCGTAGACGAACCCGCGCTCGCGCTTGCGGTCGAGCATCGCCACGACCACCTTGACCGCGTCGTCACCCTCCGCCGGCAT
>CAZWGT010000183.1:4117-7483 GCA_964633345.1 uncultured Planctomycetota bacterium
TGCGGTCGAGCATCGCCACGACCACCTTGACCGCGTCGTCACCCTCCGCCGGCATGTCGCTGAGCCCTCCGTTGTCGTGTTTCGATCCCGACGTCGCGTCGACGGCCGGGCGACCCGCAGGGTCGCCCCTACTTCTTGTCCTTCTGCTTCTTCGCTTCCTTCTCCTGGGCGTCCTTGAGGGCCTGCTTCACCTTCGAGGGGAGCTTGTAGGGAAGCTCGGCCTCGTGCTTGCACATCCACTCCATGAGCGCCTTCGGCTTGTCGAGCTTCTCCCCGGTGATCTTCTCCACCGCCTCGGCGATGGCCTGGATGAAGGTCTTCAGCATCGTCGGCGGGGCGCCCTTGCGCTGCTGGTTGCCGTACTTCTCCTTGTACTGCCGCTCCGCCTCCTTCTGGTCGGCGTCCCCCGCGGCCCCCGAGTCGTACTTCACCTCGCCCCCCTCCCAGGAGTAGCCGTGGGGGTTCACGAGCCACAGGTCGAGGATCGGGAGCAGGGCGCGGGTGTCCTTCATCTTCCCGTAGGCCTTGAGGATCTCGATCTTCACGAAGACGTTCTCGTCCTTCTTCATCACCTCGCCCATGTCGGGGATGGCGTCGGGGAACGGGACCCGGCCGATGGCCAGGGCGAGGTTGATGAGGACCTCCGCCTCGTTCTCCTTGTTCATCGCCTTGCGGAGCAGCTCCCCCGCCAGGGCCTTGTTCTGGTACTGCCCCTCGAGGACCAGGGCCGCGGCCTGCCGGACCTCGATGTTCGGATGGGAGAGGAGGGTTCCCAGCTTCTTCGCCACGAGGTCGTTCTTCGTCATCCCGAGGGAGGAGATCGCGTTCATCCGCCTCCCCTCGTCCCTGCTGGCGAAGTCCCGGTCGAACCGCTCGATGGCGGCCTTCGCCGCGTCGTCCCCGGAGACGGGACGGTCGTCCTTGGCGGGGGCGGGGGCCGGGGCGGGGGCCTTGGGGGCCTCCTGCGAGGGGCAGGCGAGCATCAGGAATGCGAGCAGAACCTTCATGGCGGACCTCCGGTCAGCGCTGCGGCCCCTTGGCGTTGAAGAACTTGTAGTTCCCCCCCGTCACCGAGGCAAGCCTCTTCATGAAGGGCAGGGGGGACGTCCCGATCTGCACGACGTGGACCTTCACGCGGCGCACCTTGTGGATGCGCTCGACGGCGGCGACGATCTGGTCGGGGTCCTTGATGTCCCCGATGGACGGCGCCCCGTCGCTCATGAAGTAGAGCGTGTCGGCCCCGCGGGTGTAGTTCTCGGAGTCGGTGCCGCGGCCGACGAGGTTGAGCCCCTTCATCAGGCCCCCCCACGTGTTGGTCCCGGCCTCGCACTTGAGCGAATCCAGCCACTCCGCCGCCTTCACCTTCGTGCCGGGCTGGGCGGGGACCATCTGCCCCTTCCACGCCTTGACGGAGTCGCTGAACCAGACGATGTCGAACCACTGGTCCCTCTTGAGGGTCGAGATGACGTACTTCAGCTGGGATCGGGCGAAGTCCATCCGCGTGCGGATCTTCCACCACTCGATGGGGATGACCTCCCCGTCCTTCTTCGGGTCCTGCTTCTCCGCCCCCCCCTCCCCGCCGGGGCTGTCGCCGCCGGAGACCACGGCCCCGGTCTCCCGGACGATCATGTCGCGGTCCACGACCATCTCCGCGTTCATGGACAGGGAGAGGTCCACGATGAACACGACGCGGTCGGAGTAGACCTTCTCCCCGTAGTAGGTCGGCTCGACGGGCGGGTCCCCCGTCGCCACGGCGCGGCTGCCGCCCGCCGCCGGGTCGACGGGCTTCTTCCCGGCCTCCTTCGCCGCCGCCTCGCCCCCGGCGATGAAGGCGCGCCACTTCACGGCGTCGGTCCCGTAGTCCGCGCGGGAGACGGATTTCAGCGCCTCGACGACCTCCTGGCGGAGGCGCCCGGTCTCGTCCTCGAG
Organism: uncultured Planctomycetota bacterium; assembly: GCA_964633345.1. Lineage (GTDB taxonomy): Bacteria > Planctomycetota > JAJSAM01 > JAJSAM01 > JAKLKS01 > CAZWGT01. The sequence continues at coordinate 6,047 of CAZWGT010000183.1, forward strand.
GCGCTCGACGAGCAGCGGCAGGGTGTTGCGGTCCCCGAGGCGGCCGAGGTAGTCCAGGGCGCCGAGGCGGACCTGCCACGCCTCGTGGACGAGGAGCTTCTTCACGTCGTCGAGGAAGTCGGGGGGATGCCTCTCGGCCAGGGCGAAGAGCGCCGCGGCGAGGGCCTTGGCGTCGGTGGTCTTCAGGACCGACCGCAGGGCCGCGGCCACGGAGGGCGAGTCGAAGGCGCCGATCGCCTCGAAGACGGGGCCGCGGATCTCCCACGCCCCGTTCCCCTTCGCCGCGGCGGCCAGCACCTTCAGGGCCTCCTCGTCCTTCACCCGGCGCAGCAGCGCGACGGCCGCCGTCTGCACCTGGGGGGAGTCGTCCCGGGGGAGGACGCGGTCGAGGACGATGGAGACCTTCACCCCGTCCGACGCTGCGGAGAGGGACTCGACGGCCTTCGCCCGTGCCTTCTCGTCGGGCCCCGCGGACGCGTAGGCCTCGAGGAAGGCCTTCTCGGCGGCGGCGGCGGCCTTCCGGTCGTCCTGGGCGAGGGCGGGGCCCGCCGCTTGGGCGAGCACGAGCCCGAGGAGCGCGGCGGCGGCGCGGACGGGAATCGCTCGGGGGCTCACGATCCCCCGGATTCTACCAGCCGGTGGGGCCGGCGCCTCCCCTACCGCGACCAGTCGAGGCGCACCTCGACGGCGCCGTCCCCGCCCTCGCGGGGCGGCGCGGTGCGCACGTCCTCCACGGCGCCGTACTCGGAGAGGACGTGGCGCACCTCGTCGCGGAGGACGCCGGTCCCCTTGCCGTGGACGATGCGGAGGCGCTTGACCCCGGCGCGGCGGCAGGACTCGAGGGTCTCCATCACGAGGCGCCGGGCGGAGACGCGGTCCATCCCGTGGAGATCGATCTCCCGCCATACCGCCCCGGCCATGTTGGATCCTCCCGTCCGCCCCCACCGTATCATGATCCGCGACGGGCGATTAGCTCAGCGGTAGAGCATCTCCCTTACACGGAGAGGGTCGGGGGTTCGAATCCCTCATCGCCCACCACCCGCGCCGCCGTGGCCCCCCGTCCACGCCGTTACGCCACGGTGTCGGTCCCGAGGTGATCCCGGTCAGGCCCCGGCCTCGCCCCGGGCGGCACCGCGCTTGCGCTCCGTACCCCGTCCATCCGGCCCGGGGAGGCGACCATGAGGGGTCCGAAGACGGCGTTCGTCGCGGCGGTGGCGGCGCTGGCGCTGGCCTTCGGCGGGACGGACCCGGCCGGGGCGGGGTGCAACTCCGGCGTCCCCCCCGTCCCCGTGGACCCCAACCCGGAGGGCTCCGGCCCCGCGCCCTCCGGCGACCCCACGGGCGAGACGGACGGCGGGCCGAGGACCCCCCCACCCCCGCCCGGCGGCGGCGGCACCCCCACCCCTCCCCCCGACTCCGGCGGCGGAGTGCCCCCCC
>CAZWGT010000184.1:0-7391 GCA_964633345.1 uncultured Planctomycetota bacterium
TGCGGGCGCCGTCGCCGCACGGACGCGGCCGGAAGGTCCGGAAGACGCTGTTGGAAGCGTTTCCAGGAGTACCGCGCCGCCGGCGAGGCCCAGGCCCGCCGCCAAGGCGAGGACGGAGTTCCGCGGAGCCATGGGCTTCGCAACGCACTCGCCGTGCCGCGGGGATCACGGAGCGGGACGGTCCCGGGCGTGGATGGGGGTTCCCGGGAGTCACCGAAAGGAAACGGAGGACCGGGGACAGCCCCTCGTCCCGGCTCCGCCGGGACGAGGGACAGTCCCTGTCGGGTTTCCTGCGGTGTTCTAGAAGATCTCCGTCTCGGTCGTCAAGCCGCCGGTGGAGAAGGTGTTCCCGGTGACGGTCCCGAAGGTGGCCCCGGAGAGGATGCGGGCCGCGACGTCGATGCGGTTCCCGAGGAAGGTGCACCCCACCACGTCGGTGTTGGTGCCGAAGTTGTCGAGACCCTGACCGCCGAAGTTCCGGGCCGTGCAGCCCTCGAGGCGGTTCCCGTCCCCGCCCACCAGGAACCCGGAGTCGGTCCCGCCCGACGCCTCGCAGTCGAGGAGGTCGTTGCCGCTCCCGGTCACGTAGAAGCCGTCGCCGTCGCACTCGATCGCACGGTTGCCGGCGACCGTGTTCCCGCTCCCCGCGATCCAGAAGCCGGCGTCCCGCCCCGATCCGCAGCGCTGGGCGGTGTTGCCGGAGACGGTCCCGTTGTCGAACGGAAGGTAGAACCCGTGGTACGCCGTGTCGGCCGCGAGGTTCCCCTCGAAGGTCCCCCCGGCGCCGGGGGTCAGGTTGGTGATCACGTAGGCGTAGGAGTTGTTCGTCGCCTGCCGCACCTGGTTCCCGGAGACCGTGAAGCCGTCGGAGTACACGTTGATCGCGTTGTCGAAGGTCCAGTCCACCCGGTTCCCGGTCACCGTCGCGCCCGTCCCGTACGCGTAGATCGCCCCGTCGCCGCAGAGGCCCATCCGGTTCGAGGAGACGACCATGTCCGGGCCCGTGACGCTGACGGCGTAGTCGCGCATGTTCGTGAACGTGTTGCCGGTGATCGTGGCCGAGGCGCCCGCGAGGCTCAGCCCGTTCTCCGTCGAGGTCGTGATCACGTTGCCCGAGACGACCGCGCCGTTCCCGGCGATCTCGACGGGGTAGTCGCCGTCGGTGTTGCTCGCCACGTTCCGATCGAGGACGGCGCCGTCGCCGGTGACCTTCATCGCGGTCCCCTCGCCGGCCAGGAAGCGGCAGCGCTCCACGCGGGCGGTCCCGCCCGTGACGTTCACCCCCTGGTTGTTCCCCCGGAAGACGCAGGTGGAGACCGAGAGCCCGTCGCCGAGGACCCGCACCGCGACGTTGCTGGAGCGGAGGAAGGTGCACTTGCGGACCGCGAGGCCGCTCCCCGAGACGTCGAGGTGGAAGTTCGCGTTGCGGAACGTGAACCCCTGCACCACGAGGCCGGCGCCGTCCGCGGTCAGGCAGTCCCCCTGGACGCCGTCCACGGTCCCGTCCCAGACCGCCTTCTTCCCGAGGATGGAGACGTTGCCGACGTCCAGCACCACGTTCTCGGCGTAGACCCCCTTCGCGACGAGGATGCGGTCCCCCGGCATGGCCGCGCTCGCGGCGGACTGGATGGTCGGGTAGTCGTCGCTCGGCACCTTCAGGTCGGCGGCGGCGGCCGCGGCGGCGAGGCAGGGAACGACCAGGACGGCCAGGGCGCGGCGCATGGGTCCTCCTTCGCGGCCCTCTCCCTCCGGCCGCGGGGGGACACCGTACCAGAGCGGGAGGGAGGGCGACCCCCCGGAATCGAGACGGCCAGCCCGGGGGGCCGGCCGCTGACGGGATCCGTGGTCCGCGGCGCTAGGCGCAGAGGACGGCGGCGGCGACCACCGTCGTCCAGAGGCCGTTCTTGTGGCCGACGGCCGTCTGCGTGATGTTCATCGTGCGGACGACCTTGCCGCTCATCTTGTAGACCTGCTCCTTCTCCTTCCAGGAGAGGTCCTCGTCGTAGTCGAGGCCGAGCGAGGTGGCGAGCATCTCCGCCGCCAGCTCCTCGGTGAACTCCCCGGCGTGCTCCTCCGTCTCGCCGTAGGAGTGGTGCTCCGAGAGGTAGCCGTAGGTGTTCTTGTCCTTGGGGATGGCGATGCCGATGGCCGCCGCGATGAGCCGGTTCGGCTCGTTGGTGGCGTTGTCGGCGAGCACGATGTGCAGGATCTGCCCCGGGTCGAGCAGCTTGCACCCCTGCTCGCGCGTGATGATCTTGCAGCGCGGCGGGAAGATGCTCGTCACGCGCACGAGGTTGTACTCGGCGATGCCAGCGTCGCGGAGCGCCGCCTCGAAGGAGGCGAGCTTCGCCCGCGCGCGGCCCACGCCCCTCGTCACGAACAGTTTCGTCGGTACGCGCATCGGATCGTCTCCTTCCCAGGGCCCCGTGCGGAACCGCGGAATGCCCTCCGCGGAAGGCGACAGTCTACGAAGCGGCGGGGGCGCGTAAAGGAATCCGTCCCGCGGCGGCGGCGACGAAGGCCGCGAAGAGCCCCTCCGAGGCGGCCGGGAGGCACCCCTCGCGCTCCGGGTGCCACTGCACGCCCACCTGGAAGACCGGCCCGTCCCGCTCCAGCGCCTCGACGACCCCGTCGGAGGAACGGGCCGAGACGCGGAACCCCCGCCCCACCCGCTTCACCCCCTGGTGGTGGTAGGAGTTCACCTCCGCCTCCGACGTCCCGAGGATCCCGGAGAGGCGCGTGCCGGGCTCGACGGCCACCCGGTGGCGGGACCCCTTCCCGTGGGCCAGTGCGCCGGGGATCATCGTCGGGATGTCCTGGTGGAGGGAGCCGCCGGCGGCCACGTTCACGATCTGCACGCCGAGGCAGATGGCCAGGAACGGGATCCCCTCGGCGAGGACCGCGCGGGCCAGCAGCATGTCCAGCCGGTCGCGGCCGGGATCCCCCATGGCGATCGAGGGGTGGGGCTCCTCCCCGTAGAGCGCGGGGGAGATGTCGTCGCCACCCGTGAAGAGCCATCCCGAGACGGAGCGGAGCCGTTCCGGGATCTCCCCCTCCCTTCCCGGGCGGACCACGAGGGCCTCCGCCCCCGCGCGGTCGAGGCGGGCGAGGTAGTGGGCCTCCTTGGCCGCGTCGGCCCACGGGGGGCCGGGGAAGGAGACGCCGACGACGGGTCGCGGTGCCATGGAACCTCCGGGGATGGATCTATCGGATCCTACGGCCGGGAGCGACATCCCCGGCGTCCGGCGCGCGCGGTACAGTCTCCTCTCCCATGCCCCCCACCACCGAGGCCGTGGCCCCCTCCCGCATCGACCTGGCCGGCGGGACCCTGGACATCTGGCCCGTCTACCTGATGCTCGACGGCCCGGTGACCGTGAACATGGGCCTCGCCCTGCCCGCCCGGGCCCGGGTCACCCCCGCCCGGAAGGGGCGCTTCGTCCTCCGATCCCTCGACCACCGCTCGGAGGAGTCCTTCCGCTCCCGCGACGCGATGCTGCGGGGGGCGAAGCACCGCCTGGCCGCCGAGGCGCTCCGCGCGGTCCCGCTGGAGGGGGCCGTCGTCGAGACCTCCTCCGGGGTTCCCCCCGGGTCGGGGCTCGGCGGCTCCTCGGCCCTGGCGGTGGCCCTGATGGCGGCGCTCCGGCGCGGGGTCCCCCGGCTGCCCCTGGCGCTGGCCGCCAGCAACATGGAGGGGCGGGTCATCCAGGTCCCCCCGGGCTCCCAGGACCACCTGGCCGCCGCCTTCGGCGGGCTGTCGGCCTGGCACTACGGGATCGACGGGGTGCGCCGGGAGATCCTGCCCGGGGACCCGAGGGCGCTGGCCCGGCGTCTCGTCCTCTGCTACACCGGCGTCACCCACTCGAGCGCGGTGAACAACTGGCGCGTGACGAAGGCCTTCCTCGACGGGGACCGGGCGGTGCGCCGCGGCTTCGCCGAGGTGGCGGCGGCCTCCGTCGAGGTGCGGGCGGCGGTCCTGCGCGGGGATCTCCGCGGCATCGCCGCGGGCATGGACCGGGACTCCCGGGCGCGGCGGCGCCTCTTCCCCGGGTTCCTCACCCCCGCCATGGACCGCATGGCCCGCGCCGCCCGCCGCGCCGGGGCCGTCGGCGGCCGCCCCTGCGGGGCCGGGGGCGGGGGCTCGATGGTCTTCGTCGTCGAGGGGGAGGCCCGCCGCGCCGCCGTCGAGGCGGCCCTGGAGGATCTCGGCGGGACGATCCTCCCGGCGGACCCCGATCTCCGCGGCGTCCGCGTGCGGCGGCTGCCGTGACGGACCTCCGCGCCGTCTTCCTCGACCTCGACGACACCCTCCTCGACACGGCGGGGATCCTCCTCGGCCCCGCGCGCCTCGAGGCCGGGGCGGCCATGGTCGCCGCCGGCCTCCCGGGGACGCCGGAGGCGGCGGCGGAGGGCCTCGCCCGCCTCGCCCGCTCGAACCCCGGCGAGGACCCCTTCGCGCTCCTGGCCCGGGAGAGGGGCGCGGACCCGGTGCGGGCCGGCGTGGCGGGCTGGGGGGCGTTCTACCGGCGGAAGGTCCCGGAGTCGATGCCGCTCGCGGACGGGGCCGAGGCGGCGCTCCGGGATCTCCGCTCCCGCGGGGTCCGACTGTTCCTCGTGACCTTCGGGGACGTGGCGACGCAGGAATCCAAGATCCGGGCGACGGGGGTGGAGGCGCTGGTCGATCGCGTCGTCTACGAGCCCCTCGGCCCCGTCGCCGACAAGGGCCGCGCGTTCCGCGCGATCTGCGCGGAGGAGGGGCTCGACCCCGGGACCTGCGCCGTGGTCGGCGACCGCCCCGACGCGGAGATCGCCGCCGGACGGGCGCTCGGGATGTTCACGATCCGGATCCGGCGCGGGGAGCACGCGGCGATGGAGGGGCCGGCGGACCGGACCGTGGGGACGTTCGCGGAGGCGTCGGCGATCCTCGGCGCCTAGGCCGCCTCGACCGCCTCCTCCTCCTTCTTGGCGACCTTGTCGAGCTCCAGCAGCACGCGCGAGGAGACGCCCGGCTCGGCCATGGAGATCCCGTAGAGCCGGTCGCACATCGTCATGGTCCGCTTGTTGTGCGTGATCATGATGAACTGGCTCTTGTCGATGAACTCCCGGACCATCGTCGTGAACCGCCCGACGTTGGTCTCGTCGAGGGCGGCGTCCACCTCGTCGAGGATGCAGAAGGGGCTGGGACGCGCCTGGTAGATGGCGAAGAGCAGCGCCACCGCCGTCATCGTCCGCTCGCCGCCGGAGAGCAGAGAGATGGAGCGCAGCTCCTTGCCGGGGGGCCGGGCCACGATCTCGACGCCCGACTCCAGCACGTCCTCCCCCTCGGTGAGGAAGACGTCCGCGCGCCCGCCGCCGAAGAGCCGCCGGAAGGACTCGTTGAAGTGCCCGCGGATGGCCTCGAAGATCTCCGTGAAGCGCTCCCTCGACTGGCGGTTGAGGAGCTTCACCGCCTCCATCAGCTCCTCGCGGGCCTTCGTGAGGTCCTGCTCCTGGGCGCGGAGGTCCACGGCCTGGGTCTCGACGTCCCCGAGGAGATCGAGGGCCTCGAGGTTCACGTTCCCCATCCGGTCCTTCTTGAGGACCAGCTCCTGGATCTCCTTTTCCACGGCCTCGGGATCGAAGGGGGCCGGAGGCCCGGCGGGGGCCGCCCCTCCCTCGGGGGCCGGGGACGGGACGGCGCTCCTCCGCTCCTCGAACATCGCCGCGAGGTCCACGCGGACCTCGTCGCGCATGCGCTCCATGAGCGACTCCAGGCGCATCCGCGACCCGTTCTCCTGCAGGCGGAACTGCTCGAGCGCCCCGCGGTACTCGCGGAACTCCCCGTCGAGGGCGGCCACGCCGCGGCGCGCCTCCTCGAGGTCCTTCCCGGCCTCCACCGCCTGCTCCCGCGCCCTGGCCAGGTCCCGGATCGCCTTCTCGCGCCGGTCCCGGGCGATCTCCGCCTCGGCCGCGGCCGTGGAGGAGGTGCGCAGGGACTCCTCGCGGCGCCCGCGGCAGTTCTCCATCTCCACGGCCGCCAGTTCGAGGTTGCGCTGCCCGTCGCGCAGCGCCGTCTCCGCCGCCGTGCGCCGCGCGCCGGCGGAGTCCCGCCGCTCGTGGGCCCGGGCGACCTCGACGCGGGCGACGCCGCGGCGGTCCTCGGCGGAGCGGCGGAGATCCTCGGCCCTGGCCTCCGCCTCGTGGACGCCGACCTTCCTCTCCTCGAGCAGGGCCTCCTGCTCCGCGAGGGTCTTCTCCTCCAGGTCGAGGGCGGCCCCCTCCCCGGCCGAGCGGGCGAGGCCCTCGGCGATCTCCCCCTCCTCCGAGCGCAGGAGACGCACCTCCTCGGCCGAGCGGGCGAGGTCGGCGGCGAGGCGACCGGCCGTGGCGCGGGCGACGGCGGCGGTCTCCTCGCGGCGGGCGAGCATGCGGCGCGCGTCGGCCAGGCGCGCCCCGGCCTCCTCGGCCTGCACCTCGGCCTCGCGGAGGTCCTTCTGGAGGACCTGGAGGCGGCGCTCCTCCCCCGTCAGCCGCCCGCGGAGGGTCTTGATCTCGGCGCTGCGCGCCACCATGCCGTGGCCCGCGCCGTCGCCGCGGCCGCCGGAGACCGCCCCCTCGACGCCGAGGACCTCGCCGGAGCCGGTCACGATGCGGAACGCCCCCGCCGGGTCGGCGGCCGCCGCGCGGGCCGCGTCGATGTCCTCGACGAGGATGGTCCCGAGGAGGATCGCCTCGACCAGCGGTCGCACCTCGTCGGAGCAGCGAACGGCCGAGGCCGCGGGGCGCGCGGCCACCCCGGCGGGCGCGGCCGGGCCGGACCAGCGGGAGCGCACGGCGTCGAGGGGGACGAACAGCGCGCGCCCGATCCCCTCCTCCTTCAGCAGGGTGATGGCCGCCCTCGCGTCGTCGAAGGTCCCCACCACGATGGCCTCGGCGAAGGGGCCGAGGGCCAGTTCCACCGCCTCGGCGTCGGCGGGGTCCGCCTCGACCATCTCCGCCAGGACGCCCCGCACGCCGCCGAGGCCGCCGGCCTTCGCCGCCTCCTCGAGGATGCGCCGGGCCCCGAGGCCCACGCCCTCGTGGCGGTCGCGGAGCGCCGTCAGCACGTCGAGGCGGGAGCGGGCCGCGTGGACGGCCCGATCGAGGGCCGAGAGGCGGTTGCGGAGGTCGGCGATCCGCGCGTCGAGGCCCTCGACCCGGGATTCCTCCTCCGCCACGGCCGCGCGGGAGGCCGCGGACTCCCCGGCCGCCGCGGCGGCGGCCGCCGCGGAGCCGGATTCCTCCGCGCGGAGCCGATCCTCCTCCCGGGCGGCGGCCTCGATGCGGGAGGCCAGACGCGCGCCCCGGGCCCGGAGCCCCTCCACCTCGGCGGCGAGGCGGGCCCGGCCGTTGGCCGCCCGCCCGCGGCGCTCGAG
>CAZWGT010000185.1:0-7346 GCA_964633345.1 uncultured Planctomycetota bacterium
GGGGGGGGGGGGGTGTGGGGGGGGGGGGGGGGGGGGGGGGGGGGGGGGGGGGGGGCCCGCCCGGGGGGGGGGGGGGGGGGGGCGGGGGGGGTGGCGGCGGAGGCGGAGGCGGGGGAGGAGGTGGTGGTGGCGGTGCCGCCGCCTTCGGCATCGGCGGCGGCGGCGCCGGCGCCGGGGGGGCCGCGGGCACCGGCGCGTCCTCGACGAGGATCTCGAGCGGGTTGAGCTTCACCCGGTCGCCGTGCTTCAGCGCCTGGACCTGGATGCGCTTGCCGTTGACCGTGGTCCCGTTGCTGCTCCCGAGGTCGCGCACCTCCCAGCCCGCGGCCGTGGGCTGGAACGAGGCGTGGCTGCGGGAGATCCCCCCGTCGGGGATGCACACATCGTTCGTGGCGGACCGCCCCACGGTCACCGGGGCCGAGCCCAGCTCGGTGACGAGGGTGCTGCCCTGGAAGTGGTAGGTCAGTTTCGCCATGTCAGTACCAGAGGACCAGGATCACGTGGAGCCCGAGGACGAAGACCAGCGCGATGGACGCGGGCACGTGGACCCAGCGCCAGATCCGCATCCAGAACTCCAGTTCGCGGGAACGCTTCGTGGACCACTGCAGCCGGTCCCGCGTCCCCGCCATCACCACGAGGTCGCGCAGGAGCGCCGCGCGGTCGGGGAACTTCGCCGACAGGTCGGGAAGGGTCGCCTCCGCGCGGCGCAGCAGGTCCTCCGGGGACTTCGCCTCCGAGGAGAGCGCCGCCAGCGGGGCCGCGAACTCCGGGGGGAGCTTCGCCGCGATCCCCTCGATGCACTCCTGCAGCATCCCGCGGGCGACGCCGGCCTCCTCGAAGGGGATGCCCGGGTCCGCGGCGGCCATCTTCGGCGGCAGGGCGCGGAAGAACCACGCCCCCACGATTCCCGCCACGAGGACGATCACCGACAGCACCAGCAGCGCCCAGCCCACGGGGTGGCGGAGCACGAAGTCGGCGTGCAGGAACACCCCGATGCAGGCCGCCGTCCCCACGCCGAGGTGCACCTCGAGCCAGGGTTCCAGCCGCCCGAAGGGCTCCTTCTTCACGAGGTCCACGGCGCGCACGGTCCCCGCGGCGCCCGGGACGTCCTTCAGCACCGGCCGGAGCGCCCCGTCCACGCGGAAGCGGGCCAGCAGGCTCCTCGCCTCGGCGAGGATGGAGGCGTCGTCGGCGTAGGCCCCGCCCTTGATCCGGGTGTTGAGGCCCTGGATCTCCGCCCAGCAGGCGTCGGAGCGCTTCGGATCGGCCCGGCCGTAGTCCCGGAAGAAGGGGAACTTCAGGGACCACTTCCGCAGGCTGAACAGGAACGTGACAAGGAACAGGAGGACGAGGAGGTTCCCCGACCAGAGGAACCAGCCCCGCGGGCCCCCCCCGCCGCCCCGGGCCCGGTACGCGGAGAGGTACCAGGCCGCGGCCGAGGGGATCATCACGGCGGCGAAGACCAGCCACGCCCGGGAGCCGCCGAGGAAACGGTGCGCGAAGCGCGTCCCCTTCAGCGGGATGCCCGCGCTCACCGGCCGAGCTCCCGGAGGTAGCCCCGCGGGTCCTGCCGGTGGCAGGTGGCGCAGGTCCGCTTCTTCCCCTCGGGGTCCCCGCTCCCGTCCTTGTTCTGGAGCGCGGCCCGGTTGAACCACGCCGACTTGAAGGCGGCGTCCTCGTGGATGCTCTTCAGCACCCGCGCCTCGGAGATGCGCTCCCTGTAGTCGGAGGGCTTCCCGGAGAACGCGTCCCGCTCGTGGCACGAGGCGCAGCCGCCGCCGAGGTCGTGCCACTGCTTCCCCTGCATCAGGTCGAGGTGCGTCCGCGTCTCCTTCCCGTGGACCGGCGCCGCGCCGCCGAAGGGCGGGGCGTCGGCGGCCCCCGGCGGGGAGTGGCAGGGGAGGCACCGCGAGGTCTCCGCGCCCTCGTTCGTCTTCGGGCCGGTGCGCTTCACCAGGTCCGCGCCCTTCGCCGGATCGTGGGAGTGGCACTTCGCGCAGTCCAGGGCGTCGGCGCGGACGACGTACCCCGTGGCGCCGCCGGGCTCGTGGCACTCGACGCAGGCGAGGCCCTTGAACTCCCCCTTCGGCGTCGCGTGGGAGGCGTGGTCGAACTGGCGCACCTCGCGGCGCGTCGTCTCGATCCCCAGGTCCCCCGGGCCCGCGCCGGTGTGGCAGCCGGCGCAGGACGCCGGATCGAAGGAGGCGAGGTCCTCGCTCCACGCCGCCGTCCCGGCCGAGGGATGGCAGCGGAGGCAGTCGGCGTTCACCGGCTTCGCGGGGAGGTGGGCCTCGTGGACGAACCCCTTCCCCGAGAGGCGGGACTCCAGGGCGGGGATCCTCCCGAGGTGGCACTCGCGGCAGTCCTTTCCCCCCGGCTCCCGCGGGGACGCGAGGGAGGGGCCCGAGGTCGTGATCCCGGGGTGGGGATGGACCTTCATCGCGATGGACTTCACCTTCGGGCGCTCGACCGTCGCGACGCCGAGGGGGAGGTGGCCGGGGCGGTCCTCCTTCGCGTCGTGGCACTTGAAGCAGGACCAGCCCCCGACCCCGTGGCCCTCGACCTTCCAGTTGTCGTGGCAGGCGACGCAGGACTCGTAGGTGAGGAGCGCCGCGCGGGAGCCGGGCTCCGCCGCCCCGGCGGGGTAGTGGCAGGTGGCGCACCCCCCGGTGACCTTCTTCGCCACGGGGATCCTCCCGGCCGGCTCCATGTGGGCGGGGTGGGAGAAGCCCTCGACGGAGCGGAACGCCACGGGGCTCGTGCGCGGGGGCTTCGAGACGGCGGCCAGGGGCTTCCCGGCGGCGTCGGCGACGTGGCAGGCGACGCAGGCCTTCGCCGTGGCGTCGGCGGCGTCGTAGCCGCGGAGATCGCGGCTCTTCGCCACGCCCGCGTGGCACTCCTCGCAGCGGGACGCCTTCCCGCCGTGGTCCTCGTGGAGGAAGGGGCGGACCGCCGCCTTCGAGCGGGGGTCGTCGGGCACGATGGAGGCCGCCCCGCGGTGGCAGGAGGCGCAGTCCTTCCCGTCCCCGGTCTTCGCGAAGGACGGCATCTTCGGGTTCCGCGGCTCGTGGGAGGCGTGGCAGGACGCGCAGGAGGCGGCACCCCCCTCGAGCCCCGGAGGGGGGACGGTGAACTCGACCCAGTCGTTCTCGACGAGGGGGCGGTGGCAGGAGAAGCAGGTGAGGGCGGGGTCGGCGAGGTGCTCGAGGTGGGGGAACGGCCGGCGGGGGGAGGCGGGAGGGCCCATCACCACCTTGAGGTTCTTCTCCCCCATGTGGCACTCGGCGCAGCCCTCGAGGTGGGCCGCGGGGCCCTTCTTGAAGTCGTGGCAGACGCGGCAGTCGGCGTCGGCCTTCCCGCCCTCCGCGACGCCGGGCTTCGGGCGGCCGGGCGGGGTCTCCATCGCCGTGTCGGCGGCCCCGGCCCGGAGGTGGGGACGGTGGGGGAAGACGAAGGGCCCCGCGGCGGGGGTGGAGAGGGAAGGGAGCAGGATCCCGAGCGCGACGAACGGCGCCGCGACGAGAGCGAGTCCCCTGAAGTCCATGTGCGGCGGCCCCCCTGCTGAGACCGGTTCTCGGGACGAGAGACTACCGCAACTACCTCATCGCGAGCCAGACTGCGACGGCGCCGACCGCGAGGGCCGCGACGACCCACACGAGGGGGGGGATGCCCTTCCTCGCGGCGGCGGGGTTGAGGGTCCCGATGAGCTTGCGCTGGGCGAAGATCTCCGACCACGCCCGGGGCGGAAGGATCCCCTTCTCGACGATCAGCTCGCCGAGGGCCCTGCCCGTGGCCGCCTGCTCCTGGAGGACCTGGTCCATCTGGTGCTGCGTGGCCTTGCCGAGGGTGACGACGTGCCCGGCGAGGACCTCCGGCGCGACGTACTCCGCCATCCCCTGCTTCGGGGGCTCCTGGATGAAGAGGCACTCGACGGTGCCGAAGGTGATCGCGGCCTGGGTCCCGAGCGGGGTCGCCGCGGTCACGGGCAGGCCCTCGAGGAACGTCCCGTTCCTGGACTGGAGGTCGCGGAGGACGAAGAACCCCTTCTCGAAGGTGATCCGCGCGTGGGCCCCGGACACGGAGGGGTGGGGGATCGCCACGGTGCACTCCTCGCGGCCGATCTCGGTGTCCACGTTCTCCAGCGGGACGGTGTGGCGGTTCGATTCGAGGGCGACGACGAGGCGGGGCTTCGCGGAGCGGAACTTGGCCTCGTTGACGATGTCCGACTGGGCGTCCTCGCTCCCGATGACCATGGTGCCGGAGAACTCCTTCTCCTTCACCGACTCCGTGGTCCTGGCCGGGGCGGCCCCCTTCTCGACGACGGTGAGGATGCCGGGGCCGAGGCAGACGCGCATCCCGGGAGTGAGCGGGACCTCCTCGCCCGGGGTCAGCCGCTTCTCCCCGTCGAGGAAGGTGCCGTTGGTGGACTTGAGGTCGGTGATGACCGCCCCGCCTCCCCTGGGGGAGATCTTGGCGTGCCGGCTGGAGACCTCGGTGCTGTTGACGTGGAGGTCGGAGGTGGGGACCCGCCCGACGAAGAGGTCCTTGTCGACGGGGCACTCCTTGACGACCGCGCCGTTGACGGTGAGGACGACCCAGATCATGGCGGGAATCCTCGGGGAGGTTTCGGGGGCGTCGCTTCCAGCAACGCGGTTCCAGCATAACGCCGGGGGGTCCGCGGGAGTAGAACGATGGCCGTCAAGACCCGGCGAAGCCCCGATGGAGGTTTGACCGTGCGACAAGCCTGGATTCTCGCGGCGCTGGCGGCGGGATGCGCGGCGGCGGCTCCCTCCCCGGCTCCGGTCCCGCCGGCCGAGGCCCCCGCGATCCCCGGCCGCGCCGGCCTCGAGATCCCCCCGGATCTCTGGGACCTCGCCCGCGAGGGCCTCGGCCGTCCGGGGGCGCGCCTCGGCTACGACTCCGACCAGATGGCCTTCTACACCGGGGGGCGGAAGCACGTCCTCCCCGCGGTGGACAACCTCTTCCGCGACGCTCGGAACCTGCCCCGGTTCTCCGGCAGCCTCGCCGATCGACTCGTCGCCGCGGCGGCCAGGCCCGACGAGGTCGTCCAGATCGCCTACGGTCTCACCGACGCCGTCGCGGGGAGGATGCTCCCGCTGCCGGACGTGAAGGGGTGGGGGATCCAGGGGATCGAGATCATCGAGGGAGTCCAGGACGACTCCCCGCCGGAGAAGGTCCTGGATGCCCTCGTCGCCGTCTCCACGTCCAACCGCCGCACCCTCAACAGGGGCGGCATGGAAGCCGAGGATCGCGCGGCCTTCCTTTCCCTCCCGCCCGAGGTCCAGCGTCTCGTCGTCCGTCTCCTCCTGGCCAGGGCCGAGGCCTATCCGTGGATGGACAGGGCCTTCGGCAAGGTCGGTGGCGCGGAGAAGGACCCCTATGCCCTCGCCGTGGCCCCGCTCGTCGAAGAGCGCATGGGGCAGATGGTCTGCCTCCGCGAGGAGTCCCTGGCCGCGCTGGACGCCGCGGATCGGAAGTACCTCGCCTTCGGCTCGGTTCTCGCCCTGGCCCGCGTGCAACAGGCGCTCGAAGAGTACAGGAACGCGGAGAAGCACCCCGTTCCGGCCGGGTTCGAACGTCTACTCCTCTTCACCCATTGGGGGAACATCTCCATCATGGGGACCGGGGACGACGTGCGCTCGGGGCTGAGCGAGATCCTCCTCGACCTCGGCGGCAACGACCGCTGGTCGTTCGGGCCGAAGGGGCGCCACGTCGTCCAGTTCGCGGTGGACCTCGGCGGCGACGACGCGTGGGACGACGGCGGCCATCCCGGCACCCTGGCCTGCGGGCTCTTCGGCATCGGCGCGGTCTTCGACATGGCGGGGAACGACACCTACCGGTCGAAGGAGTCCGGCCTCGGCTGCGCCTGGTTCGGGACGGGACTCCTCTTCGACGCCGCCGGGAACGACGTCTACGAGACGGCCACCCACTGGGGGCAGGGGTGCGGGTACGCCGGGGTCGGGGCCCTCATCGATCTCGCCGGCGACGACCGGTACGTGATCGGCTACGAGGGCCAGGGCTACGGCGCGACCCTCGGCGCGGGGATCCTGCTGGATGTATCAGGCAATGATACATACCTCGCCCGGGACGACGGGAACCGCTCCGACCTCTACCTCGGCCAGACGGTGTCGATGGCCCAGGGCGTCGGCCAGGGCCGCCGCGCCGACCTCGGCGACGGGCACTCCATGGCCGGGGGCTTCGGCGTCCTCGTGGACGGGGCGGGGGACGACTCCTACCGCGCCGGCGCGTGGAGCCACGGGGCCGGCTACTGGTGGGCCTGCGGGATCCTCGAGGACCTCGGCGGGGACGACACCTACCACGACGGCAAGTACTCCCTCGGCGCCGCGGCCCACTTCGCCCTCGGCGTGCAGGTGGACCTCTCCGGCGACGACGCCTACAACGTCGGCAACGACACGGCCGTCAACCAGTACCAGGGCCACGCCCGCGACGGCTCCATCGGCGTGAGCGTGGACGGGGACGGCAACGACCGCTACCACCTCCGCTCCCACTGCGGGGGTTCCGCCGACCTCGGCAGCATCGCCGTCCTCTACGACCGGCGCGGCGACGACCTCTACGACGCAACCTCGCTCCGCACGGGCGAGGGGGAGGGGTGGCCCGACACGCCGCCGCTGGGCACATCCACCCGCTACGACCCCATGCGCTCCTTCCGCGACGACCTCGACACCCTCGGCGTCTTCCTCGACGGCGGGGGGCGGGACGAGTACCGGGGCGGGCCGGGGGAGTGGGGCAACGGAAGGACCTGGACGTGCCGGCGCGGCCCCCGGTTCCTCGGCGTCGCCGTCGACCGCGACTGAACGCTACCGCGGGTCGAAGGCCTGGTCCATGTGGAGCCAGAGCACGCGCGAGATCCGGAACCCGAAGGGGGCGACCAGCACCATGGCCGCCGTCCCCGCGATCCCGATGGAGAGCGTGGACCAGCCCGCCCACCATCCGAGAAGGGCGATCGGTGCGCACGCCGCGATGGCCACCGCGTAGGAGTAGTACATCGCCCCGAGGAAGTACCCCCCCTCCCGCTCGAAGCGCAGGCCGCAGCCCGGGCAGGACGGGTTCATCCGCACGAATCCCCCGAACACGGCGCCGCGGAGGCACCGGGGACAGCGCTGGCGGAGGATGGCCGCGAACTTCATGTCCGATCAGCGTAGCGCCGGCGCGGCCCCGCGGGGAGGATGGGACCATGGAACGGCTCGCGCCGAAGGAGGTCCGACGCCTCGCCCTCGCCCGCGCCGGGCTCCTCCCCCGCCGCTGGACGGGGCTGCCCGCGTCCGCGCGCCGCGCCTCCGCCCACGCCGTCGTCGCCCGCTTCG
>CAZWGT010000186.1:0-7313 GCA_964633345.1 uncultured Planctomycetota bacterium
ATCCGCCGCTTCTTCTTCGCCATGGGGCCCTCCCGATTTGTGGCACCCTCTGTGGCACCCCGAAACCCTGTGGCACCCTGTGTGGCACCCTAGTTTCGTCCGGGGCTCCCGTAGAGGCTTGTCCGCCTGTGTCCTCCGATTCTCCCTATGAGAACCGGGACGGAGGGGAGTATACCCGGTCAACGGAGGACGTGCGGGAATCGGGCTTGTACGGCCTTTTAAGCCAGTGGTTGAGGGTTCAATTCCCTCCGCCCGCACCAATCACCCGGCCGGGGGAGGATCGACGGGCGGCGGCGCGGGCAGCACCGCCAGCGCGGCCGCGGCGAGCCCCGCCGCCATCGCCGCCCCCACGAGGTAGGGCAGTCGGTGGTGGTCCGTCGTCCCGAGCAGGGGCAGGCCCACGGACAGGAGGACCCTGCCCGCCTCGTCGTGGGGGTAGTAGAGGAAGCTCCCCATCAGGGGGCCCAGGATGCGCCCCATCGCCGAGGCGCTCTGGGCGAGTCCCATGATGGCCCCCTGGTGGGACGGCGAGGCCTGCCGGGAGACGAGGGAGGACAGCGCGGGGGTCACGGCGGCGAAACCGAGCACGGAGACCGCCAGCGCCGCGTGGAGCGGGAGGAGTCCGTCGCTGAACGCCAGGCTCCCGAGGCCCGCCGCCATCAGGAAGAAGCCGGCTCGGACCAGCATCCTCTCGCCGATGGGACCGGCGATCCTCCGGATCAGGACGCCCTGGGAGAGGGCCAGGGTCACGCCGATGAACCCCATGACCTTGCCCGAGTCGGGCTTGTCCATGTGGAACCGGTCCACCAGCATCAGCATCACGGTGGTCTCGAGGGTGGAGAAGGCCAGCACGGACAGCAGGGAGAATCCGAGGAGCAGGACCACGGCGCGGGGGGAACGGGCTCCACGGAGGGCGGACAGATCGAAGAGCTTCCGCTCCCTCGTCTCGTGGCGGGCCGGTTCGCCGAGGGACACGTAGGTCCAGAGGAAGGAGGCCAGCGACACGAGGGCCGCCAGGAGTCCCGGCAGGGCCCGGGACCAGGGGTGGGAGAGGGAGCCCTCCTTCTCGAGGACCTCGCCGACGTGGGCGGCCATCAGTCCGAGGACGGGGCCGATGGTGAACCCGATGCCGAAGGCGGCGCCGATGAGGGCCATCCCGCGGGTGCGCTGTTCGGGCAGCGTGACGTCGGCGATGTAGGCGGCCGAGGTCGAGATCGTGGCGCCGCAGATGCCGGCGCCGATGCGGGCCACGAAGAGCATCGGCACGGAGTCGGCGAATCCGAAGACGGTGTAGAAGAGGACGCTGCCGGCCAGGCCGATGAGCAGGACGGGGCGGCGGCCGATCCGGTCGGAGATGCGCCCCCAGACCGGCGCGAAGAGGAACTGCATGGCGGAGAAGGACGCCATGAGTGCGCCGAGCTCGAATCGATTGGCGTCGAAGTCCGTCGCGTAGAGGGGCAGCAGCGGCAGCACGATGCCGAAGCCGATGAGATCGACCACCACGGTGAGGAACACCGCCCCCGCGCTGGTCCGTTTCATGGAGGGGGGGATTGTACGGTCGCGGCGGCGGGGGGGAGGCGGATGCGGCGGGGGAGCTCTCCGCCGGGATGGCCCCGGCGGCGCCTTCCTCGGTTACCCTTGTCCGGCCGCCGGTGGCCCTGTCGTCCAGCCCGGCCCAGGACATCACCCTTTCAAGGTGGAGACACGGGTTCGAATCCCGTCAGGGCTACCACCGCGGCCGCCCCCTCCGGATTCCCGCCTCCCCCTTGACGCCGGGGCCCCCGGCGCGACAATGCCCCCGGAGGTGCGCCATGCGGGACAAGGCCGGCATCGCCCGGTTCGCGGGATTCGCCGTCGTCGGGGCCCTCGCCGTCGCGGGAGGCGCCCGGGCGGAGTCCGGCGCCCCGGCGCCCGCCGCCGCGGATCACCCCGTCGTCGAGATCCGCGTCCCCGACGTCCCGGCGAAGTCCACGAAGCCCGTGGCCCTCGAGGCCGGGGACCTCCAGGGGTACGCCGTCCGCGTCGGCGGCTTCCCCGTCCTCACGCCCGCCGTCGACGGGACCCGCGTCTACGCGGGCGACGTCGTGGAGATGCGGGCCTTCGACGCCCTCGACGGGAGCCGCCTCTGGTCCTCGAGGGTGGACGACTCCCAGCCCACCGCGCCCGCCGTCAGCTCCGGGCACGTCTACTTCAACACCCAGTCCTGCACGCTCTACGACGTCGAGGCCCGCACCGGGGAGCGCGGCTGGTCGAAGCTGGTCGCCCACGCCGTGAACAGCACCCCGGCGGTCCTCGGGGACCGCGTCTACGTCACCGGCCCCGCCGACGGCGGGGGATTCAAGCTCGAGGCCTACGCGGCGCGCAGCGGGGGCCTCGTCTTCCGGGTCCCGCTGCCGGCCGACGCCATCACCGCCCCCGTCGCCTCCGGGGACCGGCTCTTCCTCGCCCTCGGCGACGGGACGGTCGTCGCCATGGACCGCGACGGGAAGGAGCTGTGGAAGCGCGACGTGAAGGCCCTGGCCGCACCGTGGCCGACGGAGGATCGCCTCCTCGTGGCGTGCGGCGACCCGGCGAATCCCGACCTCGTCCGCCTCGACCGCAGGACAGGGACCCCCGACGACCGGGCCGTGGCCACGCCCCGCGACGACGGGAAGGGCCTCGCGCCGGGAGGGGATCCCGCGCCGAAGGCCGGAGGGGCCGGAAGGCCCGTGGCGCCGCCGGTCCCGCCCGCGAGCCCGGGCGCCGGGCTCGGCGGGCCCAACAAGGGCCGCCGCGGCGTCCCGGCGCCGCCCCCGCCGCCGATCCCCCTCGGGAGCGGATCCGCGTACGCCTCCTTCGGCTACGAAGGCCCCCGGCCCTGCGTTCTCGGGGACGTCGTGGCGATGACGGCGGGCGGCGACCTCGTGCTCCGCGGCGTCGCGGCCGGGGAGCCGCGGCGCGTCGCGCTGGGCGCGCCCCCGGTCGGGGCGCCGGTGGCCGCCGGCACGATGTTCGTCCAGGCGACGCGGGACGGCCGGATCCTCGGCATCGATCCCGCCACCGGGGCGCGCCGGTTCGAGGTGCGCCTGACGCGGGCCGGGAACCCCCTCGTCCCGGCGGCGAGCCCCTCGGTCTGGCGGGGCCGCGCCTACCTCGGCACGTCGGACGGACTGCTCCTGGCCTTCGACCTGCCCGACCCCTCGGCCGACGGCTGGCCGATGTGGGGGGGGAGCCCGTCGCGGTCGAAGTAGCGCTCAGCGCCCCGGCGGCGCCAGGCCGGCGACGATGCGATCCTCCTGTTCGAGGAGGAACGCCCCGACGGAGTCCGCCAGCGCCGCGGCCAGGGACGGGTCCCCCCCGAGGGGAGCCGGGCCGGGGGCGAACTCCCCGAGGACCTTCTCGTCGCGGCCGAACTCCACGAGGACATGGAGCAGGGGATCCTCGGCCTTGGCGTAGGCCATCACCCACAGCAGGGGCGCGTCGCCCGAGGGGATGAACTCCAGGGTCAACTGGCTCCAGACATCGCCGTGGTGCTTCACGCTTCCCTCGGAAACGCCGCCGCTGGAACCGGGGACGCGCCGCTCGACGCGGGATTCGAGCTCGACGAAGAAGGGGCGGAGGCGGTCGATGAGCTGGCGCTGGGTCACGGGGGGGGATCGTAACCCGGGGGGAGAGGGACGGCTTCCGCCCGGGAGGTGAGTCGTCCGCTGCGCGGACGCTCCCCTCCCGGGCGGTTTCCCACGTCAACGGAAGGGTGCCGGGACGGCGCCCGAGGCGGAGAACCGATCGGGCGGATCGCGGACCCATGGGTGGCGCCGCCGCGAGGGCCCCCCGCCGACCGAACGGACTCGGCCCGCCCCCGGCAGGGGACGTTTCCTCCGTTCTCGACGGTCCGCGGCGGTCCCGGCGGTTTCGGGTCGGGTTCGGTGCCGCCGCGCGATACCCTCCCGTCGTGAGCGCCACCCGATCCCGCCCGGAGGACGTGCCCGAGGCGGTGGAGCAGTTCGTCGGCTACCTGCGCACGGTGCGCAACCTCTCCCGGCACTCCCTGGCCGCCTACGGGACCGACCTGCTGCAGCTGGCCGACTTCCTCGAGAAGCGGGGCACCCTCGATCCGGGGAAGGTGACCCACCTGGATCTCCGCGCGTGGCTGGGGGAGATCCGCGAGGCGGGGAGCGCCCGGGCGACGCTGGCCCGCAAGCTCGCCGCGGCGCGGTCGATGTTCAAGTGGCTCCACCGCGAGGGGCTCGTGGACGAGGACCCGGCGGCCGGCCTCCACTCCCCGAAGAAGGAGCGGAAGCTCCCCGTGTTCCTCTCGAAGGAGGAGGTCGACCGCCTCCTCGCCGCGCCGAAGGGGGACGGACTCCCCGAGGTCCGCGACCGCGCGCTCCTCGAGACCCTCTACTCCAGCGGGGTGCGCGTCAGCGAGCTGGCCGCCCTCGACGAGGGGGATCTGGATCTCCGGGCCGGGGTCGCCCGCGTCCTCGGCAAGGGGCGGCGCGAGAGGCTCGCGGGCCTCGGCTCCTTCGCCGTCGAGGCCCTGCGCGCCTACATCGCCGCGAAGAAGCGCCGCGGGGCCGGGGGCGGGGACGGCGCCCTCTTCGAGAACAAGGACGGCGGCCGCCTCTCCACCCGCGGGATCCAGCGCATCCTCGCGCGGCGCCTCGTCGAGGCGGGCCTCGACCCGCGCGTCTCCCCCCACAAGATCCGCCACTCCTTCGCCACCCACCTCCTCGACGCCGGCGCCGACCTGCGCAGCGTGCAGGAGCTCCTCGGCCACAAGAACCTCGCCACCACCCAGATCTACACCCACGTCTCCGCGACGAGGCTCCGCGAGGTCTACGACAAGGCCCACCCGCGGGCGAAGTAGACTGCCGCCGTGGCCCGCCCCCTCCGACCCGTCTCCCTGGATCTCCCGCCCGGGCGCCCCGCGGAGGAGTGGCTGCGCCTGCTCGCCGGGGAGCGGGGGCTCGTCCTCTTCGACCGGCCCGACGCCGCCGGGAGGCCCGCGTCCTACCTCTCCTTCGACCCGCTCCCCGGCTCCCCGCTCGACTACGAGCCGCCCGGCATCGAGGGGGATCCCCCCGCGCCCTTCTTCGGGGGGTGGGCGGGGGTCCTGTCCTACGACCTCGGCCGCCGCTTCGAGCGCCTGCCGGCGACGGCCCGGGACGAGCGGTGGCCGGACCTCGCGGGCGGCCTCTACCGGTTCGCGATCGCGGTGGAGGAGGGGGGCGCGCGGACGCGCCTGGTGGGGACGGGGGAGGAGGATCTCGTCCCCCTCGGGCGGCGTCTGGCGGCCCTCGCCCGGGCCGCGGCCCCGCCGCGGGACGACGGCCCGGCGCTGGCGGGGCCCCTCGCCTCGAACGTCGGGCGCGCGGCCCACGTCGCCGCCGTCGCCCGCTGCGTCGGGTACGTCGGGGCCGGCGACATCTTCCAGGTGAACCTCGCCCGCCGCGTCGAGGGGACCCTCGCCGTCCCCCCGGTCGAGGCCGCCCTCCGGCTGCGGGCCGCGAACCCCGCCCCCCGGGGGGCGGTGGTCTCCTGCGGCGGGGGGCGGTGGGTCCTCTCCTCCTCCCCGGAACTCCTCGTCGAGGCGCGCGACGGCCTCGCCCGGACGCGGCCCATCAAGGGGACCCGCCCCCGCACCGGGGAGAGGTCCGCCGACGCCGCCGCCCGGGCCGACCTGCTGGCCTCGGAGAAGGACGCCGCGGAGCTGGCGATGATCGTGGACCTCGCGCGCAACGACCTCGGCCGCGTCGCCGCGTGGGGCGGGGTCCGCGTGGCCGAGGCGAGGCTCGTCGAGGAGCATCCGACGGTCCTCCACACCGTGGCCGAGGTGGAGGCGCGCCTTCGCCCGGGGACGGGGCCCGGGGACCTCGTCCGGGCGCTGTTCCCCGGGGGCTCCGTGACGGGGGCGCCGAAGATCCGGGCCATGGAGATCATCGAGGAGCTCGAGCCCGTGCGCCGGGGCCCCTACACCGGCTCGGCCGGCTGGTTCGGCCCCGACGGGGCGGCCCACCTCTCCATCCTCATCCGGACGCTGGTGGTGGACGGGGACCGCGTGCACTTCGGAGTCGGCGGCGGGATCACCGCCGACAGCGACCCGGAGGCGGAGTGGGCGGAGACCGTGGACAAGGGCGTGGCCCTGGCGCGGGCCCTGGGGAGCGGGCCGGCCTGAGCGGGCCCCCCGGGAGTTGCCCGGGCAGGGGAGGAATGGGCTAGAATCGGGGTCGGCTGGCACCGGCGCACCCGGAGGAGGCTTCCTTGATCCACCCCAGAATCCCGCGCATCCGCGACCTCGTCCTCGGCCTCGCCCTCCTCGGCGCCGCGTCCCCCCCCGCCGGGGCCGCCCCCCAGGATCCCCCCGTGAAGCCGCCGGAGAAGGTCAAGACCCCCGAGGAGCTGAAGGCGGAGGAGATCAGGGCCTTCCTCAAGCAGTACGAGGAGATGCTCGCCAAGATGACCGACGAGGACGCCATCGGCGGCCTCGAGAAGATGAAGGTCTGGTACCTCGACCCGAAGGTGGGCGAGGCCGAGAAGGGCGCGATCATGAAGACCTTCTCGGCGAAGGTCATCAAGCAGCGGGGGCGCGAGGCCTATCTCGAGGCGGCCTGCAAGGCCCTCGCGGACATGGGCGGGGAGTCCGCCGTGGGGCTGCTGCGGTACCTCGTGGACTTCTCCCTCAACCAGAAGACCGTTATCTCCAACGTCGCCCGGGCCGGCCTCGCGGGGCTCGGGAAGCTCGCCAGCACCAAGCCCGGGGACGTGAAATTCCTGATGGACCTCCTCAAGGGAAAGGACGAGTTCGTCGGCGACGTCGCACGGGCCATCGGGGGCTACGCCAAGGCCCCGGGCGCCATCCGCCGCGACCTCTTCGAGGAGCTCCTCAAGCGCTCCGAGGGGACCTTCTCCAAGAGCGAGGCGAACGACAACAACGCCAAGCGGTCCTGGAACATCTGGGGGACCGAGATCATCGACGCCATGGCGAAGCTCTCGAAGCAGAACTTCACGAAGCCGCCGGAGTTCCGCAAGTGGCTGAACAACAAGGACGAGGGCGGCGGGAAGAACCCCAGGACCTGGGCGGACCCCCCCGACGCCGGCGGCGGCAAGTAGGCCCGCGCCTCGGCGGGGGCCGGAGGGGGCGGTGGACGGACCGCGGACGTGGGCCGGACGGGAAGGCGGGGGCGGCTCCCCCCGCCGCCCCGGCCCCCTGGCGGGCCTCCTCGTCGGCGCCGCCCTGGGGGTGAGCGTCTTCCTCCTCGCGTCCTTCCTCCACGACCGGGTGCTGAACCGGCCCTCCCCGGGCAAGGCCCCGACGGGCTTCTCCTACGGGG
>CAZWGT010000187.1:0-270 GCA_964633345.1 uncultured Planctomycetota bacterium
CCCCCACCGGCTCCCCCGCCGCCCCCACCCCCTCCCCCGGGTGGGGGAGGCCCCCGGCGCGGTCCCCGGAGCGGGCCAGGGCCCGGGCGGCGCCGGCCGCGGCGGCGGGGCCGGCGGCCGGCTCCCCGGCGTGGATCCGGAGGAGGACGCGGAGGGAGGCGGCGGCCGGTCCCGGCTCCCCGCGGGCGAGGCGGAGGTCGGCGGCCGCCAGGAGCAGGCGCGCCCCCGCCGCGCCGGCGGCGCCGTAGCGCAGCGCGTCCCGGTCGAGGG
>CAZWGT010000187.1:280-6382 GCA_964633345.1 uncultured Planctomycetota bacterium
GGCGTCCGCGGTGCGGGCCCCCCGCTGCAGGGCGGCCTCCGCACGGGGGGAGGCGAACCGCTCGTAGGCCAGGCGGGTCTCCGGGGGCCCCTCGCGGAGGGTCCGCAGGACCGCCTCCCGCGCCCCCTCGAACCGGAGCGGGTCCTTCGGGTCGCCGACGAGGTGGTCGGGCCAGCCGTCGAGGATCTCCTGGAGGATCGGGACCGCCTGTTCCCGGAGCCCCCGGCGCAGCAGCCGGTCGGCCTCGTCGATGCGGGCCCGGACCTCGGGGGAATCCTCGACCGACCACGTGCCGAAGCCCGGGGCCGGGGCGGCCGCGGCCAGCAGCAGGAGGGCGGCGGCGCGGCCCGTCACAGGAGCCTCCACCTCTTGCGCAGCATCCACTCGGCGGCCAGGAGCAGGGTCAGGATCACGGGGACCCACCAGCGGTCGGTGAGGGGGTCGGGGCGGGCCTCGACGGGGACGTGGAAGTCCCGGGCGCGGAAGGCGTCGGGGAGCTCGGCGACCTTCGCCAGTTCGAGGACCTTCCCCCCCGAGGAGGCGGCGGCCATGGACTCCAGGGCCTCGAGGTCCACGCCGGGGTCCTTCTGCTCCTCGGCCGAGGACTGCACGACGAAGGACTTCGGCTCCGGCTCCTCCCCCGGGACCTCCTTCGGGTCGGGGGCGACGGAGTAGGTGCCCGGGGCGGAGGGCACGAAGGTCCCGCGGTAGACGCCGTCGGGGTCCTCGCCCTCGGGCCTCGGGACCGGGAGGAGGTCGAGGGGATGCTCCGTGCGGTCGGGCCAGGTGACCACCGCCGCGACGGAGGGCTTCTCCCCGGGCGAGGGGGGGCGGTAGTCCTCGCCGACGACGTGGGCGAGGATCCCCACGGGCTCGTCGATGTAGTAGACCTGGCGCTCGGGGTGCACCTTCACGCGCCGGTTGCCGCCGAGGAGCCGGTAGGACGCGAGGTAGCGCACGGCCTTGGCGTAGAACGCGTAGTAGAACTGGTCGCCGACGCCGTAGCGCATGCGCCACAGCTCGTCCATGCCGATCCAGAGGGTGCGCCCGAGGCCGAAGGACTTCGTCGCCAGGAGGACGTGGGGGCCGTAGCGGTTCCCGTGGACGCCGGCGCCGCCGGCCTCGGCCTCCTCGAACCCCTTCCCGTGGACCGCCAGCACCCTCGCCCCGGCCGCGGCGCGCAGCGCCGGGAAGTACCACCACTGTCCCCAGCGGGCGACGGTCTCCCAGAGGAGCCGGGAGCGCTCGGGGTCGTCGTCGATGCGCAGCAGCGGGCTCTCCCGGCCCTCCGGCGTGAGGCGGGGGTGGAAGGCCTCGCCGAGGCGGCCGCGGGTGCGGGCCGGCTCGTCGGCGTCCACGATCACGGGGAAGGCCTCGGCCAGCCTCGTGCGCCGGTACTCCAGGGGCATGTGGAACTCCCCCGCGACGAGGAGGAGTCCGCCCCCGGCCTCGACGAAGTCCCGGAGGTTCGTCAGGCACTGCTCCTGCTCCGCGGGCGTGTCGGCGAACCTCCTCCAGTCGGCGTCGCCGAGGATCACGACGTCGTACTCGAAGAGCGCCGAGCGGGTGGCGGGGAAGCGGTTCTCCGGGAGCGGGATCCAGCCCGGCGCGTCGGTCCTCGGCTGGGGGACCCCGCGGGCGCTCTCCAGCTGGAGGGTGTGGACGAGCATCGTCTCCGAGTCCCGGGTGAGGGCCCGCTGGAGGAACTCCCACTCGCGGCGGGGGCGGCCGTCCACGTAGAGGACCTTGACCTTGCGGTCCACGACGCGGATCTGGTGGTCGACCCAGTTGTCCTCGACGACCCGCTCCCCCGGGAGGGGGGGGACGCCGATGCGGAGGCGGAAGACGCCGGGGCGGTCGAACCGGTGGCGGGCCCGGACGGCGACGCCGGCCGCGTCGGGGCGGAGCGTCACCTCGCCCGGCACGAGGGTGACGTTCTCCCCCTTCGGGTCGACGAACATCATCCGGAGAACGCCGACCTCCCCGTCGAAGCCCTTCTCCGCCACGTTGAACTCGAAGGAGGCGTCGTCCCGCGCCAGCACGACCTCGGGGGCGACGAGGTTGCGGACCTGGACGTTGCGGGAGGAGGAGGGATCCCCGGCGACGACCGCGACCACGGGGACGCCGCGCTCCCCGGCGCTGCCCCTCGGGACGAAGTTGCGGGCGTGCTCCCCGGCCTCGCGGGGGGAGCGCGTGCCCGAGGTCTGGCGCCCGTCGCTCACGACGATCACGCCCGCCACCGGCTCGTCGCGCAGGCGGAAGTCCTCCAGCGCCGCCATCGCCGAGTCCCCCAGGCGCGTGGAGGTCCCGTCGGGCCGCAGCGCCTCGAGGGCGGCGGCCGGGCCCCCGGGGCCCCCGTTCCCGGCGGCGCCGCCGGCGGGTGGGCCGTCGCGGGTCTCGTCCTCGTTCCACGCGGTGCGCGGCTCCGAGGAGAAGGAGTAGACGTGGAGGATGAACTTCCGCCGGAGCGCCTCGAGGACCGAGGAGTCCCCGCCGCGGGTCAGGGCCCGCCGGGCGAGGTCCAGGCGCGGGGTCCGCCCGAGGTCCCGCTCGGGAAGGCCCGTCGCGGCGGCCAGGGCGGCGGCGGCCTTCGGGTCCGTCTCGTCGGCGATGGCCATGCTCGCGGAGACGTCCACGAGGAGCAGGACGTGGGAGCGGACCTTCTTCGTGATCGTGCGCTCGATGTAGGGGCCGAACAGCAGCGCCACGGCCGCCAGCACGGTGAGGAGCCGGATCCCCGCCAGCGCCGCGCGCTTCCCGCGGGAGAGGTCCTCGCGGCGGTAGGCCGCCCACACGAGGAGGACGGACGCGGGCAGGATCACCAGGGCGAGCGCCCAGGACGGGGGCAGGGACTCCCAGCGCAGCGAGCCGGCGGAGAGGGGGCCGATCACCGCCGCCTCCTCCCGAAGAAGGAGGCGAGGAACATCTCCGCCACGACCATCAGGAGCCCGAGGCCCACGGCCAGGCCCGTGAGGTCCCCGCGGGCCGCCTCGCGCTCCCGGACCTTCGCCGACGCCTCGCCCGGGCCGGCGCCCCCGAGGCCCCGCTTCTGGAACCGCTCCGCGAGGGCCTCGGGCCTCAGGCGCGCGATGTCGGCCTCCGGGGGGGCGATGTCCGCGGCGAAGGGGACGCCGCGATCCCCGGAGGAGGCGCCCGCCCCGTCCGACCGCGTCCAGCGGACGAAGTAGATCCCCGCCCGTCCCGTGTCGGCGAAGGTGAGGAGGTGGGGGCCCCCGTCGGGCCGCGCCGAGGACTCCAGGTCCGGGAAGGCCTGCCCCGCGGGGTCCACCACCTGGAACTTCGAGGCCTCCGCGGGGGGGGGGACCTCGGCCACGAGGGGCTCGTGCACCAGGATGTCCCTCCGCTCCGCCCCGGAGGAGGCGAGGTAGGAGACGGTCTCCTGCACGAAGGGGGCGAAGAAGAGGCTCATCCCCGTCCAGTCGAGGTCGGCCGAGGAGGTGCACAGGAGCACGCGGCCGCGGCCGAACCGCCGCTCGAGGAGCCAGGGGGACCGGGGGAGGTCGCCGAGGCGCAGCAGCACCTCGGTCCCCTCGGCGGGCTCCTGCACCGGCCACCAGCCGGAGACGAGGGGGGGCTCGAAGACGGAGCCGGCGCGCGGGTCGGTCAGGTCCCGGAGCGCGGGGTGGGACGAGGCGCCGAGGTCCAGCGACGCCGGGGCGTCGGGGCGCACCACGGGCCGGGCCGGCAGGCGCGCCGGGAGGAGGTCGGCCGTCGTGGGGCGGCGGCAGGCCTCGTTCCAGAAGGAGGGGTCCACGCGGTCGCCCAGGAAGACGAAGAGCCCGCCGCCCCCCTTCACGAAGGAGGCGAGGGCGTCCCAGGCCCCGTCGGGGACGCGGTCCACGTTGGCCAGCACGACGACGTCCGCCGCCCCGAGGCGTTTCGCGAGGGGCCCGGCGCGGGCGAGCTCGTCCGAGGGGAGGACGGTGACGTCGGCGGCGGCGACCCCCGAGCGCAGGGAGAGGATCGTCTCGAGGAGCCCCGTCTCGGGGAAGCGGTCCCCGGAGGGCGCGGGGTCCCCGTCCACGAGGAGGGTGCGGATCCGCTCCCGCACCGCGAAGGCGTGGCGGCGGACGCTGTTGGCGGCCAGCCCGTCCCCGGGGAAGGTGACCGCCGCCTCGGCGAAGTGGTTCCCGGCGGCGCCGGTCCACTGGAAGGAGGCGCGGGCGGTCTCGGGCCCGGGACTGCGGGACGGGCGGCCCCGGAGGGCGACGCGGCGGGTCCCGATCTCGGCGCCGTCCACGGAGAAGCGGACCTCCGCCGAGGCGGGGGCGGGGCCGTTGTTGCCGACGACGACCTCGAAGGAGAGGGGGCGGCCCTCGGCCGGGGCCCGGCCGTCGGCGGGGCCGACGGAGAGCACGGCGACGTCCACCGGGTCGGGGCCGCCGAGGAACCGGAAGGCGCCGGGCAGCTCGAAGCGCATCCCCTCGAGCCGGTCGAGCTGGGTCCGGATGGCGCGGGTCGCGCCCGCGGCGGCGTCCTCCCCCTCCGCCGCGGGGGCGCCGGCGGGGGCCCAGTCGGACTGCTGGAAGTCGGAGAGCACGAGGAGCACGCGGCGGACGTCGGCCGGGTCGGCGACGGCGGCCACCTCGGCGAGCGCGGCGGCCGGGTCGAAGCGGCCCGCGGAGAGGCCCGCGGTGACGAGGCGGGAGAGGGTCTCCTTCACCTTCCCGTGGTCGCGCGTGCCGCGGAGGAGGGTCACCGGGCGCCCGTTCCTCCGCCGCATCTCGTCGCACCCCAGCACCAGGGTGACGGGGTCGTCGGGCCGGATCCCGTCCACCGCGTCCCGCGCCTCCTTCGCCGCGCGCTCCAGCAGCGAGGACATCCCCTCGCGGTAGTCCATGGAGGCGGAGTTGTCGATCACGACGTAGAGGTGGCGGCGGTCGGGGCCGAGCGCCGCCAGCGCCTCCGCCAAGGGGAGGAACGGGCGGGAGGCGGCGAAGGCGAACAGCAGCACGATGAGGGTGCGGACGAGGAGGAGGAGGAGGTTCTCCATCCGCAGGCGCTGGCGGGTCTTCACCTGGGCCGAGAGGAGGAAGGCCATGGCGGGCCACTTCACCACCTGGTAGCGGCGGCGGTTGAGGAGGTGGATGACGACGGGGACGGCGCCGAGGCCGAGGAGGCCGAGCAGGCCGGGGTGGAGGAAGCCCACTACCGCCTCACCGCCGAGGCGCGCCGCGCGAGGTAGCCGGAGAGCGCCACGTCGAGCGGGGTTCCGGTGTCGAGGGGGACGTAGTCGATGCGCTCCGCGAGGCAGCCGGCCCGGACGGCGCGGCGGAACCCCTCGAGGGCCTCGAGGTAGGAGGCGCGCAGCCCCCGCGGGTCGCAGAGGAGCTCCGGCATCGGCTCCTCGGTCCCCTCGAAGCGGGTCATCCTCTGGAAGGGGAACTCGACCTCGTCCCGGTCGAGCACGTGGAAGACGACGACGTCGTGGCGGCGGCTGCGCAGGCGGCGCAGGCCCGACAGCACGCGCGCCGGGTCGTCGAGGAGGTCGGAGATCACGATGACGAGGCCGCGGCGGCGCACCTGCTCGGCGACCTTGCCGAGCGCCGCCCCGAGATCGGTGCGGGGGCCGCCCTCGTACCCGTCCATGAGGGCGAGCATGCGCTGGAGGTGGACGGGCTGGCTCCCCGAGGGGAGCGCCTCGCGGACGTCCTCGTCGAAGAGCACCAGGGCGGCGGCGTCCTGCTGGTGGATGACGAGGTAGGACAGCGCCGCCGCCACGGTGGCCGCGTAGTCGCTCTTGGAGAGGGTCTCCTCCGCCTCCGGCCGGCCCGCCGCCTCGTAGCGCATCGACGTGGAGACGTCGAGGCAGACGGTGGCGACGAGGTTGGTCTCCTCCTCGTACTGCTTGACGTAGAGCCGGTCCGACTTGCCGTAGACCTTCCAGTCGAGGTAGCGCAGATCGTCCCCCGCGGCGTACTCGCGGTGCTCCGCGAACTCCACGGAGAAGCCCTTGTACGGGCTCCGGTGGCGTCCGGAGACGTACCCCTCGACGATCCGACGGGCCCTGAGGTCCAGTCTAGAGACGCGGTTGAGGACCTTCGGGTCCAAGAACCTGCGGGAGTCTTCCATCGCTCAGGG
>CAZWGT010000187.1:6392-7306 GCA_964633345.1 uncultured Planctomycetota bacterium
GCACGCGTGTCGCGAGCCGACGGGGGAGGTGGGAGGGTGGGGGTGGGGTGCGCGGGGACCGTGTCCAGGAGCCGCGAGATGATGACGTCGCTCGTGACCCCTTCGGCCTCCGCCGAGAAGTTGGTGAGGATCCGGTGGCGCAGCACGGGATGCGCCACGGCCCGGATGTCCTCCGTCGAGACGTGGGTGCGGCCCTGGAGAAGGGCCCGGGCGCGTCCGGCCATGACGAGGTACTGGGAGGCGCGCGGCCCGGCCCCCCAGGAGACCCAGTCGCGGACGAAGTCCGGCGCCTCGGGGGAGTTGACCCGCGAGCGCCGGGTGAGGCCGAGGCAGTACTCGAGGACGGAATCGGGGACGGGGACGCGGGCGACGATGGCCTGCAGTCGCAGGATCTCCTCGCCGGTGAGGGCGACCTTCACGTCCGCCCCGGCGTTGCCCGCCGTGCGGCGCACGATCTCCATCTCCTCCTCCTGCGTGGGGTACTCGACGCGGACGAGGAACATGAAGCGGTCGAGCTGGGCCTCGGGGAGGGGGTAGGTGCCCTCCTGCTCGATGGGGTTCTGGGTGGCGAGCACGAAGAAGGGCTCCTGGAGGGTGTGCTTGCGCCCCCCGGCGGTGACCTGGTGCTCCTGCATGGCCTCCAGCAGCGCGGCCTGGGTCTTGGGCGGGGTGCGGTTGATCTCGTCGGCCAGGACGACGTTGGCGAAGACGGGGCCCTTCAGGAACTTCAGTTCGCGCGTCCCCGTCGCGCGGTCCTCCTGGATGACCTCGGTGCCGGTGATGTCGGCGGGCATGAGGTCGGGGGTGAACTGGATGCGGTTGAAGGAGAGGGAGAGGGTGCGGGAGAGGGTGGAGACGAGGAGGGTCTTGGCCAGTCCCGGGACGCCGACGAGCAGCGCGTGCCCGCGGCCGAG
>CAZWGT010000188.1:0-1341 GCA_964633345.1 uncultured Planctomycetota bacterium
CTTGTACTTCTTGCGGGCGTCGCGGACTTTGCCGGCGGCGCGGATCATGTGCTTGTTGAGTTCGTGGTCGACCTGCTCCAAGTCCCACGACTTGCAGGTCTTGTTCTGGACCCACTCGAAGTACGAGACGGTGACCCCACCGGCGTTGCAGAGGATGGCGGGGAGGACTTCGATGCCGCGCTGCTCGAGGACGCGCTCGCCGGCTGGCGTCGTCGGGGCGTTGGCGCCCTCGGCGACGACCTTGCAGTTGAGCATCTTGGCTTCCGGCTCCTGGATCATCTGCTCCAAGGCCGCGGGAACGAAGACATCAACCTTGGTCTGGTAGAACTCGTCCTTGTCGATCTTGTCCGCGTTCTTGAAGCCGCCGACGCCGCCGAACTTCTGGCAGTGCTGCGCGAGGGCGTACGCATCGATGCCCCCGTCGTTGGCGATGGCGCCGGTGTGGTCCATCACGGCGATGATCTTCGCGCCACGGTCCTGGAGGATGCGGCCGGTCCACGATCCCACGTTGCCGTAGCCCAGGATGCTGACCTTGCAGCCCTTGATGTCGATGTTAAGTTCGGGGAGCATCTCGATGAGCGTGTCGACCACGCCCTGGCCGGTGGCCTTTTCACGGCCGAGCGAGCCGCCGAACTCCACCGGCTTGCCGGTGATGACGGCCTCGGGCTGATGACCGCCGACCTCGGAGAGGAAGGTGTAGGTGTCGGCGATCCACGCCATGTGCTGGGCGTTGCTGCCCACGTCGGGCGCGGGGATGTCGTAGTCGGGGCCGATCTGATGAGCAATCGCGGTGGTGAAGCGGCGGACGATGCGCTCCATCTCGGCCTTGCTGTGCTTGTAGGGATCAACCTTGATCCCGCCCTTGCCCCCGCCGACAGGCACGCCGACGAGCGAGCACTTCATCGTCATGAGGAAGGCGAGGGACTTCACGTCGTCGAGGTGGACGTCGTGGTGGAAGCGCAGGCCGCCCTTGTACGGGCCCAGCGCGTTGTTGTGCTGCACGCGGTAACCCTTGAACAGGCGATACTCGCCGTCGTCCATGCGGACGGGGAAGTTCACCATGATCTCGTTCTTGGGCTGGTGGAGGATGGTGCGGACCGTGGGATCGAGGCCCATGACGTCGGCCGCCCGGTCGAAGAGGCTCAGCGCCTGGTCGAACAGGTCCACGTCCTCGAAGGCCATGCGGCCCTTCGCCTTCGCGCCCTTCCTGCCGACCTTCTCGTCGTTGCCGTTCCGTGCCACGGTGGTGGACCTCCCAGTTTGCGGTGGAGGGGGGATCGTACTCATGCCCGCCGCCGGGGGCGGAAGGACTTGGGAGGGACGCGGTCACGGGAGCCGGAC
>CAZWGT010000188.1:1441-7257 GCA_964633345.1 uncultured Planctomycetota bacterium
GACGCCCGGTGCCCCCGTAGCTCAATGGATAGAGTTCCGGCCTCCGAAGCCGGCGGTTCAGGTTCGAGTCCTGACGGGGGTACCACAGGGCCCCGCCCCCCGCACCGCCCTCACTTCCCCTTCGGCTTCGCCCGGATCCTCGCGAGCGAGGCCGTGGCCGCCGCGCCCAGGTCCCCCCCCGCCGCCGCCGCCTTCTCCAGGGCGGGGATCGCCCCGGCCGCCGCCGCCCCCATCTCCCCCAGCGCCCGTGCGGCGGCCAGGGCGCCGGCGGGCGCGTCCCCCGACAGGGCCGCGGAGAGGAACGGCACCGCCCTCGCGCCGCAGGAGGCCAGGCCCGCCGCGGCCGCCGCCGGCATCCCCTCCTCCGGGTCGTCGAGCCCCTTGGCGAGGATCGGCAGGCCCTCGTCGGTCCACGAGCAGAGGGCCGTGAGCCAGGGGATCATCAGCCTCCGCTCGCTCACGTCGGCGGACTCGTAGTCCCGCAGCGCCGTCGCGGCCAGCTCGGAGGAGATCGGGCACCGCCGGTCCTCGGGGACCTCCGGCCGGATCCGCTTCCCGCGGATCCGGTTCGTCCGCGTGTCCATGTAGTATCCGCCCGTGGCGGCGGTCAGCGTCCCGAGGAGCTCGTCGTCGAACTCCTCCCCGATCCCCACGCAGTGGATCACCACGCCGGCCGAGGCGTTCCACAGCTCCACGAGATCGGCGAGCTCCTCCTTCTCCCGGAACCGCCCCGCCGTCGGGACCCCGTCGGTGAGGAAGATGATGGTGTCCGGCAGCTCGTCGAACCGCGTCGCCCCGCCCGCGGCCATGTGATCCCCGAAGCCCTGCCGCAGCGCGTCCCAGATGTTCGTCATGCGGCCGGTCTTCTGGGTGTTCAGCCACTGGATGGCGTTCTTCTTCAACGACATCGTGGCCGGGGCGGCCCGGGACCCGAACCGGGTCACCTTCTCGCTGAAGGTGAGGATGTTGATCCGGGAGGCGGCGGGCAGCCCCTCGATCATCTGGTAGGCCTGGACGAGGGCCACCGCCAGCCGGCTCTTCGCGTACCCGTGCTTCTCCAGGAGCTCCGCCGTCCGCTTGTCCACGGACTTCATCTCCACGCCCATGGAGCCCGACAGGTCCATCACGAGGGCGAGGTTGTCCGACTCGACGGGGATCTGGAAGAACGCCGCCTCCGTCGCCGCGTCGTCCGCGGGCGCCCCGGCGCCCTCCCCGGGCTCGTCGGGCCGCCGCCAGGCGCCGGCGCGGACCGCCTCCCCGTTCCTCTCCCACCACTGCTTCCAGGCGGGGCCCCGCGCCCCGAGGGAGACGCCGGTCAGGGAGCGGAGGAGGGAGTCCACCTGCAGGGCCGGCTCCCCGGTCTCCCGGGCCACGGCCTCGACGAGGTGGGGGACCGCGATCTCGATCGGCATCCGCGCCACGACCTCGGCCGCACCGACGCGGACCGCCCAGGAGCGGTCCTTCAGAAGGGGGAGCACGGCCTCCAGGACGTCCTTCCGGGGCCGGAAGCCGCGCAGGCTCCGCACCGCCGCCGCCCGCACCCGGGACTCCCCCGCCTTCAGGAGCTCGAGGAGGACCGGAATCCGGGGCTCCATGCCCGGGGCGCCGAGGGCCTGGACGTACATCTGGCGGGCGAGGGGGTTCGTGCTGGACGTGGCGCCCTTGACGATCCGGTCCACGGCGCCGGCGCTGCGGAACGACGCGAAGCTCTTCGACCCGTCGATGCAGATGTCGAGGTGCCCCCGCATCACGGCCGTGAGGGCGTCCCACTCCTTCTTGACCGTCAGGTACTTCGTCCGGGCGTCGGCGTAGAGGACGGGGTACCTCTCCCTGACGAAGTCCATCTCCCACTCGGCGTCGGCGAGCTTCTCGTCGAGGGCGTCCACCTCCTTGGAGAGCTTCTCCATCTCGGAGGCGCTGCGCTGGATCGCCTCCTCGAGGCAGGTGATGGCGGGCGCGGAGTCGAGCTCGATGAGCCGCCGGATCGCCTCGACGCGGTCCTCGACCTTCCCGGTGCGGAGCAGCGCCCGGGCCTCCAGCAGGGCGCGCTCCGAAGTGTCCTGCGCGGCGGCGGAGGCGGGGGCCAGGAACAGGAGCACGATCGCGGCGACGGTCGGCGGAATCCGGGGCATGGGGCCTCCTCTCGCCCGCGGCGATGGTAACCACCCGGCCCGGTGCCGGGAACGGAGGATCCTGGTCCCTCCTCCCTACAATCCCCCCACCATGACCCCCACATCCGCCTCCGGCCCGGGGACGCTCCCCGCCACCGTCGCCGCGCTCCGCGCCTCGGGATGGACGTCCCGCTCCGTGAAGGACGAGGTCCGCGCCAACCTCATCGCGCGGAAGCGCGCCGGCACCCCGCTCTTCCCCGGCATCGTCGGGTTCGAGCGCACCGTCGTGCCCGCCGTCGAGAACGCGATCCTCGCGCGCCACGACTTCATCCTGCTCGGCCTCCGCGGCCAGGCGAAGTCGCGGCTGCTCCGCGGGCTCTCGGGGCTCCTCGACCCGTGGCTCCCGGCCGTCGCCGGCTGCGAGATCCACGACGACCCCTACGCCCCCGCCTGCCGCCGCTGCCGCCGCCTCTCCGCGGAGAAGGGGGACGCCCTCGAGGTCGAGTGGCTCGCCCCCGCCGACCGCTACCGCGAGAAGCTGGCCACCCCCGACGTGACGGTGGCCGACCTCGTCGGCGACGTGGACCCCATCAAGGCCGCCACCCGCCGCCTCACCTACGCCGACGAGGAGTCGATCACCTACGGCATCGTCCCCCGCACCAACCGCGGCATCTTCGCCGTGAACGAGCTCCCCGACCTCCCCTCGCGCATCCAGGTCGCCTTCCTCGACATCCTCGAGGAGCGGGACCTCCAGATCCGCGGCTTCCCCGTCCGCCTCCCCCTCGACCTGCTCGTCGTCTTCAGCGCCAACCCCGAGGACTACACCAACCGCGGCTCCATCATCACCCCGCTGAAGGACCGCATCGACTCCCAGGTTCTCACCCACTACCCCCGCAACGCCGCCGACTCCCTCGCGATCACCCGCCAGGAGGCGTGGAGCGTCCGCGGGGGCCCGGTGAAGGTCGCCGTCCCCGAGATCCTCGAGATCGCCGTCGAGGAGGCCGTCTTCGAGGCGCGCCGCAGCGAGTTCGTGGACCCGGCCAGCGGCGTCAGCCAGCGGGCGGCCATCTCCGCCATGGAGTGCGTCGTCAGCAACGCCGAGCGCCGGGGGATCGCCACCGGCGAGGCGGAGGTCGTCGCCCGCGTGGCCGACCTCTTCGCCGCGGTGCCGGCCCTCGTCGGCAAGCTCGAGCTCGTGTACGAGGGGGAGCAGCAGGGGACCGAGGCCGTGGCGCGGCGCGTCCTCGGCGCGGCGGTCCGCCGCGCCTTCGAGTCCCGCTTCCCCCCGGTGGACGGGAAGCGCGGCGGCGGGAAGCGCCGCCGCGGCGAGGCGGCCGGGGTCCCCGAGCCCGAGGACGCCCGCTACCGGCCGGTGACCCGCTGGTTCGCCGCGGGGAACACGGCGGAGGTCGCCGACGACACGACGGAGGCCGCCCACCGCGCCGCCCTCGAGCGGGTCGAGGGCCTCCTCGACCTCGCCCGCCGCCACGGCGCGCCGAAGTCCCCCGCCGACGAGACCCTCCTCATGGAACTGGCCCTCGAGGGCCTCCACCAGTGCTCGGTCATCGCCAGGGAGGACCTCGACGGCCGCGTGTCCTTCAAGGACATGCTGAAGGAGATGCTCGCGGGGATGGGCGGCGAGGATTGAGGTTCGAGTATTCCCGGCTGGACCCCGAGGTGCAGGCCCTCCTGAAGATGGTGGAGGACCTGAAGAGGCTCTTCGACGAACTGGTCCTCCGCACGGGCGGCGACGTGGACGAGGCCCTGAAGTGGATGAAGGAGCTGCAGCGCCGCGGGTACATCGGGCGCGACGTGGACCTGGAGCGCTTCGCCGGCACCCTCGAGAAGGCCGGCGTCATCCGCGTGGAGCGGAACCGGAAGAACCTCACGCCCCGCGGGCTCCGCGACCTCCGCCGATCCTCCCTCGACCTGATGTTCAGGAACCTCCGCGGTGGCCCCCTCGGCGAGCACCGGACGCCCTCCGCGGGCGAGGGGGGCGAGCGGTTGCCCGAGACGCGGGCCTGGCGCTTCGGCGACGCCGTCACGTCCATCGACGGGACGGGGACGCTCCGCGAGGCGCTGGCCCGCGGCGGCATCGACGACATACGCCTGGCGGAGGACGACTTCCGGGTCCACGAGACCGAGCACAACGCCGCCTGCGCGACGGTGCTGCTGCTCGACGTCTCCCACTCGATGATCCTCTACGGGGAGGACCGCATCACGCCGGCCAAGCGGGTGGCGATGGCGCTGGCGGAGCTCATCGAGACGCGCTACCCGAAGGACACGCTGGACTGCGTGCTCTTCGGCGACGAGGCGCGGGCGGTGAAGGTGGCGGACCTCCCCTACGTGAACGCGGGCCCCTTCCACACGAACACCCGCGAGGGGCTCCGCATGGCGCGGCGGCTGCTGCGCCGCCGCCGCCTGCCGAACAGGCGGATCGTGATGGTGACCGACGGGAAGCCCTCGGCGCTCACCGAGAACGGGATGGTCTACAAGAACCCCTTCGGCCTCGACCCGCACATCGTGCGCATGACGATCCGGGAGGCGATCCTCTGCCGCCGCGAGCGCATCCCCATCACCACCTTCATGATCGCCGAGGACCCGACGCTGCGCCGCTTCGTCGAGGAGCTCACCCGGGCCAACAAGGGCCAGGCCTACTTCGCCTCCCCCGACGACCTCGGGGGGGCGGTGTTCGTGGACTTCCTGAGGAACCGGCGCCGCAGGGCCGGGGGGTGAATCGAACGGGGCGCGGCCGGAAGGCCGCGCCCCGCGATGCCGTTGATCCGCCGAACGTCAGAACCGGGGACAGACGTCAGAACCGGGGACGGGCCCCTTCGGGGCCAGTCCCGGGCGGGGCTAGAAGTCCATCCCTCCGCCCATGCCGCCCATTCCGCCCATTCCGCCCATGCCTCCTCCGCCGCCGCCGCCGCCCGGCATCCCCTCCTTCTTCTCGGGGATCTCGGAGACGACCGCTTCGGTGGTGAGCAGGAGGATGGAGACGGACGCGGCGTTCTGGAGCGCGGTGCGGACGACCTTGACGGGGTCGATGACCCCCGCCTTGAGCATGTCGCCGTACTCCTCGGTCAGGGCGTTGAAGCCGTAGTTGATGTCCTTCCCCTCGCGGACCTTCTGGACCACGATGGAGGGATCCACGCCGGTGTTGAGCGCGATCTGGCGCATCGGGGCCTCGAGCGAGCGCCGCACGATGTCGATGCCGACCATGACGTCGTGGTCGGCCTTGATGCCCTCGAGGACCTTCTGGGCCCGGAGCAGCGCCACGCCGCCGCCGGGGAGGATGCCCTCCTCGACCGCCGCGCGCGTCGCGTGGACCGCGTCCTCGACGCGGGCCTTCTTCTCCTTCAGCTCGACCTCCGTCGCGGCGCCCACGTTGATCTCGGCGACGCCGCCGGCGAGCTTGGCCAGCCGCTCCTGGAGCTTCTCCTTGTCGTAGTCGGAGGTGGTGGACTCCATCTCGCGGCGGATGGAGGCGATGCGGCCCTGGATGGCCTCCTTCTTGCCGGCGCCCTGGATGACCGTGGTGTTGTCCTTGTCCACGACGACCTTCTTGGCGCGGCCGAGGTCCTTGAGCTCGACCTTCTCGAGCTGGACGCCGAGGTCCTCGAAGATGGCGGTCCCGCCCGTGAGGACGGCGATGTCCTCGAGCATGGCCTTGCGGCGGTCGCCGAAGCCCGGCGCCTTGACGGC
>CAZWGT010000189.1:0-7253 GCA_964633345.1 uncultured Planctomycetota bacterium
CGGCGGGGGGATCTCCCTCGACCGCACCCTCCCCGCCCGCGGCCGGGCCGGGGACGAGGTGGTGTATGCGATCGTGATACGGTCCGGTTCGCCGACCGTCGTCACCTGCCCGATCCCCCGGGGCGCGGTCCTCGCCGAGGACGGGTGGGCGATCCGGGCGCGGGCCCCCGCCGGGACCCGCGTCGAGACCCCCGACGGCGCCGTGATCCTGCGGGTCCCCGGGGACGCGTCCCTGTCCTTCCGGATCCGCCTGGCGTGGCCGGGCCGGTACGCCGCCCCCGCCGCGACGGCCGGGGACGCCCGATCCGCGTCCGGGTTCATGGTCATCGAGTAGATCCGCCGCGGGATACAATCCCCCCTCCATGAAGGTCATCTGCATCGTGAAGGTGCCGAAGCTCGACGCCGTGATCTCCGCGCTGGCCGCCTTCCCCGTCGAGTCGGTGGTCACGGAGGAGGTCCGCGGCTACGGGAGGCAGAAGGGCCACCTCGAGCTGTACCAGGGCTCCGAGTACCGGGTCACCTTCCTCCCCAAGGCCCGCGTCGAGTTCCACGCGCCCGAGGAGACCGCGCGGGCGGCGGCGGCGGCGGTGGCCGAGGCCGCCCGCACCGGCCGCATCGGGGACGGGAAGATCTTCCTCCTCGACGAGACCGGGGCCTGCTGACCGTGCGCGATCCCCTCGAGGAGGCCGTCAACCTGCGCCGCCGCGGCGAGAAGTCCGCCCTCTGCACGGTGGTGCGCGTGAGCGGGTCCACCCCCGGCCGGGAGGCGATGCGCATGGCGGTGCGCGCCGACGGGACCTTCGTCGGCACGGTGGGCGGGGGGCGCTTCGAGGAGGACGTGCGGCGCGCCGCGCTCCTGACCATGGACGACGAGAAGTGCCGGTCCCTCGTCTTCGAGCTGACCGAGGACGACGAGGCGGAACCGGGCCTCGTCTGCGGCGGCACCCTGGAGGTGTTCGTGGAGCCCCTGACCGTGCCGCGGCTGGCCGTCCTCGGCGCCGGCCACCTCGGGCAGGCCGTGGCCCGCGCGGCCGCGCCCGCCGGGTTCCGCGTCACCGTGGCCGACGACCGGGCCTCCCACGCGACCCGCGACCGCTTCCCCGGCGCCGCCGAGGTCCTCGCGCTGCCCTGGGAGGAGGCCTTCGAGGTCCTCCCCGCCGACGGGACGGCCTACGTCGTCATCGTCACGCGCTCCTGCGCCCTCGACGAGCGGTGCCTGGAGTGGGCCCTCCGCTCCGGGGCGCGGTACGTGGGCATGATCGGATCCTCCCGGAAGATCGTCCGGGCCCGGGAGCGCCTCGAGGCCCGCGGCGTCCCCGCCTCCGCCTTCGAACGGCTCCACGCCCCGGTCGGCCTCGACATCGGCGCCCGGACCCACGAGGAGATCGCCGTGGCCGTCGTGGCCGAGCTCGTGGCGGTCCGCCGCACCGGCGCCTCCCCCCGCCCCGCGGGCCCCGCCCGGCTGGCGAAGGGGGGGCCCGCCAAGGCCGGAAAGGCTTGACGATCCCCCCGTCCGGGGCGAGGATCGGGGCACGCCTTTCCCGTGTCCGCCGGGCACCCCGGGCCTCCGCCCGGTAAGAGGGATCCCATGCGCTCCACCCGCAGCGTCGCCGCCGTCGCCGTCGCCCTGCTCGCCTGCTCCGCCTCGGCCGTGGCCGGGGACTACATCCAGCGGAAGGACGGCTCCTTCAGCCCCGCGTTCAAGGGCTCCACGGCCCGCCCCGAGGCCGCCACCGACTTCGATGGAAGCGACTGGCAGGTCCTCGACGCGGACATCGGCAGCATCCTCTACGCGATCACCGTCGGCGGGAAGAAGCAGACCCAGAAGATGGCCGCCGCCGAGGTGACGGAGATCTACCTGGAGCCGAAGGACTACCCGGCGCT
This sequence comes from uncultured Planctomycetota bacterium, assembly GCA_964633345.1. Lineage (GTDB taxonomy): Bacteria > Planctomycetota > JAJSAM01 > JAJSAM01 > JAKLKS01 > CAZWGT01. The sequence continues at coordinate 1,885 of CAZWGT010000189.1, forward strand.
GTGGAGGGAGGCGGACGCCGCCTTCAAGGCAGGCGACTGGGCGAACGCCGCCGCCAAGTTCCGGGCCATCGGCGACGAGAAGGGCGAGAAGAGCCACCCCGTCGTGCGCCAGCAGGCCCTCCTCCGCGCCGCCCGCGCCGCCGGCGGCCCCGGCGACAGGAAGGCCGTCGCCGCCGCCGACGCCGCCTACGACTACCTCCTGAAGTCCTTCCCCCAGACCTTCTACACGCGCTCGGTGTGGAAGGACCGCTGGATCATGTTCATCGACGCGAACCTGGAGGACAAGGCGAAGGAGGCCATCGACCAGCTCCTCAAGCTGCCCGGGGTCACCGACTCCGACAGGCTCGAGGCCCGGTTCGCCTCCACGACGATCAACCTCCGCAAGGCCGTCGCCGCCAAGGACGCGTCGGGCATCCAGAAGTGCCTCGACGAGTTCAAGGCACTCTCGGGGGAGACGTCGGGGAAGAAGGACCTCGCCTCGGTCAACGCGCTGGCCCGCATCGGCATGGGCAACTGCATGCTGGAACTCGGCAACGCGGGCGAGGCGAAGGGGATCTTCGACGAGATGACCCAGCGCGAGGGCTTCGACAACGCGGTCAACGCCGCGGCCTTCAACGGGCTCGGCGAGTGCTGGTTCCGCCAGAACGATCCGAAGGACAACAAGGGGCTCCTCGAGGCGCGCCGCTGCTTCCTGAGGACCCAGATGCTCTACGCCGACGGGGCCTCGTCCGACGTGGTGGCCAAGGCCATCTACTACACCGGCGAGTGCTTCTACCGCCTCGGGGACGCGGTCCGGGCCCGCGCCGAGCTCTCGAGCTGCATCGCCCGCTTCCCCAGCTCCCCCTGGGCGGAGAAGGCGAACAAGCTCCGGATCAACATCCCGAAGTAGGACGCCGTTTCCGCCTACAATCCGCCCATGGGCGAAGGTCCGGTCCTCCTCACCGGCGGCACGGGGTACCTCGGCGGCTGGATCCTCCGCGCCCTGCTCGCCGAGGGCCGGACGGTCCGCCTGCTCGCGCGCGACCCGGCCGGGCGGCGCCGCCTCGAGGCCCCCGGGGTCGGGATCGTCCCCGGCGACGTGACCGACCGCGCCTCCCTCGACGCCGCCTGCCGCGGGGCGTCGGCCGTCGTCCACGCCGCGGCCACGGTCTCGGCGTGGGAGAGGGACCGCGCGGTCTTCGAGCGCGTCAACGTGCAGGGGATGCGCAACGCCGCCCTCGCGGCGAGGGAGGCCGGCGCCGCGCCCTTCGTCTACGTCTCCACGATCTTCGCCCTCGGCCCGACGGAGGGGATCACCGGGGACGAGACCCTCCCCCTCGACCCCGACCGGGACTTCGACACGGAGTACGAGAGGACCAAGACCCGCGCCGCCGTCGAGGCCGCCGAGCTGGCCGCGCGCGGGCACCCCGTCGTCGCCCTCCATCCCGGCATCCTCTTCGGGCCGGGCCCCCTGCGCGAGGCCAACCTGGTCGGCTCCCTCCTCGTCGAGGCGGCCGCGGGGAGGCTCCCCGGGCTGCCGGGGGGCGGGGACCGCCGCTGGTGCTTCGCCTACGTCGAGGACGTCGGCGCCGGCGTCGCGGCGGCTCTCTCGCGGGGGAAGCCCGGGGACCGGTTCGTCCTCGGCGGGGAGAACGCCACGCTCCGGGAGTTCTTCGACCTCGTCGAGAAGGCGGGCGGTCCCAGGGTGCCGCGGAAGTCCATCCCCTTCGCGGCGATGGCGGCGGCCGGGGCGGCGGGCGAACTCCTGGCGGGATTCGGCGGCCCCAGGCCGAAGGTCACCCGCGGCGCGGCGGCGATGTTCCGCCGGGAGTGGGCCTTCTCGTCCCGGCGCGCCGAGCGGGCCCTCGGGTGGAAGGCCCGCCCCCTGGCCGAGGGGATCGCGGCGACCGTCGCGTGGATGCGCGCGGAGGGACACGTCCCATGACCCTGTACCTGCCCGACCCGGGACTCGTCGTCGGAGGGCTCGTCACGACCCTCGCCGTCGCCGGCGCGGCCCGGTGGGCGGGAGCCGTCAGCTCCACGGGCTTCTGGGCCGGCCTCTCCGTGGGATTCTGGGTGAGCCTCGGCCTCGGCCTGCCGGGACTGTGCGTGGTCGGCGCCTTCTTCGTCCTCGGCTCCCTGGCGACGCGCTGGCGCTACGCGGAGAAGCGGACGAAGGGCGTCGCCGAGCCCGACGGCGGGGCCCGCGGCGCGGGGCGCGTCCTCGCCAAGGGCGCGGTGGGCGCGGCCCTCGCCGTGGCCGGTCTCTTCGACTTCTTCGATCCGGCCCTCGTGCGGGCGGGGTTCGTCGGCGCCTTCGCGGCGGCGACGGCCGACACCCTCGGCACGGAGATCGGCCAGATCATGGGGCGGCGCCCCTTCACCCTCGTCCCCTTCGCGCGCGTGAAGACCGGGACGCCGGGGGCGGTCTCGGCGGCGGGGATCGGCGCGGGGCTCCTCGGCGCCGGCGTCGTGGCCGGGTGCGCGGTGCCCGGGGAGATCCTCACGTGGGGCGGGGCGGCGGCCGTCGCCGCGGCCGGCGTCCTCGGCTCCCTCGTGGAGGCGGCCGCCGAGCCCCTCCTCCGCAGGGCGCCGCTGCGCGACCTGTCCGCCAACCTCCTCACCACGGCCTCGGGCGCGGCCCTGGCGGCGGGGGCGGCGGCCCTGCTGCTCCGCTTCGCGGCGGCCCCTTGATCGCCCCCCGCCCGCTCGTCCACGCCGGGATGCTGGGATTCGCCTTCCTCGCCCCGGTGCTCGGAAGCCGGGGCATGGCGGCCATGGGGCTCGCCGCCCTCGCCCTGAACGCCTTCGTCCTGCCGCGGACCGCCCTGGGGAGATCGCTGGCGCGCCCGGGCGAGCCGCGGTGGAACGGGCTCCTCTCCTATCCCCTGGCGGTGGCGCTGCTCTTCGCGCTCTTCCCTTCGGAGGCGGCGGTGGCGGCATGGGCGATCCTCGCCCTCGGCGATCCGGCGGCCACCCTCGCGGGGAGCGGCGGGCGCGGCGGCCCCCGCCTGCCCTGGAACCCCCGCAAGACCCTCGGCGGGAGCGTCACGTTCCTCTCCGCCGCCATCCCCGGGGCCCTCCTCGTCACCGCGTGGTCCCTGCCCGAGGTGATGGGGATGCCGAGGGACCGCCTGTTCGGGGACGCCGGGGTCCTGGCGATCTACGCGGGCTGGATCGCGGCGGGGGCCCTCGCCGGTGCGGCCGCCGAGTCCCTCGACCTCGGCATCGACGACAACCTCCCCGTGGCCCTGGCCGCGGGCGGGACCCTTGCGCTGCTTGCCCCCTGACCGGCGGGCCGGGGTAGGATGGACCCTCCGAACGGAGGTCCCCATGCGCCGGCTCGCGGCCTCGATCGCCGCCCTCTCGCTCCTGGCCTCCGCGGCCTCCGCCTCCATCGTCCTGCGGGTGACCCCCCGGGAGCTGGCCGACGCCGCCCACCTGGTGGTCGAGGGCCGCGTCTCCGCCGTGGACGTGCGCTGGGACGACGCGCGCACCTGCATCAACACCTACGCAACGGTCGCCGTCGAGCGCGTCCACAAGGGTCGGGCACCGGGGTCCCTGGTGGTGAAGGTCCCCGGCGGGACCGTGGGCGAGGACGAGGTCCGCGTCGAGGGAACGGCGAAGTTCGCGCGCGACGAGCGGGTCGTGGTCTTCCTGTGGAAGGACGCCGCCGGGGAGTGGATCGTCCTCGGCGAGGCCCAGGGGAAATTCCGGCTCTGGCAGGACGAGAAGGCCGACCGGCTCATGGCGGGCAACAGCCTGAAGGGCCTCTGCCTCGTCGTCCGCGGCGGGGCCAAGGACGCGGCCGCGGCGGCGGCGGCCCGGCGGCCCGACACCCTCGCCTACGACGACCTGGTCGCCGTGGTGAAGGCCTCCGTGGACGCCGCGAAGGCCGCCCCCATTCCCACCACCCCCGCCCCACCCGCCCCGCCGGCCCCACCGGCACCCCCGAAGGCGGGGACGGATCCGGGGACGGGGACGGGCGCCGCGCCGGGGGCGACGGAGGATCCCGCCGCGGGTCGGGATCCGGCGCCGCCGGTGGCGACGCCGGACCCGCCCTCTACGACGAAGCCGCCCGGCGACGGGGCACCACCCCCGTCGAAGGACGTTCCGGCCCCCCGGGCCGGCGCCTCGGACACCCCCGGCGCCGGGCAGACACCGCCGCCCGCGCCCGAGAAGAAGTGACCGACGCCGCGCCGACGGCGCGGCGGGGGGAGGAGAGCGGACGGAGTGGTTCCGAGCACCCCGCGTCCCTCCGGTGAGGCCGCAAACGGACGACCCGACCCGCGCTGGGCGGGAGCGGTAGCGAAACGGGGCGGGCGCCCCCGAGGGTCGCCCGCCCCGTCTGCCGCCGCACGGTGCGCAGGATCGTCCTCACTCCGCCGGTTCCCGCCTTTCGACGACGCGCCGGGTTCCCCTCACCGCCCGGACGCCCTCACGCCGCGCTCCGGCGCCACCTTGTCGAGTCGCCGGGCGCAGGTCTCGCACTGCAGGTGGGTCGGGCGGTCGAAGAACCGCCGCGTCCGCAGGCAGTTGGCGCAGTAGGCGTTGGTGGTCAGGACCTCCGTCGGTCGCGCGGGGATGACCATGCGGGTGGTACCTCCTGTGGCGGTGTCACCCGCCGGGGACAGGTGTAGCAAGGGGGATGCCATGCCCAGGACCAAGCGGGAGAGGAGGGAGACCGCCGCCCGGGAGCCCGGGAAGGGCTCACCGGTGTCAACGACCGTGTTCAGGGGGTGGTACCCGCCCTTGTCCATCCAGCCTCCATCGCGCTTCCGAGGGACGCGGCATGGCTCGCTTCGCTCTTCTATATCGAGGATCGGGGTGGCCGACTTCAACGATTCCTTGAGGGTAGGCACTTTCGAGCCCCAACGGCTAGTGGTCGCGGCCGGAACGGGACCCTCCCCGTCCACCTCGTAGACGCCGGGGGGGGTCTCCCGGTTCCGGTACGATCCGGCGGTGCGCCTTCCGCCCCCCGGCTGCTGGTCCTGCGGCGCGGTGCCCTCGGAGGAGGACATCGGCCGGGAAGCGGTCCTCCAGCCCCGTTCCGCGAAGGAGGGGGGGCCCTGGGTCCGGCTCGCCTGCCGGGGGTGCGGGGTGGACGGGGTCCTCGGGCGCGGGTCCGTCCTGGCCCCCCCCGAGGCCGCGGGGTGGGAGACCTCCGTGGTCGCCGCCCTGATCGACGGGCGGAGGGGGAGGGACCTCCGCCGGCGGGCGGCGGAGTGGATGGCCCGGTACGGGGCCGGCTTCGAGGTGCTCCGGGAGGCGGTGCCGCCGCCCCCGGCGGCCCGTTCCCGCGGGGCGGCCCCGACCCGCCCCCCCCCCCCCCCCCCCCCCCCCCCCGGGGGCCCCCCCCCCCCCCCCCCCACCCCCCCCGCCCCCAGCGG
>CAZWGT010000190.1:0-7181 GCA_964633345.1 uncultured Planctomycetota bacterium
CCACGTAGAGCTTCGGCGACACGGTCTTGCCCGTCTGCCCGACCTGCTCCGCGTGGGGCCGCCAGCCGGCGTCCACGACCGCGCGGCTCGCGCCGACCACGCCGCCGAGGGCGGCCGCGAGGCCCTCCACGAGGTGGAAGTTCTCCGGGCCCTTGAGGCCGCGGCCGCCGGAGACGACGACGTCGGCCTCGGTCAGGTCCACGCGCTTCGCGGTCGGGGCGAGGACCTCCTTCAGCGCGACCATCAGGTCCCCCTCGGGGACGCCGGGGTCGAAGGACTCGACGGTCCCCGCCGCGCCGTCCGCACCCTGCTCGAAGGCGTTGGGCCGCAGCGACGCGACGACGACGCCGTCGGCCGTGACGCGCGCCAGCAGTTTCCCGGCGTACACCGGCCGCGTCCAGACGACCTTCCCCCCCTCGACGGAGGCGCCCGTCGCGTCGGCCACGCAGGAGGCGTTCAGGCGCGCCGCCGCCGCCGGGGCCAGGTCCTTGCCGAGGGCGCTGGCGCCGAGGAGCACGATCGTGGCGTCCACGGCCTTCGCCGCCGCGGTCAGGGCGCGTCCGTGGCCCGCGGGGGTGAAGAAGCGCAGCGCCGGCACGTCCATCGCCAGCACCTTCGCCGCCCCGCGCCGCGCCGCGACGGCCGCCGCCGCCGCCGCGCCGGGGCCCGCGACGGCCGCGTGGACCGGGGCGCCGAGCGCCTTCGACAGCCGGGCCGCCGCGCCGAGGGCCTCGAGGGAGGCCTTCTTCGGGACGCCGTCCTTCTGCTCGACATAGACGAGGATGGAGGCCATGGGCACGCCCTTTCGAAAGGCGGGCCGGGCTTCGCCCGGCCCCTACCACGTCAGATCAACTTCGCCTCGTCCCGCAGGAGGCGGACGAGCTCGGGGACGGCCGCGGCGCCCTGCCCGACGATCCTCCCGGGGGGCCGGGCCGCGGGGGCCTCGACCTTGAGGACCTTCAGGGCCGCCGATGCGGCCGGGGCCGGCTTCTCGGCGAGCGGCTTCTTCTTGGCCGCCATGATCCCCTTCAGGGACGCGTAGCGCGGCTCCGCGAGCCCCTTCTGGGCCGTGAGCACGCAGGGGAGCGGGACCTCGAGGACCTCGGTGCCGAGTTCCACCTCGCGGTGGACGAGGAGCCCCGCGCCCTCGAAGGCGATCTTCGTCACGAAGGAGACGCAGGGCCGGCCCAGGGCGGCGGCCACGAGGTGGGGGACCGCGGCCTGGTCGGAGTCGATGGCCTTCCAGCCGAACAGCGCGACGTCGGCGCCGAGGGTCCTCAGCTCCGCGGCCAGGGCGGAGGCCGTCGAGGCCGCGTCCCGCTCGCCGCCGCCGTCCACGAGGAGGACCCCGTCGTCCGCGCCCATGGCCAGCGCCGTGCGCACCTCCTTCGCCGCCTCCTTCGGGCCGAGGCAGAGGACCGTGACCTTCTCCGCCTTCCCGGCCTCCTTCGCCTGGAGGGCGGCCTCGAGGGCGATCTCGTCGTAGGGGCCCACCACCCACTCGATGCCCGAGGGGTCGAGGGACTTCCCGTCGGCGGAGGCCTTCACCTTGGCGGTGGTGTCGGGGACGCGCTTGATGCAGACGGCGATCTTCATGGGACCTCCCGCGCGCATCCTACGCAGGCCGCGCGGGCCGGCCCAAGCATCCATGCCCGGCGTCACCGCCGATCCCGTGACCGTTCCGGGGGGCGGACGGACCCCGCCTGCGGCGGGGGAATCGTCTCCCGCGGGATACGGAAACCCGTGACGCCCGTCAAGTCCGCGGGGCATCCCGCTTGCGATTCCCTCCTCCGACGCCCACCCGGAGGAGACGCCATGAGAGCCGCCGCCGCCGTCCTCGCCGTCCTCGCCGCCGCCGCGCCCGCCGCCGCCCAGGACGCGCCCGCCTCCCTGCAGAAGGAGGTGGACGAGCACCTGGCGCGCCGCCCGGCCCAGGACGTGCCCGAGGTGACGGTGACCGCCACGCGGACGAGCCGCGACACCTTCGAGCTCCCCCAGACCGTCACCGTGTTCGACAGGGAGGAGCTGCAGGCCTCCGGCCCCTTCGTCGTCCTGAAGGGGGTCGTCCGGCGGGACGCGGGGATCTGGTACGACGAGCGGACCTCGACGACCGTGGACCCGATCATCCGCGGCTTCGCCGGCTTCAACCTGCTCACCCTCGTGGACGGGAACACCCTCTCCACCCTCTGGGGCGAGGGCGGGTTCGGCGCCGACGACATGTACGGGAAGATCGACCCGGAGATGGTGGAGCGCATCGAGGTGATCCACGGGCCGTCGTCGGCCCTCTACGGGTCCAACGCCCTCGGCGCCGTCATCAACGTGATCACGCGGGCCTCCCCCCTCGACTTCACGAAGGAGGGCTGGGAGTGGGGCGCGCGGAGCAAGGGGGACTTCTACTCCGCGGCGAACGCGGCGGGGTTCCGGCAGGAGCTGTACGGCGCCTCCCCGGACTTCCGCTTCCTCCTCGGCGGCTCCGCGCGGGAGTACGACGATCTCCGCGGCGGCGGCGACCTCGGGCTCCTCACGCCGTCCGGGGGCCGGGAGCGGAACTGGGACTTCTCCGGCGAGATGCTGCTCTCCGAGGCCCGCACCCTCCGGCTGACGCTGCAGGACGTGTCCCGCGAGGACATCGCCCGCTACTACCGCCCGACCCAGGACAACGCCAACCGGCGCCAGGCGGCGGCGCTGTTCTGGAACGACGCCGCGAAGGGGGGCTTCTTCGACGACGTCGAGGGTAGGCTCCACTGGCAGGAGAAGCGGGACGAGCGGCGGTTCTACGACGCGGCCGGCGTCCTGCAGAGGAAGGGCTACGCCGAGACGACGACCTGGCAGGCGGGGTTCCGCGGGACGAAGGACCTCGGGCGGGGGCACGTGGCCACGGCCGGCGTCTCCCTCGAGCTCGACGAGGGCGACAGCCCCGACGACGAGCAGTTCACCATCACCGAGCCCCCGCCGAAGCGCCGCGCGGCCCCCCTCAGCGAGTGGTGGGACCTGGGGATCTACGCCCAGGACGAGTGGCGGGTCTCGAAGCCCTTCAGCCTCCTCGCCTCGGCCCGCTACGACACCATGAAGCTCTCGACCGACGTGGACGCCGCCTACGTCCCCCCGCTGGGGAACCCGCAGGACGACGAGATCACGGAGCGGAACTCCTCCGTCACCGGCGGCCTCGGCGGCGTCTGGCGGGCGTCGGAGCAGGTCCACCTCACGGCCAACTGGGCCCGCGGCTTCCGCCAGAACGCCCCGAACTTCGGGCTCCGCCAGCTCGGCGACGGCGTCCTCGTCCCCAACGGCCTGCTCGACCCCACGACGTCGGACAACTTCGAGGTCGGTGTCAAGACCCGCGGACGCGGCTACCGCCTCGACGCCTCCTACTACCACTCCTTCATCCGGAACTGGCAGGGGGACTTCCGCAACGTCGCCTCCTACGGCGGTCAGACCTACCTCGACGTGAACGGCAACGGCGTGCAGGACGCCAACGAGGGCTTCGTCCGGCAGGTCGAGGGGGGCGACGCGTGGGTGAAGGGCTTCGAGGTGCGGGGCGACTGGCAGCCGGGGGCGCACTTCGTCGAGATCCCCCCCGAGTGGTCCGCCTGGGGCTCCTTCGCGTGGAACGAGGGCCGGGTGGACGCGACGAAGGACCACCCGCAGAGCGAGCCGCTGCGCCACACCCAGCCGATGCGCCTCCTCCTCGCCCTGCGCTGGGACGAGATCAAGGACCCGAAGCGCGCCCTCTTCGTCGAGTTCGTCGCGGACATGGTCGGGGCCTTCGACGAGATCCCCAGCGACCGGGTCAACTCCGACCTCGCGTGGCGGCGCGATCCCCAGGACGGGACCTCGCCCCTCCTGCGCTCCGGCGGCGGCGTGCCGGGGTACGTGGTCCTCAACGCCTACGCGGGGATGAAGCTCTCGGAGAACGCCGACGTCCGCTTCGGGATCGAGAACGCCTTCGACCGGAAGTACCGGGCCGCCCACAGCCGCATGGACGCCCCGGGCGTCTCGTTCATCGGCAGCCTGGAGATCCGCTTCTAGGCGGGGGGGGAGGGGACGACCGTGAGGAACGCCTTCGTCGCCTCCGCCCTCCTCCACGGCTCCCTGTTCGCGGGGCTCGGCGTCGTGCTGGCGACGGAACGGGGGACGCCCCCCGACCGGACGGTCGCCGTCACCCTGGCCGACCCGATCCCCCTCGACGGGGAGTTCGAACCGCTCCCCGACTCCGGCCCTCCGGAGATACCGTCCGCCGCGGCGGCCCCCGATCTCGTGCTGCCCGAGGGCCTGGAGCCGGAGCCGGCCGACCCCGGGTTCGCCGCCGTCGAAGGCGCGGGCGGGCGCGCCGACGGGGGGACCGCCGTGATCGGCGTCGGGGGGGGCGGCCTGCGGATCCGGCCGCGCCGGGTTGCCGCGGCTCCAGCGCCCGCGGAGGCGGAGGGCGTCGGCCCCGTTCCGGCGCAGGTCCGGGTCCTCGCGGAGCCCCGCCTGTCGGTGCGCGCCCGGCCGATCCCCGGGGACTGCCCGGATCCCGCCTACCCCTCCCGCGAGCGGCGGCTGGGAATCGAGGGGGCCGTCCTGCTCCTCGTCCGGGTCGATCCCGAAGGCGCGGTCGGCGGGGTGGAGCTCCTGGAGACGAGCGGGGCCGCGGCCCTCGATCGCGCCGCCATGGACGCGGTCCGCGGTTGGCGGTTCTCCCCCGCGCTGGAGGAGGGGACCGCGGTGGAGGACGCCCTCCGCCTGCGGATCACCTTCTCCCTCGTCGAGGCGGGCCGGTAGTCACCCGGAAATCCGGGATTGGCGGAGCGTCCGCCTCCCGGCGGTGGGAGAATGGACCGGTCCGGGAGAGGAGTCCGCCATGAAGCGATGGGCCCTCGTCGCCGCGCTGATCCCGTTTGCGGCCGCCGCGCCGGCCGCGGCCGCACAGGACAAGGGGAAGAAGCCCCCTGCCCCCGCCGCCGCCGACGAAGACCCTCCCCTCTCCGCCGAGGAGCAGAAGAAGCACGACGCGGAGGTCAAGGCGACCCTGGCCGAACTCCGCGCGCAGAAGAACAAGGACCGGATGCAGGACCGGATCGGGCAGATGGGCGCCCAGGGCGGGCGGGTCCACCGGGACGTGCTGATGGCCTTCGCGAAGGGGAACAAGAACCACGAGTTCGTCGACTCCGCCTTCCAGGCGCTGGCGAAGATCGGCGGGAGCAAGGTGGTGGACTACCTCGCCGCGGACGACGCGCTCGGGGCCTACAACAACTTCCTCGTGCAGGTGGCCGCGGCCAAGGCCCTCGGGGAGATGGGGAATCCCCGGGCCGCCCCGGCCCTCGTGGCCACGATGCTGAACCCCCGGACGAAGATCGAGGTCGCCTCGGCCTGCTGCCAGGCGGCGGCGAAGGCGGCGCCGCAGGATCCGAAGGTGGCGGCCGGGGTGCTCCAGCTCAGCAAGGCGAAGGACGACACGCTTCGGGCGAACGCGGTGGAGGCCCTCGGCGGGCTCGGCTCCCAGGCCGCCTACGACCGGCTCATCGAGGCCCTGCAGAAGGACGGGAACACCCGCGTGCGGGGGGCCGCGGCCAAGGGGCTGGGGGTGCTGGGGCGCAAGGAGGCCCTGCCGGCCCTCCAGGTCGCCGCGGCCGAGGACAAGGGCGACTCGGTCCGGACGCTCGCCATGGAGGCCATCAAGGCGCTCGGCGGCGTGTCGAAGTAGATCGCCTACCGCCGCTTCCGCTTCCGCTCGTCCGGGGAGACGGTCAGGACCGCCGGGTCGAGGAGGCGGTCCGCCTCCGCCTTCGTCACGATGCGCTCCCTGACGATGAGCGTGCGCACCGGGATCCCGGTCTTGACCGACTTCTTGGCGATCTCCGCGGCCCGCATGTAGCCGCACACGGGGTTGAGGACCGTGGCGAGGCTCGGGCTCGCCTCGTAGTAGCCGCGGCAGACCTCGGCGTCGGCCACGATGCCCGCGACGCAGGCCCGGGCGAAGTGGGGGAGGTAGCGGATGAGGAGGTCCTGGGACTCGGTGATCGCCTGGGCCATGACGGGCATCATCACGTTGAGCTCCATCTGCCCCGCCTGCACCGCCAGGGAGACGCAGGTGTCGTTGCCGACGACCTTGAAGCAGACCATGTCCAGGCACTCCGCCATCACCGGGTTCACCTTGCCGGGCATGATCGAGGAGCCGGGCTGGACGGCCGGGAGGACGATCTCGCCGAAGCCGGTCTGGGGGCCGGAGCAGAGGAGACGCAGGTCGTTGGCGATGCGGATCAGCTCGTAGGCGAGGTTGCGCAGCGCCGCCGAGTAGGCGTTCACCGGCAGGTGGCTCTGGAACCGCTGGATCATGTCCTTCGCGGGGCGCAGCGGCAGCCCCGTCTGCTTCGCCAGCAGCCGGATGGCCAGCGCCCGGTAGCCGGGCACCGTGTTCATCCCCGTGCCGACGGCGGAGCCGCCGAGGGCGATCTCGTGGAGCTCCGCCGCCGCCTGGTTCAGCAGGCGCCGCCCGTGGCCCACGGCCTTCCCCATGGCCGCGAACTCCTGCCCGAGGGTGAGGGGGACCGCGTCCTGGAGGTGGGTGCGGCCGCTCTTGGGGATCCCCGCGAACTCCCGCCCCTTGGCGAGGAAGGCGCGCTCGAGGGTCGAGAGGGCCGCGTCGAGGGAGCGGTGCTGGTGGAGGGTGGAGACGTGGAGCGCGGTCGGGAAGGTGTCGTTGGTGGACTGGCCCTTGTTGACGTGGTCGTTGGGGTGGACCACCTTGTAGGTCCCGCGGGCCTGGCCGAGGATCTCGCCCGCCCGGTTGGCCAGGACCTCGTTGTGGTTCATGTTGTAGGAGGTGCCGGCCCCGGCCTGGAACTGGTCCACGACGAAGTGGTCGTCGAACTTCCCCTCCAGGCCCTCGTCGGCCGCCTGGACGATGGCGCGGGCGATCTCCGGCTTGAGCGCCTTCAACTCCAGGTGGGCCCGGGCCGAGGCCTTCTTCTGCTGGAGGAACGCCCAGCGGACGGCCGCGTGGGTCGGACGCCCGGAGACCGGGAAGTTCTCGACGGCGCGCTGGGTCTGGACGCCGTAGTATGCGGTGGAGGGGACCTTCTTCTCGCCGAGGGAGTCCTTCTCGATGCGGTACTGGATCATGGGAGTCTCCTGTCCGGGGTGACGGGAGAGGAATCGTATCCCCGCGGGGGGGGCCGGGGAACCTTCGGGGCGGGTGG
>CAZWGT010000191.1:0-7160 GCA_964633345.1 uncultured Planctomycetota bacterium
GCGAGCGCGCCGCCGATGAGGGCATCGGGCCATTGCGGCGCGCCCCCGCCGCGGCCGGGCCCTGGGGCCCCGCGGCGCTCCCGTGGCCCCCCGCCGCCGGATCGGGGCCGGGCTCGTCCTGCGGGGAGAAGTCCTGCTCGCGGCCGGGCACGGAGTACTCGTAGGGGCCGCGGTGGACGACGGGGACGGAGGCGAAGTTGCCGTGGGGCGGCGGCGACGGCGCCGACCACTCCAGGGTGTTGGCGTTCCAGGGGTTCCTCTCCGCCTTCCTCCCCTTGAAGAACGACCACGCGATGTTGCCGAGCAGCAGGAGCTGGGTGAACCCCAGCCCGATGGCGCACCAGGTCATGAACTGGTTCATGCCCTGGAAGTGCTGGAGGTAGGTGTAGTTGTAGGGGTTGGCGATGCGGCGCGGCATCCCGCCGGCGCCGAGGATGTGCATCGTGAAGAAGGTCCCGTTGAAGAACAGGATCGAGAGCCAGAAGTGCACCTTGCCGAGGCCCTCGTGCATCATCCGGCCGAACATCTTCGGGAACCAGAAGTAGATCCCCGCGAAGATGGCGAAGGTCGATCCGCCGAAGAGCACGTAGTGGATGTGGCCCACGATGTAGTACGTGTCGTGGATGTGCATGTCCACCGGCGTGGCGGCCATGAACAGGCCGCTGAGGCCGCCGATGACGAACATCGAGACGAAGGCGACGGCGTTGAGCATCGCGCTCGTGAACCGGATCTGGCCGCCCCAGAGGGTGCCGAGCCAGTTGAAGGTCTTCACGGCGGAGGGGAGCGCGATCATCATCGTCGAGACCATGAAGGCCATGGCCAGGTTCGGGTTCATGCCGCTCTGGAACATGTGGTGGGCCCAGACGATGAAGCCGAGGCCCGCGATGGAGCACATCGAGTAGACCATCGGGCGGTAGCCGAAGATCGGCTTGCGGGCGAACACCGAGAGGATGTCCGAGGTGATCCCCATGGCGGGCAGGATCATGATGTAGACGGCGGGGTGGGAGTAGAACCAGAACAGGTGCTGCCAGAGGATGACGTGGCCGCCGCCGGCGCGGTCCACGAGGGCCTCCGTCACCACCTGGCCGCCGGGGACGAAGAACGAGGTCCCGAGGACCCTGTCCGCCGTGAGCATCAGCATGGCGGAGCCGAGGACGGGGGTGGCGAACATCGTCAGGATGGCGTTGATGAACAGGGACCAGGTCGTGAGCGGCATGCGGAACATCGTCATGCCCGGCGCGCGCATCTTGATGATGGTCGTGGCGTAGTTGACGGCCCCCATGATGGAGGAGAGGCCGACGAGGAACACCCCCATGGTCCAGAGGGTCTGCCCCGCGACCGCGGGCTGGGCCCCGAGGAAGTCGCTGAGGGGGGGGTAGGCGGTCCAGCCGCTCTGGGACGCCCCCCCCGCGACGAAGAAGGAGGCGATGAACAGCCCCGCCGCCGGCCACATGAACCAGTACGAGAGCATGTTGAGCTTCGGGAACGCCATGTCGTCGGCGCCGATCTGGAGCGGGATGAGGAAGTTGGCGAAGGCGCCGTTGAGCATCGGGATGATGACGAGGAAGATCATCACCGAGGCGTGCATCGTGAACATCATGTTGTAGTGCTCGGGCTGGGGCACGCCGTCCGCGGAGAACAGCTTCCCGAGGCCCCAGGGCAGCGCCGCCCCCGGCCAGGCGAGGACCCAGCGCACGCCCAGGGCCAGCGCCCCCCCCACGAGCAGGAAGAACAGGGTCGTGAAGAGGAACTGCTTGCCGATCATCTTGTGGTCGGTGGAGAAGACGTAGGTGGAGAGGAAGCCGGCCGGGGCGTGGCCGTGGCCCGCGCCGTGCGCCGCGCCGTGTCCCGTCTCGCCGTGTCCCGCCGCGGGTCCGCTCATTCGCCCTTCTCCGGCCATGCGGCCTTCAGCGCGGCGGGCCAGTTGTCGCGCAGCCAGGGGTCCTCGACCTTGTTCTGGTCCGCGGGCCAGTACTGGTTGATGCCCTTGTCCTCCGGGTCCGCCCCGAACTCGCGGACCTCGCCGGCGTACTGGCCGTCGATCCACTTGAAGAAGGCGTCCTTCTCGTGGACCCGCAGGAAGCCGCGCATGGTGGTGTGGCCGATCCCGCAGAGCTCGGCGCAGGCGATCTCGAACTCGAACTTGTCGGCCCCGGCGTCGCCCAGCGCCGCCCGCTCCTTCCGCGCCGCGTCCGTGGTCTTCATCGCCCGGAACCACTGGGGGATGGTCAGGCCCGGCACGGTGTCCTGCTTGAGGCGGAGGTTCGGCAGGAAGAACGAGTGGAGGACGTCCTGGGAGCGGAGGAGGACGGTCACGTTGGTGTCCACGGGGACGTGCAGGAAGTTGGTCGTCGTGACGTCGTCCTCGGTGGCGAACTTCCCGTCGGGGCCGGCGTAGCGGAAGCGCCACTCGAACTGCTTCGCCATGACCTGGACGACGAGCCCGCTCTTCATGTCGGGGCGGACGATCTTGATGCTCCTCCAGGTGCCCATCTGGTAGATGGCCAGCCAGAAGAGGATGAGGCCGGGGAGGATGGTCCAGATCAGCTCGAGGCGGTGGTTGCCGTGGGTGTAGACCGCCTTCGCGCCGGGCTTCGCCCGGAACCGGAACAGGAACCAGAAGAGCAGCCCCTCCGTCAGGAAGAAGGTGATCGTCGTCAGCCACATGATCACGACGTAGAGGCTGTCGATGTCCTTGCCGTAGGTCCCGATGTCCTCGGGCCCGAGGCGGAAGAGCGAGGACTCGTCCCCGGCCGCGGCCGGGGACGCGAGGAGGAGGACGGAGGCGAGGAGGGCGGCGGCGGCGGAAAGCGGACGGACCGCCGCCCGGGCGAACCCCCCCGCCATCGCCGCCCCCCCGTCCTGCCCGGGAACCAAGTGCCTACTTCTTCTCGGCCGCCGTGAAGACGAACTCGACGTCCTTCGTCTCGCCGGCGGCGACGGTCACCTTCACCGCCTCGGTCGGCCTCGACTCCCACTTGGCGTACTCGTGCCAGCCCGAGACCTCGTACTCGCCCGGGGGGACCTTGATGGAGACCGTCCCGTCGGCGCCGGTGACCCCGTGGAGGGAGTGGGAGAAGACCCCCGCCCACGCGAGCATCCAGCCGTGGACGTCGCACTTGATCTTCACGGCGACCTCTTCCCTGGCGAACTTCTCGGTGATGTCCCCCGCGCCCTTCAGCTGGGACTTGTTGAACTCGGCGTTGGTCTTGGGGACCGCGTGGATGTTGTGCATCACCGGGTCGCTGTTCCTGATCGTCACGGGCTGGTTGACCATGACCGTCAGGACGTGGGGGACGTACAGGCACCCCTTCTGGTCGATGACCGCGGCCTCGGCGGGCGCGGTGAAGGACCACTTCTCCGCCCCCTTGGAGACCCAGGCGATGACGTTGGCGAGCTTGCCGTCCTTGGCGACGACGGCCTGGTCCGGGACCGCCTCGGCGTGCTGCTCGCCGCACTTCGGATCGGCGTCGAACTTCACCGGCCGCATGCGGGGCGGGGTGCCCTTGACGGTGGCCTTGATCGTGATGGTGGCCGTGGCCTTGGAGGGATCCCAGGGATCGGCCGCGGGGAGGACGACGGCCGGAGGGAGGACCGCCGGGGCGGCCTCGACGACGGGAGCCGGGACCACCACCGGGGCCGGGGCCGCGATCGCGACGGCCACAGCCTGGTCCTCCTCGCCGCAGCCGGCCAGCAGGCCGGACGCCGCGAGGGTCGCGCCGAGGACGAGAACCGTCGTCTTCTTCATGGCTGGGACCTCCTCCAGATTCGACCGTGCTCCGCGCCGCGTCGTCACCGCCGGTTGCGGCCGGAAGGGGAGCCGAGTATCCCTTCCGCAACGGGCGATGGGAAGGAATCGCACGCCCCGGCGGTTGAGACCCGCTCCCGGTACGGCCGCAACGCCGTCCTACTTCGTCCCCGCCCCTTCCGGCGGCTTCCCGAGGCCGAAGACGTAGTCCGCGACCCTGCGGATCTGCTCGTGGGGATCGGCGCCGAACACCTTCGGGAAGGTCTCGTCCTTCGGGACCATGAGGTCCCTCTCGGGGCGCCAGAAGGCCGGCATCCCCGTCCCCGGCAGGATCGCCTTCGGATTGTCGAGCCACTGCTTCACCCACTGGTAGCGGAGGCGCTCCCGGGAGAAGCCGAGGTCCGGGGCGAATCCGCTCGGGACCTTCCCGGCGTCCATGGCGGCCTTGGTCGGGTGGCACTTGCCGCAGTCCATGGTGTCGAAGAGGAGCTTCGCGTCGGCGGCGTCCTTCCCCAGTTCGGACGCCTGCTGGAACTCGAAGGGGAAGGGGACCGCGTCCTCGGCGGCGAAGCCCTGGACGAGGCCGTTGAGCTCCTGCTGGGTGAAGCCGAAGGTCGGCATCCGGGTGTACTGCCAGAACCGGAGCATGTTCCGCCCCCCGCCGTCGGGGGCCGCGGGGTTGCGGAGGAAGTTGAAGAGCCAGGCCGGCTGGACGCGGGAGCCCTCGCCCATGCTCCCCTCGCCGCCGAGGCTGGGCGGCCAGTTGGCCGGGTTGTCCCCCAGCCAGGGGCGGATGTCGCCGCCCTTGGCGACGGGGACGTGCTTCCCGTCGGCGTCCACCCGCTCGGTCCGGGTGATCGTGTGGCAGCCGTAGCAGTTGTACTGCCGGGCGATCCAGGTCTTCTTCTCGGCGAGGATCTCGCGGGAGTCGTGGATCCGGCGGCGCGAGGCGGGGATCTCCACCCGCTGCAGGGAGAGGAGGAAGGTCACCACGGCGTCGGCCTCCGCCGGGGAGAAGTGGAAGTTCGGCATCACCAGCTTCTCGTCGGGCTGCTTCGTCATCCCCGCGTCGAAGACCCGGGGGTTCATCAGCTTGAGCCAGGCCCACTCGGGCTTGCGCTTGGGGAGGAACCGCCCCCCCTCGGGGCGCTCGGGGAGGATCCCCGTGTTCCAGTCCTTCGCGTAGGTCTCGACCGCCTTCGGGTCCCGCATCAGGCCGAAGTCCAGGCGGTCCACGTCCTTGCTGCCCCAGCCCTCGCCGCCGCCGAGCTCCGTGCCGATGCGCTCCTTCCGCTCCATCCCCTGGATCTCGTGGCAGGCGAAGCAGGCGTAGCGGTTGGCCGCCCGGTCGCCGACCTTCAGGAGGCGCTCCTGGAGGGACATCCTCTCCACCTGGGCCTCGGGCGACTCCGCGGACTTGCTGGTGGCGCGGACCGCCTCGATGGCCAGGTCGCGGACGACGGCCTCGTCCACAGGCTTCGGGGCCTTCGCCTCCCACTCGGGGCTGCGCTGGGTGGCGAGGTAGGCGGCGAGGTCCGCGGCCTCCTGGTCGGTGAGCCGGAAGTCCGGCATCCGGGTCCCGTGCCAGACCTCGTAGGGGTTCTTCAGCCACGTGTAGAGCCAGGCGACGGAGGCCTTCGACCCCACGGTGGAGAGTTCGGGACCGAAGTCGTTGGCCCTGCCCCCGGAGGGGTTGGGGAAGTCCTTCGTCGCGTGGCAGGCCACGCACCCCACGGTGCCCTGGCCCTCGTCCTCCTTCGCCGCGTCGCTCCCGTACTGCTCCTGCTGGGTGTTCCCGAAGAGCAGCTTCCCGCGGGCGGCGTCGCCGGCGACGGGCGGCTCCTTCGGCTTCCAGCCCGGTTCCGACCGGCTCCAGAGGAGCTCGACGAGGCCCCAGGTCTCGGCCCGGGTCCGGGCGTCGTAGTCGTGCTTCGTGAGGGGGTCCACCCGGCTGTTGTTGGGCTGGCCGAAGAAGCGGGGCATCTGCGTGGTCGGGCGGAGGTCCTGGGGGTGCCAGATCCACTTCCAGGCGGCCTCCTTCGAGGCCCACTTGCCCGCGACCCGGGCGAGGCTGGGGCCGGTCTTGCGGATGGAGATCGCCTTCGCGTACCCCCTGCGGTCCTCGTCCTGGATCTCGTCGATCCACTTGTCGAGGCCGGCCACCGCCAGGCCGTCGATCTTGTGGCAGCCGAAGCAGCCGTGGCGCTCGACGAGGGCCAGGCCCCTGTTCCACAGGGGGGCCGAGGGGATCTCCTTGGCGAACTTGTCCTCGGGGTTGAGCTGGGGCTGGTCCTTGTGGCACTTGAAGCAGGCGGCCTCGATGTACTTCTGCGGGAGCATCGGCTGGTCCCAGGACTCGCCCTGGTGCCAGTGGTACTTCTCCTCCCACTCCTTCTCCTGCTCCGGGGTGCTCGGGGTGTGGTACGCGTCGGTGAAGGTGAGGCCCCAGC
The DNA here is from genome assembly GCA_964633345.1 of uncultured Planctomycetota bacterium. GTDB lineage: Bacteria > Planctomycetota > JAJSAM01 > JAJSAM01 > JAKLKS01 > CAZWGT01. The sequence goes on from CAZWGT010000191.1 coordinate 6,199, forward strand.
CGAGTCCGTCGTGGCAGACCGTGCATCCGACCTTGCCGATGGCGTGCTTGGAGACGGAGGAGACGAACAGCTCCGGGCGCGGGTGGGTGCGGAAGACCTTCTCCGGCGTGTTCTCCGCCGTGTAGAGGGGCGTGACGGCCCCGGTGTCGGGGTCGACCCGGACCTTGTCGATCCCCGAGTGGCAGGTCATGCACCGGTCCACGCGGGGGATCTTGGCGAAGTTGTAGTCCACGAGGAGGTCGGGGTAGACCATCTGCTCGATCTTCGTGAGGGGGGCGAACTGGTCCACGAGGGGCGCGTCGCGCAGCCCCCCCGCCACCATGGAGGCGATCTTCCGGGAGGCGCCGGCGGCCCCGGCCAGTTCGCGGAGGACGCGGCCCCGCTCCCGCAGCTCGGAGACGGGCATCTTCAGCGCCTTCATCGCCTCGATCTGCCTCGACTTCTCGGCGGCGAAGGCGTCCATCCGGGCGTGGGTCTCCTTCTCCCGGGCGAAGGTCTCCTGCCACTCCTTCGTGGCCTCGTCCGCCTCGGCCGCGTGGCCCTGGGCGATGGCGTGGTCCATGCGGAACTTGTGCTCGTCCACCAGCGCCTGGAGCTCGCGCTGCTCCTTCTCCGTCTTGAAGCGGTTCTCCTCGGCCTTGTCGAGGGCGATCTTCAGCTCCGCCACCTTCGCCTTCAGCTCGGGGGTCTCCCGTCCGTCCGCCTCGGCCTCGTACGCGCGGGCGGCCAGGACGGCGCCGGCGGGGAACGCCGGATCGGACTTCACGGACTCCAGGGCCGCCGCGAAGGCCGCCCGGTCCAGGGAGGAGGGCGCCTTCAGGTCCTTCTCGTCCACGCCGAGGAGCCGGGCCATGACCGACCGGGCCTCCGCCGCCGTCGTCTCCGGCGAGGCCTTCTCCAGGGCGATGGCCTCCTCCGCCCGCTTCCGCTCCATCGCGCGGAAGGCCTGCTGGTAGCCCTTC
>CAZWGT010000192.1:0-7148 GCA_964633345.1 uncultured Planctomycetota bacterium
CCGGCCGCGAGGACCTCCGCCGCCAGCTCCCCGCCCCCCTTGAGGTCGGCGACCGAGGGAGCCACGGAGCCCCGCTCCGCGAGCCGCCGGCAGAGGGCCAGGAGCTGCTTCTCCGCGCCGCCGCGGTCGAGGGTCGTGACGAGGTGGAGGACGCGCACGGTGAGAGGGTAACGGCGGGATCCCCTCTTCCCTTGCCCTATGATGGGCCCATGGTCCCTCCCCCCTCCCTGGCCCCGGCGACGCGCGTCCCCGACGCCTCCCGCCGCCTGCGGGAGGAGCTCGGCCGCCGCATCATCGGGATGGAGGAGGTGGTCGAGCAGGTGCTCTGGTGCGTGGCGTCGGGGAGCCACGGCCTGCTGGTGGGGGTCCCGGGGCTGGCGAAGACGCTGCTCGTCTCCTCGATGGCGGAGCTCCTCGGCCTGCGCTTCCGCCGGATCCAGTTCACGCCGGACCTGATGCCCTCGGACATCGTCGGCACCGAGATCCTCGCCCACGACGACGCCTCGGGCCGCGCCTTCCGCTTCCAGCCGGGCCCCGTGTTCGCCCACCTCCTCCTGGCCGACGAGATCAACCGCACGCCGCCCAAGACCCAGGCCGCCCTCATGGAGGCGATGGAGGAGGGGCAGGTGACCAGCGCCGGACGCCGCCACCCCCTCGAGCCCCCGTTCATCGTGCTGGCGACGCAGAACCCCATCGAGCAGGAGGGCACCTACCCGCTCCCCGCGGCCCAGCTCGACCGCTTCCTCGTGAAGATCCACGTGGGCTACCCGGGGAGGGAGGACGAGAAGGCGATGGTGCGGCGCACCACGTCCCGGATCCGCGCCCCGCTCCCCCCGGTCCTCACCCGGGAGGAGGTGCTGGCGCTGTCCGCCGCGGTCCGCTCCTCGGCGGCCCCGGAGCCCGTGGTCCGCTACACCGTCGCCGTGGCGCGGGGGACCCGGCCGAGGGATCCCGGCGCGGCCCCGGGCGTGGAGCAGGCCGTCGCCTACGGCGCCGGTCCCCGCGCGGCGGGGGCGGTCCTCCTCGCGGCCAAGGCCCGGGCGGCCCTCGCGGGGCGCGCCGCGCCGACGCCGGAGGACGTCCGCGCCGTCGCGCGGCCGGTGCTCCGCCACCGCCTCGTGCTCTCCTTCCGGGCCTCGGCCGAGGGCGTGGGGGCGGACTCCGTCGTGGACCAGGTCCTCGCGGCGGTCCCGGCCCCCGACGGTTGGAGGCCCCCGGTCCCCGCACCGGAGGCCTCCTGGCTCGCCCGCATGAGGGCGTGAGCCGCCGGCGCTACTCCCGGATCGCGATGGCCTTGGGCTTGGTCTCCGGCCTCTTCGGCAGCGTGACGAGCAGGACCCCGTCCTTGAACTTCGCGTCGATCTTCTCCGCGTCCACCGTTTCGGGCAGGGCGAGGGCGCGGAAGAAGGACCCGTACCGCCGCTCGATCCTGTGGAACTTCCCCTCGCGGGCCGAGGCCTCCATCCGCTTCTCCCCGCGGAGGGTCAGGACCCCGTCCTTCACGGTGAGGTCGATGTCCTTCCGCTCGAGTCCCGGGAGTTCCGCCGAGATCGAGAGCTGCGCCTCGTCCTCGGAGACGTCGATGGCCGGGGAGAGCAGGGCGGCCTCCCTCGCGGCGTCGGCGTTCCAGAAGTCGTTGAAGAACTGGTCCAGCCCCTCGCTCCACCGGGTGATCCCGGTGGCCGGGTCGAAGCGCGTCAGCTTGTTCTGCATGGCTCCTCCTCGTTCCCGGCCGCGCCACCCGCGGCCGTCCCCCGTGGAATCGCAACGGGCATGCCATCCCCGGCCCGCTCGGCGGAGGGGCGCCGGGCTGATCGGTTGTCACCCGGGGCGGGGGGGGGAGGACAGGGTGGCAGGCGGACGGGCTCCGGGACCGTGCTAGACTGCCGGGGTCGGGACCGTCCCGTGGGGGGAAGCCCATGATCCGAGCCGTCGCCCTGGCCGCCGCCCTCGCCTTCGGGGCCGCGTCGCCCGCCGCCGCCGAGGAGCCCGCGCCCGCCCGCGACAGGCCCGCGGAGGCCGTCTCCGCCGAGAAGGCCAAGGAGGCGATCGAGCGCTTCCGCCGGGAGTTCGAGACCGAGGACATCGATCTGAAGCTCGAGGCCCTCGCGCGCGTCTCCCGGACCGACCATGCCGACGTCGCCGCCCTCCTCCTCGACCTGGCGCTCAGGACGAAGGACGTCCCCGTGCGGACCGCGGCCTTCAAGGGGCTCGCGCTCCAGAAGGCCTCGGTGAAGGCCGTCGGGCCCCGCGTCTCCCGCTGGCTCCTCGACGCCGCGAAGGAGAACGCCAAGGCCAGGGCCCGGGGCGACTACGGGGTGGTCATCGACAAGAAGACCGGGGACGTGGACACGAAGTCGGACGAGGGGAAGGCGGCCCTCCGCGTGAAGCGCGAGCGGGGGAGGATGATCGCCGAGGCGATGCGCCTCCTCGACGGGATCGGGTACCGGGAGAGGGACTCCGTCGAGGGCCTGCGGGAGTTCCTCGACGACGGCAACGACGACGTCGTCGTGATCACCCTCGGGATGCTCGGGAAGTGGAAGGAGTGGACCGTCCTCCCCGACATCCAGTCGCTGTTCGACATCTACCCCCATGCGGACCGCTACGAGACCGGCAGCGTCTCCGTGGACACGGGGGCCGCGGGGAGCGCCGACGCGTCCGCCGCCAAGCGAAAGTGGATGGCGAAGTTCGGGGACCCCGACAAGCGCCGCGCCCGGCCGCTGGTCGTGAAGGCCATCAAGAAGGCCCTCCTCGACATCACGGGGGAGGCGATCGAGGACCCCTCCGCCCTCCGGGAGTTCCGCCGCCGTCCCGACGTCAAGCGGAAGGAGCGCGCGTAGGCGGTGTGACCTCCGTGTGACGGGGCGGGGGAAGGACCCCGGCTTCCCGTCCCCGCGCCCCCACAATGACGGCCGTCACGGTCCCGGCCCCGGAGGCCCTCCGTGACGGGAGGACGAGTCCATGGCTCCGAGCGACGGCATTCCCTCTTCCAGGGGCACCGGGAACGGGGGAGACCCCCGCCGCCCCCTCCTCTTCGACTTGACGCCGATCCCGCTGTGGGTGTTCGACCTGGAGGATCTGCGGTTCCGCGCCGTGAACGAGGCGACGGTCCGGACCTACGGGTGGTCCCGGGAGGAGCTCCTGGGGACGACCATCGCCCGGATCCGGGACCCGTCGGAGCTCCCGTCCCTGAGGAAGGTGATCAAGTTGGTCGGTGATGGTCCCTACCGGGCCGGCGTATGGAGGCACCGGGCGAAGGACGGCAGGGAGATCCTCGCCGACATCACGGCCCACCGGATGGAATACGAGGGGCGCCCCTGCATGTTCATCGCGGCGGTGGACGTGACGGAGAGGAAGAAGTCGGAGGAGCGCGTCCTCACGCTCTCCCGCGCCGTGGAACAGAGCCCCTCGTCCATCGTGATCACCGACACCGCGGGGACGATCCAGTTCGTGAACCCCCAGTTCTGCCGCGTGACGGGCTACGGGAGGGAGGAGGTCCTCGGGAGGAACCCCCGGATGCTCAAGTCCGGCGCCCACCCCCCGGAGTTCTACGCCGGCCTGTGGAGGACCATCTCCGCGGGCCGCGAGTGGCGCGGCGAGATGCAGAACCGCCGCAAGGACGGGACGCTCTACTGGGAGTCCGCGACCATCTCCCCCGTGCACGACGGAGAGGGGAGGGTGACGCACTTCGTGGCCGTGAAGGAGGACATCACCGGGACGAAGGTCCTCGAGGAGCAGCTGCGCCAGGCGCAGAAGATGGAGGCGGTCGGGCGCCTGGCCGGGGGGGTCGCCCACGACTTCAACAACCTCCTGACGGTCATCGGTGGGTTCTCCGAGCTCGCGATGAACCGCATGGAGGCCGACGACCCCCGCCGCCCCCTCCTCGCCGAGGTCCGCAAGGCCGCCGACCGCGCCGCGGGCCTCACCCGCCAGCTCCTCGCCTTCAGCCGCCGGCAGATCCTCCAGCCGGTGGTGCTCGACATGAACGAGGCCGTGACGGGGATGGAGAAGATGCTGCGCCGGCTCGTCGAGGAGGACGTGGAGATCGACCTCCGGCTCGACGCCGGGCTCCACCGGGTGCTGGCGGACCCCGGGCAGCTGGAGCAGGCGGTCATGAACCTCTGCGTGAACGCCCGGGACGCCATGCCCAACGGCGGGCGGATCCGGATCACGACCCGCAACGTCGAGGTCGCCTCCGGGACCGCGTCGGCCGGAGCCGGCGCCAACCCCGGGCCCCACGCCTGCATCGAGGTGGAGGACTCCGGCTCGGGGATGACGCCCGACGTCCTGGCCCACATCTTCGAGCCCTTCTTCACCACCAAGCCCCAGGGCAAGGGGACGGGGCTCGGCCTGCCGATGGTCTACGGGTTCGTCCGGCAGAGCGGGGGGGCCCTGGAGGTCGATTCCGTCCCCGGGCGCGGCAGCCTCTTCCGCGTCCTCCTCCCCGCGGCCTCCGCGGCCCACGCCGCGGGCGGCCCGGGCGGGCGGCACATCCCGGAGGCCCTGCGGGGCTCGGAGACGATCCTGGTCGTGGAGGACGAGCCGGCGGTGGCGGAGATCGCGGCGCGCTCGCTCCGCGACGCGGGCTACGAGGTCCTCGTGGCCAACGCCCCCGAGGAGGCGCTCCGCGCCGCCGCCGACCACCGGGGGGACATCCGCCTCCTGTTGACGGACGTGGTCATGCCGGGGATCGACGGCCGGGAGGTGGCGGCCCTCGTGACGGGGCTCCGCCCGGGGATCCGGGTCCTGTTCATGTCCGGGTACACCGACGACATCATCGGCCACCACGGGATCCTCGACGCGGGGATCGCCTTCCTCTCCAAGCCGTTCCACCCGGCCGCCCTCTGCGCGAAGGTCCGCGAGGTCCTCGACGCCGGGAGGAGCCCCTCCGCCCGCTAGGCGGCGGGGGTCGCCCCGACCTCGGCCAGCACCTCGTCGAGGACCCGCAGCGCCTCGTCCAGCTCCCGCACCACGGCGTCGGCGAGGAACAGGATTCGGATCCGGGAGACCTCCCCCGACGGTCCGCAGCCGAGGAGCTTGAGGCCGCGCCTCCAGCCGATCCGCACGACGTCGGCGCGCCGCTTCACGGAGAGGCCGACGAGGAGGCCGCGGGCGTCGTGGCCCGCGACGAGGTCCGGGTGGCGCTCCCCCAGGCGGCGCAGGCCCTCCTCGAAGTACGTCCCCTTCACGCGGCAGTTGTCCATGTAGGGGAGCCCGCCGAGGACGGGGTCGCGGAAGCGGAGGAGGGTGTCGAGGACCGCGTACGCCCACTGGTTGTCGAGGATCTTCCCCCCGCCCCAGGTGTTGGAGTGCCAGCCGGTGTGGAGGTGCCGCGCGAGGTCCGCCCGCGCGAGGGTGAGGCCGACCACCATCCCCTTGGCGGTGCAGAGGACGTCGGGCTGCACGCCCAGCTGCTGGGAGAAGAACAGGGTCCCGGTGCGGCCGAAGGACTGGACCTCGTCCACGCAGAGGAGGCCGCCGTTCTCCCTGACGACCTTCGCGATCCCCTGCCACCACGCCGGATCGCCGGGGAGGTAGCCGCCCTCGCCCTGGAACGGCTCGGCGAGGAATCCCGCGAAGAGGTCCCGGGGGATGCGGCCCGCCTCGACGACGCCCTTCACCCCGCCCGGCGCGGCGAGGATGTCGTCGATGGGCCGGGCGTCGATGAGCGCCGACAGGTCGGCGGGGGAGCCGTTGTAGGGGATGTGCAGCACGCGGCGGGTCATCGGGTAGCCCGCGCGCTGGGCCTTCTTGCTGGAGGTGAACTGGAGGGCGCCCATGGTGCGGCCGTGGAAGGCGCCCCAGCAGCCGACCATGTAGAAGGGGTAGTCGGCGAGCAGGGGATCGGGGAGGCTCCGGTCGCCGTCGAACCGGGACATGCGGCCGATGCCGAGGTCCTTCGCGACCCGCTCGAGCTTGGCGAAGCCGTGCTCCTCGAGGAACCGCTTGTGGCGCGCCTGCCACGCGATCTTGATCCCCGCCTCGACGGCCTCGGTCCCGGAGTTGGAGAGGAAGGCCTTCCACGGCCCGGTCCCCGGGAAGGAGTCCGACATCGCCCGGCCCGCCAGCGCGGCGAGGTCCTGCGGGGTGCGCACCCCCTCGCAGCCCTCGGCGGAGACGAGGAAGTCGTCGGTGTTGATCTCCCGCTGGGTGAGCATGCCGAGGTCGAGGATCGGCTGGAGGGCCGCGCGGACGGCCGGGTGCGCCGGGTCGAGGACCTTCTGGGCGACGGCGAGGTAGAGGTCGAGGTAGACGCCCGCGGAGCAGCGCACGAAGGAGCCGCTCAGCGGCCAGCCGAGCTCCACGACGGGGGAATCGGGGGCGAGGGTGTTGGGGAAGATCGCCTCGTTGTGCCTCGCCCGCACCGCCGCCGTGCCCGGCCCCTCGATGTCGCCGCGGATCGCCACGGTCGCGTTCCCCCGGTTCAGCCGGTGTCCGCGGACGACGACGTCGGGGATCTTCGCGAGGCGGCCGCGCTCGGCGTCGATGTCGTATCCGTCGAGGACCTTGGGCATGCCGGAGGTGATGGCGTCGCGGGTGGCGGGGGTCATGGCGCCATTCTCCCCCGGCGGCCCGACGGGGGCAAGGCGGGGCGGGCGCGGGGCGGAACCGGGTCACTCTCCCCGCGGGACGCCGGCGCGCAGGCGGCCCCTACGTCCGGTGCAGGAACTCCACCTCGTCGGAGCGGATGCGGCGCTCGCAGTAGTGGCAGCGCAGGCGCACGGGGTCGGCGGACTCGACGCGGGCCCGCGGCGCGACGGGGTCGTTGTTCGTGATGCAGGAGGGGTTCGGGCACTTGACGACGCTGTCGATGACCGTGGGGAGTTCGAGGCGGTCCTTCCTCACCAGCGCGAAGTCCTCGATGAAGCACACCGTGGCCCTCGGCCCCAGCAGCGCGATGCGCGCCATCTCCGAGGCCGTCAGCTGCCGGTTCTCCATCTTGAGGATGTCCTTGCGGCGGCTGCGCTTGCTCGGCAGGTTGAGGCCGATGGTCACGATCCCGTCGCTGGGGATCCCCAGCAGCGCCAGGCAGCGCAGCGCGCTCCCGGCCGGCAGGTGGTCGATGACCGTCCCCGTCCGGAGCTTCGCGACCCGGTAGGACTGCTCCTTCGCGGGGGGCTTGGCCTTCCTCACGGCGCCACCCCCAG
>CAZWGT010000193.1:0-7056 GCA_964633345.1 uncultured Planctomycetota bacterium
GCGTTCCAGGAGCCCAACCCGCGGCTGCTCTACGGCGGCTGGACCGGCTCCGGCCGCGGCTCGGCGGGGGGAGCGGCCTCCCCCGGCGACGGCGCGGCGGGCGCGGTCCCCGAGGAGAGCCGCCCCGACTCCGTCACGGAGGCGGAATCCCCCTTGTCCTCGACGTAGGAGACGTCCCCCTCGGGGGCGGCGCCGCCCTCCTCGAGGAGGCCCTTGTTCTTGGCCTCGTCCTCCGTCATGATGTCGATGTCCCAGCCGCAGAGCTTCGCGGCCAGCCGCACGTTGGCGCCCTTCTTGCCGATGGCGAGCGAAAGCTGGTCCTCGTCCACGATCACCAGCGCCTTGCCGTTCTCGGGGAAGAGGTCGATCCGGTTGATCTCGGCCGGCTTGAGCGCGTTCATGATCAGCGTCTCGGGCTGCTCGGAGTGGGGGATGATGTCGATGCGCTCCCCGCCGAGCTCGTCGATGATGGTCTTGATGCGCGCGCCGCGGATCCCGATGCAGGCCCCCACGGGGTCGATCTTGGGGTCCAGCGTCGTCACGGTGACCTTGGTCTTGTAGCCCGCCTCGCGGACGAGGCGGTTGATCTCGACCTGGCCCTCGGCGATCTCCGGCACCTCGCGCTCGAACAGGCGCTTGATGAGGTCGGGGTGGCTGCGCGAGAGGATGATGCGGACCTTGGGCCCGTTCTTGCGGACCTCGACGACGTAGCAGAGGACCTGGTCCCCGACGCGGTACTGCTCGCCGCGGACCTGCTCGTGCTTGGGGAGGTACCCCTCGGGCCCGCGGTCGCGGGTGCCCAGGCGCACGACCAGGGTCGTCCCCTCGATGCGCACGACCTGGCCCGCCACGATGGAGCGCTGGTAGCGGTCGTACTCGGTGAAGATGACGTCCCGCTCCGCCTCGCGGATCTTCTGGAGGATGACCTGCTTGGCGGTCTGGGCGGCGATGCGCCCCAGGTCCTGGAGGTGGAGCTCGTTCCCCTCGGCGTCGTAGGAGACGACGTCCCCGGTCTCGCGGCTGATGCGCAGGGTCAGGGCGTTCTGCTCGCCGAACTTCTTGCGGGCGGCGGAGAGGAGGGCCGACTCGATGGCCTCGAACAGGACTTCCTTGTCGATGTCCTTGTCCCGGTGGAGGGTGTCGACGATCCGCAGCAGTTCGCCGTTCACGGCTCCCTCCCTCTCTCCATCGAGCGAGGGGGCACCGTGCCCCGGGCGCGAGCCCCGGTCGTCCGACCTGCCGCCATAAGGAACGAGGTGGGCCGGGCCCACCTCGAGGTCGCAACTGTCCCGTTCGATGAAGGGTAAACCTTGAGTCTACGCCCGAGGCGGCGCCCGGGCCAAGGAATAGAGCCGGCGGACGACGGCGTCACCCCCCCGGGGCGCGATGGACGGCAGGGGGGTGGTAGGGGCGACCCTTCGGGTCGCCCGGCCGTTCCGTCCCATGCGAACGGGATGAGGCGCTCGGCCAGCCCGAGAGGTGTACCCCGTGTACGGGAACCGTCCTCCCGCCCCCCGCCGTTCATCGCACCCGGATCGCGATCGACCGAAACCGTTCCGTACTATCGCGATCCGGGTGCCCCGCGACGCCGAAGGCGGCGCGGAACGCCCCCCGCACGAGACCCGGTGCCCCGCCTACCTCGGCCGCACGAGGGGCGTCAGCGGGCGGCCGACGCGGGGGTCGACGGCGTCGATGACGACGGACGGCTCCCCCGTGCCGGGGTCGAGGGCCCAGCGCGTCCCGTGGAAGGGCGGGGGCGGGAACTGCCGTCCCAGGGCGAGTTCCAGCGCCCGCAGGTCGGCCGGGAGGGAGCCGTGGGCGGCGCGCCAGGCGAGGGCCGTCTGGCGGATCTCCTCCCTGCCGCCGGCCACCATGCGTTCCGCCAGCGCGGGGATCCGGATGTCCCGGGTTTCCGGGATCAGGCGGACCCCGTCCACGAGGGCGGCCTTCTTGTCGGGGAACCGATCGAGGAACTCCCGCACCGCCGCCGGGGCCGCCTCCAGGACCTCCCCGACGGTCTCCGGCCAGCGGTCCGCGCGCTCCTCCGCCGCCTCCGCCCAGCGGCGCAGCACGTCCAGCCGCGCGCGGTCCGCCTCCCGGAGGCAGATCTCCTGCCACTCCCGGCTCTCCCGCATCCCGGCGCGCACCCCCCAGATCGTCCACGCCTCGAGGGGGTTGCCCTCCTTCGCCCGGAGCGCCGCGACGTAGTCGATGAGGATGGTCGGGCAGTCCGGCTTCGTGGCCGCGGTCCGGAGCCACTCGAGCCCCCGCTCCCGCTCGGCGGGCTTCCCGTAGAGCACGATGTTCATGCCGAGGGCCATCGGCAGCTCCCAGTCCCCGGCGTTGGGCCGCGTGACGGTCCCGAAGGCCCCGCGCTTCTCGACGTCCATCCCGTGGCGGAGCAGGCGCTCGATGCCGGGGTGGCGGCGTTCGATGAACTCCAGGAAGTAGGCCGCGTAGGTGATGGGGAAGTGGGCGCGGGGGTTGGCGTCGGCCATCACCGTGGCCACGGACTCGATCCACGCCGCCTTGCGCGCCGGTTCGGCCCAGGGCCGGCCGAGCTTCGGCAGGACCGAGAGCCACAGGGCGTCCCCGGCCGCCTCCTTCACGCCCCCGGCCGCCATGCGGAACGCGAGGGAGGAGGGGGCGGCGTGGAGGCGGCGGGAGCCGCGCACCTCGTTGGCCCGGGCCAGGGGCTGCTGGAGGGACCACTGGGCGGCCATCGCGGCGGCGGAGAGGGCGAGGACCGCGGGCCAGCGCGGCGGCCTCACGGCAGCTCCCTCCGGCGGAAGGCCGCGGACGCGATCCCGAGGAGGAGTCCCGACCAGACGAGGGCGTAGGCCGTCGCCAGGCCGAGGACGGAGGGGGCCACCTCGTCGCCGAAGGAGGCCGCGAGGCGGTAGTTGAAGTTGGTCAGGTTGGGGAACGCGTAGTAGAGGACCTTCAGGGGGATCTCCATGGCCTCGTTCCCCGACATCTCCAGGTACTCCAGCAGGGTCTCCGTGTTGTGCCCGACCATGTAGAGGGTGACGGTCCCGATGGCGGAGAGGGCCGGCGTCGTGAAGGAGCCGAAGAGCACCGAGATCGCCGTGAGGACGGCGATCTCGAGGAGGTTCCCGTAGACGGCCGCCAGCAGGGGGAGGCCCCGCATGGCGCCGAAGACGGAGAAGTAGAGGACCATCACGAGGGCCACGATGCACAGGCCCGCCGCGAAGACCCCGAGGAGGCCGAGGTACTTCCCCGCCACGAACTGGCTCCGCGTCACCTCGCGGGAGAGCACGGTGTAGAGGGTGCGCCGCTCCATCTCCCGGCGGAGCAGCGACGAGCCCATGAGCACGGCCATCAGGAGGCCGAAGACGTTCACCGCCGCGAGGCCGAAGTCGATGAGGGTGCGCGCCTGGTCGTCCTCCTCGGGGTTGAGCCAGCCGAGGACCCAGGAGAAGAGCACGAAGCCGGTGACGAGGGCCCCGAGGAGGTGGAGCATGCGGTCCCGCCCGACCTCGCGGAAGGTGTTGCCCGCCACGACCAGGACGGGGGACCTCACGAGGCGCCCTCCCCCGCGTCCCCGCCGGACACGGTCCCGCCGGTGCGGACGAAGAGGTCCTCCAGGGTCTCGCGGCGGGGGACCAGTTCGAGGATCACGGCGCCCGCCTTCGCCGCCTCCGCCTGGAGGAGGGCGGGGTCCACGGACCCCGGGATGCGGGCCCGGAGGAGGTCCCCGTCGCGGCGCACGGGGCCGACCCTCCCCGGGGCCAGGCGCTCCAGCAGGGCCTCGTCGGCGCCGCGGAGGGCGACCTCGTACTCGGAGACGCCGCGCCCGAGGAGCTCCTGCACGGTGCCGCTGGCGGTCACGCGGCCGTCGGCCAGGATGAGGACGAAGTCGCAGACCTCCTCGACGTCGGCCAGGATGTGGGTGGAGAAGAAGATGGTCCTGCCCTTGGCGCGCTCCTCGAGCATGAGGTCCTTCACGAGGAGGCGGCCGAAGGGGTCGAGGCCGCTCATGGGCTCGTCGAGGATGAGGAGCTCCGGGTCGTGGAGGAGCGCCTGGGCGAGGCCCAGGCGCTGGCGCATCCCCTTGCTGTACTCGCCCAGGCGCCGGTCGGCGGCCCCGGCGAGGCCGACCTTGCCGAGGAGCTCCCCCGTCCGCGCCCGCGCCGCCGCGGGGTCCATGCGGGAGAGGCCGGCGTAGAACGCCATCGCCTCGCGGGCGGTCAGGTGCTCGTAGAAGTAGGGGTTCTCGGGGAGGAAGCCGACCCGGCGGCGGCAGGCGGGGTCGGCCACGGGCATGCCGAGCACCTCGGCGCTCCCGCCGTCGGCCTCGAGGAGGCCGACGAGGATCTTGAGGGTCGTGGTCTTGCCGACGCCGTTGGCGCCGAGGTAGCCGACGGTGCGGCCGCGCGGGACGGAGAAGGAGATCCCGCGCAGGGTCTCCGCGCGCTTCCCCCAGAACCCGCTCCGGTAGGACTTCCGGAGCCCCTCCACTCGGACGGCGGCCTCGCTCATGGTCGATCCACGATACAGATACGATCGGACCCCGGGCGAGGCGAAAGGGAGGGGGGGGCTACGCCGCCCCGACGCGCTCCCTCCGGCGGCGGCTCCGGTGCCTGCGCGCCTCCTCCCGCCGCCACGCCGTGAAGTCCTCGGCGTACAGGCGCGAGACGAGGTCGTGGAAGCCGGCGCGCAGTTCGGACGCCGACATCGGGCGCGGCGCGAAGTTGATGTCGAACAGCGTGCACCGGTCCCAGTGCCCGTCGTGGGTCAGGCGGCCCTCCCGCTTCCAGCGGCGGTACATCGGGGTGCCGGGGAACGGGGTCGGGTAGGTGACCTGGATGTCGAAGGGGCAGGCCTCCCGGGCGAAGTCGTACACCGCGTCGAAGATCGCCGGCGTGTGGCCGTCGAGGCCCACGACGAAGCAGGCGTTCACCCGGATCCCCTCCGCCTGGATCCGCCGCACCGCCTCCGCCGCCCGCCCGCGCCGCTCCCACTTCCAGTTGCGGTTCGTCTCGATCCCGTCGAGGCCCGCGTCCACGGGGCTCTCGAAGCCGATGAGGACCTGCCGGCAGCCGGAGCGCTTCAGTTCGCGCAGGAACCCCGGGTCCTCGTGGACCGAGAGGTCCGTCTCCGCGAACCAGCGCACGTCCCGCTCCGCCAGCGCCGGCAGGAGCGAGCGCCAGTACTCCCGGTTCACGAAGGCGTTGTCGTCGGCGAACTCGAGGAACGGCCGGGGCCACACCTCCCGGATCCGGTCCACCTCGGCCAGCACCCGCTCCGCCGGCTTCTGCTTGTAGCGCGGGACCAGCAGGATGCTGCTCGCGCAGAAGTCGCACCGCCAGGGGCAGCCGCGGCTCGCCTGCACCGTGATGCGGTTGTAGCGGTCCGGGTCGAGCAGGTCGTAGCGGGGCATGGGGGAGGAGGCGAAATCGAGGGGCTTCGTCCGCCCGTCGTAGACCGGCTTCATCGTCCCCGCCGCGGCGTCGCGGAGCACCTCCGGCCAGACGCCCTCCCCCTCGCCCACCACCGCCGAGGCCCCGGCGGCGACCGCCTCCTCCGGGAGGGCGGTCACGTGGAGACCGCCCATGACCACGGGGATGCCGAGGGCGCGGAAGCGCCGGGCCAGCGCGTAGCCCTCCCCGATCTGGGCGGAGAAGGACGAGATCGCCACGAGGTCGAAGTCCTCCGGCAGGCGCGCCCCCTCGGCGAGGTCGGCGACCTCGAAGTAACGGACCTCGTGCTCCGGCGGCGTGCTCCCGGCCAGGGTCAGCAGGCCCAGGGAGGGGAGCGAGGCGATGGTCTTCGCCCGCTCGACGAAGCCGGGCAGGGTGAGGCCGAGGCCGACGAGCTCCGTGTCCACGACGCGGATCCCGCTCATGGCGACGAGGGCGATCCTCACGAGGCACCTCCGTTCCGGACGAGGGCGGCGACGACGAGGGAGACCCCGGCGACCAGGGTCCCGACGGGGAGCACGAAGAGGTGGCGCAGGGGCGGGCGCCACGCGGCGAGGGCGCAGACGAGGGGCATGAGGACCGCCCCGGCCACGAGGAGGGCCGAGGCGGCCCCGGGCGCCCATCCCATCCGCGCGGCGGTGGAGGAGTAGGCGAGGTTCACGAAGGCCAGTCCGAAGAGGCTGATGTGGCCGAGGCGGAGCAGCCGTCTCCGCCAGGACCCGTACCCCCCGAGCCACTCCTCCCGGTGGAAGGAGAGCCCGAGGGCCGCCCCCCCGACCATCCCGAGGAGGATCCCGGTCCACGCGGCGGTCAGGTTGGGGTCGGACATGGTGCTCCCTTCGCACCGCCCGTACCAAGGGCGCCCGAGGCTGGCGCCTCCGTTGGGAAGAAGGTTCTTGCGTGGAATGTACATTGCGAGTACATTTCATGCCCATGCCCTTCTTCACCGACGAGGAGCGCCGGCTGGCGGAGGCCATCCAGGGCCTCATCTACGGGAACCCCTTCCTCCCGGAGCGGATCGCCTTCGAGAAGCGGATCCTCGGCGACGCCTGGGTGGCCGAGGGGGCGGACTGGAACCTCCGGCCCGACGTCGAGGAGGACCACCCCAACCTGATTCGCACCTGCGAGAAGGTGGACGCCGTGGTGGAGGTCCTGCGGGTGCGCCTGAACGGCATGGAGGCGCTGCCCGAGGACGAGGCGCTCCTCTTCCAGTCCCTGGCCTTCTTCCACATCTACCACCGGCGCCGGGCGGGGTTCAGCCTCCTCATCCGCGAGGCCCTCGAGGGGCGGACCCGGCCGGGACCGGTGGCCCTCTTCCAGGAGTTCCGGGAGGACGCCGAGAGGACCCTCGGCGCGATCCCCGGCAAGCCGCTCGGCACGGGGCAGGCGGCCCACCTCTTCGCGTGCATGTTCCAGATCCGCCGCGCCTTCCACCACGTGTTCCAGTACATCGTGGGGCGCTCCCGGCCCGCGGTCCTGCTCCGGGCGGCCATCTGGGAGTCGGTCTTCACCCACGATCTCCGCCGCTACTGGGCGACCCTGTTCGACCGCATGGGGGACTTCACCACCCTCGTCTTCGGCCCGACGGGCACGGGGAAGGAGCAGGTCGTCC
>CAZWGT010000194.1:0-7034 GCA_964633345.1 uncultured Planctomycetota bacterium
GGGTGGGAGAACGGTTTCCGTACACGGGGTGAACCTCTCGGGCGGATCGGTCGCCTCACCCCGTGTACGACGAGTTCCTTCCCACCCCCCCCGGGCGCCACCGCGCCGCCGAAGGCGGTGCGGAACGGTCCCGCGGTGACGGTGCGAGGGAGAGCTCTACCCGCACGATCCGGCGAGGAGCCGCCGAGCCATCTCCCCCCGGCGCGGAAACGGGGGGATCGGGCCCCTTCCCCGGTATGACTGGGGAGGCAAGGGGGGACACCGCCATGGGGCGCCGCTCGATCGGATTCGCCGTCGCCGTGCTGGGCCTGTGCGCCTCCGGGGCGCCCGCGCAGGAGGCGGCGAAGGAGCCCGCCGGGATCCCGGAGGTCCCCTTCACCCGCAAGGTGCTGGGCAACGGCCTGCGCGTCATCGTCCACGAGGACCGCAAGGCGCCCATCGTCGCGGTGAACGTCTGGTACCACGTGGGCTCCAAGGACGAGAAGCCCGGCCGCACGGGCTTCGCCCACCTCTTCGAGCACCTGATGTTCAACGGGAGCGAGCACTTCGACGACGACTGGTTCCAGGGGATGGTGCGCCTCGGCGCGACGGGGAACAACGGGACGACGAACAACGACCGGACGAACTACTTCGAGACGGTGCCCTCGGGGGCCCTCGACACGGTGCTCTGGCTCGAGTCGGACCGGATGGGGCACCTCCTCGGCGCCATCGACCAGGCCAAGCTCGACGAGCAGCGCGGCGTCGTCCAGAACGAGAAGCGCCAGGGGGAGAACGCCCCCTACGGGCGCCTCTGGAACCTGCTCCCCGCCCTGACCTACCCGCCCGGCCACCCGTACTCCTGGCCCGTCATCGGCTCCATGGAGGACCTCGACGCCGCCTCCCTGGCCGACGTGAAGGAGTGGTTCCGCGCCTACTACGGCGCCGCCAACGCGGTGGTCGTCGTGGCGGGGGACGTGGACACCGCCGAGGCCCTCGCGAAGATCGAGACGTACTTCGGGGACATCCCCCCGGGTCCGCCGGTGACGCGGCCCTCGGCCTGGATCGCGCGGCGCACGGGCACGGTGAGGTACACGGCGGAGGAGCGCGTCCCCCAGGGGAAGTACCTCCGGTCCTGGAACACCCCGGGCTGGGGGACGCGGGAGTGCCACCTCCTCGAGCTCGCGGCCTCCGTGCTCGGCCGCGGCGAGGGGTCGCGCCTGTACCAGAGGCTCGTGTGGAAGGAGCGCCTGGCGACGGAGGTGGAGGTCGGGCAGGAGGACGGGGAGATCGGCGGGCACTTCTACCTGGACGTGACCGCGGTCCCCGGCGGGGACCTCCGCCGCATCGAGGCCGTCGTCGGCGAGGAGATGGCCCGCTTTCTCGCGGACGGGCCGACGGAGGAGGAGCTGGCGACCGAGAGGACCCAGGCGCGCGCCGCGCTCCTGCGGCGGATCGAGCGGGTCGGCGGCTTCGCCGGGAAGACCGACCTCCTCGCCTCCTCCGAGGTCTTCGGGGGCCGCCCGGACGCGTGGAAGGGGCGGTTCGCGGACATCGGCTCCGCCACGCCGGGCTCGGTCCGGGAGGCCGCGCGGGAGTGGCTCTCCGACGGGGCGTTCGTGATGGAGGTGAAGCCGTTCCCGCCCTTCGCCCCGGCGAAGGAGGGCGCGGACCGCTCGAAGGTCCCGGACCCCGCGCCCGCCCCGGAGGCGGCGTTCCCCGCCCTCGTCCGCTCCGCCCTGCCCAACGGGCTCAAGGTGGTCCTGGCCCGGCGCGCCGGCGCCCCGGTCGCGCGCGCGGAGCTCGTCGTGGCGGCGGGCTACGCGGACGACCCCGCGGGCCTCCCCGGGACGGCCAAGCTCGCGGGCGCCCTCCTGACGGGGGGGACGCAGCAGCGCGGCTCCCTCGAGATGCGGCGGTGGGCGGACCGGATCGGCGCCGACCTCGGCGTGGACACGGGCCTCGAGACGACGAAGGTGGGGGTCACCGCCCTGGGCGACGCCCTCGGCCCCTCGTTGGAGTACCTGGCCGAGGTCGCCCTGCGCCCCGCCTTCCCCGCGGAGGAGCTCGAACTGAACCGCCGGCGCCAGCTCGCCGACATCGCCCAGGAGCGGGTGAACCCCCGGGGCATGAGCCAGCGGGTCCTGCCCCGGCTCCTCTACGGCGAGGGCCACCCCTACGCCGTTCCCTCCACCGGGACCGGCACGGAGGAGGCCGTGGCGCGCATCGCCCGGGAGGACCTCGCGGCCTTCCACGGGAAGTGGTTCCGCCCCGGGAACGCCACCCTCGTCGTGGCGGGGGCCTGCTCCATGGAGGAGCTGATGGCGCTGGCGGCGAGGCACTTCGGCGGCTGGGAGGCGGGCGAGGTCCCGTCGCGCCCCGTCCCCGCGGCGCCCACGGCGGCGAAGCCGCGCATCCACCTCCTCGACCGGCCCGGATCGCCCCAGTCCTCCCTCGTCGCGGCGCAGGTGGTGCCGCCGCGCGGGGGGCCGGAGGAGATCCCCCTCGACGTGGCGAACACGATCCTCGGAGGCATGTTCACCTCGCGCCTGAACATGAACCTCCGCGAGGACAAGCACTGGTCCTACGGCGCGCGTTCGACGGTGCAGGGGGCGCGCGGCCCCCGGGCGCTGCTGGCGATGACGTCGGTCCAGACGGACAGGACCGCGGAGTCGGTGGCCGAGATCCTGAAGGAGTTCCGCGGCATCGCGGGGGAGCGCCCCGTCACGCCCGCGGAGATCGAGTCGGCGCGGTCCGCCATGACCCTGACCCTCTCCGGCCGGTGGGAGACCGCGCGCGCGGTGGCGGAGTCCGTGGAGGAAATCGTCTCGCACGGGCTCGACGACCGCCACTTCGACGGCTACGCGTCGAGGATCCGGGCGGTGCAGCCCGCGGACCTCGCGGCCGCGGGGAAGCTCCTGCGGCCCGACGGCCTCGTGTGGGTCGTCTGCGGGGATCGCCGGCGAATCGAGGAGGGCCTCCGGAAGCTCGGCATCGCGGAGGTCGTCGTCATCGACGCCGACGGCCGGCCGGTCCCGTAGGGGCGGGTGGACGGCGGGGTCAGACCCCTTCGGTCCGGGGTCTGACCCCGGACCGAAGGGGTCTGACCCCGCCGTCGCCGCTGTGACCTGCGCGGGCCGGCCTCTGGCCCCCGGGCGCCGGATCCGGGATGATCCGGCCAGGCTCCGGGGCGAGCACCGCCGCTCCTCACCGCGCGGGAGGAAGCGATTGCTGGGAGAGCGCTTGGGTCCCTGCCGGCTCGTCGCCGAACTCGGCTCCGGCGGCATGGGCACCGTCTACGAGGCGGTCCTGGCGGCGCCCCTCGATGGCCTCGCCGCGGGCTCCCGCGTCGCCGTGAAGGTGATGCACCCCCGCTTCCTGGAGTCCGCGGACGTCGTGCGCCGCTTCCTCCGCGAGGCCGAGGTCGGCCGCTCCGTCCGCCACCCCAACGTCGTGCGGACCCTGGACGCCGGCGAGGCCGCCCCGGCCGGGGACCGCGTCCACTACCTCGTGATGGAGTTCGTCCGGGGGCAGACCCTCCGCGACATCCTGAAGGAGGAGGGGGTCCTCTCGGAGAAGCTCTGCCGGCACATCGGCCGCGAGCTGGCCCGCGGCCTGGGGGCCATCCACGGGACCGGCGTGGTCCACCGGGACATCAAGCCCGAGAACGTGCTCGTCACCGGCGGCGAGGACGTGCGCATCATGGACCTCGGCGTCGCCCGCATCCGCGGCGAGGTCACCCGGCTCACGCGCACCGGCGTGTTCGTCGGCTCCCTCCAGTACGCCTCCCCCGAGCAGCTGAGGGACTCCGCCGGGGAGGTGGACGCGCGCACCGACCTGTTCTCCCTCGGCGTCCTCCTCCACGAGGCGGCCACGGGGGCCCACCCCTTCGGGCGCGGAGACGTGGCGGCGCTGATGCGCCGCGTGCTCTTCGACGAGCCCCCCAGGGCGTCCGCGGTGAACCCGGGCATCACCCCGTTCTTCGACGAGGTCCTGCAGCGGCTCCTGGCCAAGGAGCCCGCCCAGCGCTTCGCCTCCGCCGCCGAGGTGCAGACGGTGCTGGCCGAGGGCGAGGAGAGCGCGTGGTGGAGGGCGCGGGCCCGGGACCTCCAGTCCCTCTCCCGGCGCCCGCTCCGCCGCGTGCGCGCCCCCCGCCGCACGCCCCTCATCGGCCGTGCCCCGGAGATGGAGGCTCTCCTCCGGCACTGGTCCCTTGCCCGGGAGGGGCGGGGGCAGGTGGTGCTCCTCGAGGGGGAGGCGGGAATCGGGAAGACCCGCCTCGTGGAGGAGTTCCTCGCGGGGATCGAGAAAAGGGGCGAGGAGGCCCACCTTCTCTTCGGCTCCTACCCCCCGCTCGGCATCGCCGCCGCCGCCGGCGCCTTCTCGACCGCCTACCGCGACCTGCTCGGCACCGGGAACCTCGAGGAGGCCCTGCGATCGCGCCTCCGCGGGTCCACGGGCATGGTCCCGGCCCTGGCCGCGCTCCTGCTCGGGGAGTCCCCGCCGCGCGGGGAGGAGTCGCTCTCCCGGGAGGCCCTCGGGGCGCTCTTCGTCCGCCTGACGCGCCGGCTCTGCGCGGAGCGGCCCGTCGCCATCGTCATCGACGACCTGCACTTCGCCCCGGAGCAGGGGCTGGCGCTCTTCGCCGTGCTGGCCTTCTCCCTGGCCGAGGAGAGGGTCCTCCTCGTGGGCACGGCCCGGCCCGGGCTTCCCAGGCCCTGGCTCGCCGCCATCGACGGCATGGAGCAGGTGACGCGGATCCCCGTCGGCCGCCTGGCCCCGGGAGAGGTCGAGTCCCTCCTCGGCGCCTACCTGGGATCGGACCGGGTCTCGACGGAGGTCGGACGGCGCGTGCTGTCCAGGGCGGACGGGAACCCCTACTTCGCCTTCGAGATCCTCCGCGGCCTGCAGGAGGGGCGGTTCCTGGTCCGCGACCCCGAGGGCACCTGGGTGCAGACGCGCGCGGCCGGGGACCTCCGCATCCCCTCCTCGGTGATGGACCTCATCCAGGCGCGCATCGCCGATCTCGACGAGGAGGACCGGGACGTCCTCGACGTGGCGGCCTGCTGCGGCTTCGACTTCGACCCGCTCGTGGTGGGGGACGTCCTGGGCACGGCGCCCATCCCCCTGCTGAAGCGGATCGGGCGCCTCGAGCGGGACAGGAGCCTCGTCCGCTCCGTCGGGCTGCGCTGCGTCTTCGACCACCACCAGGTGCAGGAGGCGCTCTACCAGAACCTCCCCGAGCTCCTGAGGCGGGAGTACCACGCCGCCATCGCCGGGGCCGTCGAGCGGCGCGAGGGGGCCGCGGAGAAGGAGGCCGTGGACCTGCCCGGCGCCCTCTGCGCCTCGCTGGCGGACCACCTGCTCAAGGGGGGGCGCCCCGAGCGGGCGCTGCGGTACTCCGACCGCGCCCTCGACTACTTCGAGGAGAGCTACCTCAACGACGCCGCCCTGGAGCTGGCGGGGCGGCTGGAGGCGGTGCCGGGGCTCCTCACCAGGGAGAAGCGACTGCAGGTCCTCGTCCGCAAGGCGGGCCGGCTGGAGCTGCTCGGCCGGTGGGAGGAGGAGCGCCGGGCGCTCGAGGACGCGTTCCGGGAGGCGGAGGCCTCGGGGGCGCCGCTCGCGCGGGCACGCGTCCGCCGGAGGCTCGGCCGCCACCTCAGCCGCCACGCGCTCTACGACGAGTCCCTGCGCATGCTGACGGAGGCCCTGGACCTGGCGCAGGCCTCCGGGGACGCCGCCGAGGAGGCCGCGGTCCTCGGGAACCTCGGCGTCGTGTGCTGGCACCTCGGCCGCCACGACGAGGCCCGCGGCTACCACGCCCGGACCCAGGCGCTCTCGGACGCGGCGGGCGCGGGCCCCGTCGAGGCGGTCGCCACGGGGAACCTCACCGAGGTGTACCTGAGCCTCGGACTGAACGACGACGCGCGGGGGAACATCGAGCGCCAGCTCGACTCCGCCCGCCGCGCCGGGGACCGCCGCGGCGAGGCCATCGCCACCGTCGGTCTCGGCGCGATCCTCTACGAGGTCGGGGAGTTCGAGAAGGCGCGCGCGAACTTCGAGCGGGCCCTCGCGTCCAGCCGGGAGATCGGCGACCGCCGCGGCGAGGCGCGGGCGGGCGTCGCCCTCGGCTGCGTGCAGCGCGACCTCGGGAGGTTCGGCGCGGCGTGGGAGGCCCTCGACCGGGGCCACGCCCTCGCCCGGGAGATCGGCTACCGCCGGGGCGAGGTCCGGGCCGCGGGCCACCTCGGGAGGCTCGCGCGGGATCTCGGGCAGGGCGCCGAGGCCGTCGCGCGGACGAGGAGGTGCCTCGACATGTCCGTCGAGCTGCGCTCCCGCCGCGACGAGGCGCGCGCGGTCCTCGACCTCGGGGTGCTCCTCGGCGAGGCGGGGGAGGCCGGGGAGGCGGAGACGTGCCTCGCCCGCGCGGTGGAACTCGCCGAGGGCCTCTTCCAGCGCCGCCCCCGCGCCGCGGCCCGGCTGGCGCTCGCCCGGTTCCTCCTCTCGATGGACCGGGCGGAGGAGGCCTCCGGCCACCTGATGGAGGCGGCGGCCCTCGCGACGGAGTCGTCGGCCCCCGACGAGATCGTCCTCGTCGCCGTGGTCCGGGCCGCGCTCCCCGGCGGGGATCTCTGGGCGGCCCGGGAGATCCTCGATCGGCACGCGCCGCGGATGCGGCGCCCGGAGGAGATGGAGGCCCGCTTCCTCCTCGGCACGGCCGCGGAGGACGTGGCCCTGCTGGCGGACGCGCGGCGGATGCTGGGGGAGATGATCGCCGGAGCGCCGGAGGGGTCCCGGGAAGCGATGCCCCGGGGGCTGCCGATCTACGCGAGGATCCTCGGGCGGGAGTGAGGCGGGGTCAGACCCCTCACACCGCCGTCAGCCACTCGCGGTACTTCGGCTCCTCGCCGTGGACGGCGCGGAAGAAGGCGGACTGGATCCGCTCGGTGACCGGGCCGCGCCGGCCGGAGCCGATCGCGTAGCCGTCGATCTCGCGGACGGGGGTGACCTCGGCGGCGGTGCCCGTGAAGAAGACCTCGTCGGCGCCGAAGAGGTCG
>CAZWGT010000195.1:0-7006 GCA_964633345.1 uncultured Planctomycetota bacterium
GGAACTTCACGTAGTTGGAGGCCCCGGGCGTGTAGACGTTCAGGACGAGGTCGGCGCCGGCGAGGGAGGGCTCCGAGGACACGAATTCCGGCTTCACCTGGACGGGGACGGCGATGGGGACGCCGGTGACGATGGAGGCGGCGCCGTTGCCGAACTGGAGGAACCCGCCGAGGGCCCCGTCGTCGGCCACGACGAAGTCGAGGGTGGTCCCCGGGTCCCCCGTGTTGGAGATCGTGAAGGTCCGCGCGCAGTTCTGGGGGATCTGGATCTCGATGGAGGTCCGGTCCAGGCCGAGGGCGGGCGCCGGGGTCGGCTCCTCGAGGACCAGGTTCCCCGGGCTCTGCCCGGTCCCGTTGCGCACCACGATGGGCTGCGCCCCGACGGGAAGGCGGGGAGGGACGAGGGCCTGGACGAGCTCGTTGGTCCAGGAGGTGACCTTCGCCTTCCGGGGGCCCACGTAGACCTTCCCCTTCCGGTCTCCGAAGAGTCCGTGGAGGGAGAAGGGGGCGCCGGCCGCGACGGACCCCACCTCCACCGACTCGGTGTACGGGGCCGAGACCTCGAAGAGCCCGGGCAGGAGGACCGGCTCCCCCTCGCCGCCGCGGGGCGTCACCAGGATCGCGTAGGTGCCGGGCACAAGGCGCGGCGTCTCCGCGAGGATGGAGGACTCCGAGTACGAGAGGACGCGGGCCTTCGCGTCGGCGGTCCCCTCCTGCTCCGGCGGAGAGGCGAGGAAGTCCACGCGGGGCTTCCGCACGGGGACGAAGCCGTGGCCGGTGACCGTCACGGTCGTGCCCGCGGTGCCGAGGATCGGGGAGAAGGCGGGTTCCACGGCGGGGACCGCCCCCGCGAGGAGGGCGACGAGGAGCGGGATCCGGGCATGGCGGGAGAGGAGAGGGAGGGTGCCGGGCATGGGGGCCTCCATGGACCGGGGGGAGGATACCGGACGGCGCCCGTCCGGGGAAAGGCGGCGCCCCGGGCCGGAATCGAAAGAGGGCCCCCGCGCGAAATGCCGCAGGGGCCCCGACCTCCGTTGCAGGGGACGGAGGCGATGCAGGTGAGCTAGAAGCGGAACATCACGCCGGCCTGGAGATCGACGTGGTCGAGGTCGCTCACGCCGCCGATCATCCGGTTGTAGTTGGCCTCCCCGAAGAAGGCGAAGTTGGTCGTGAGGTAGATCTCGAGGCCGACGCCGAAGCGGAGGAACCCGCCGTCGTCGTCGTAGTCGAAGCCGCGGACGTCGGCGCGGGCCAGGCCGATCCCCGCCAGCAGGTAGGGCTGGAGCCTCTCGGTGCCGAGGTAGTACTTCCCGATCACGCCGAAGTTCATCAGGTCGAGGTCCGCGTCGGCGGAGGAATCCTGGACGGAGAATCCCTTGACGTCCTCGCCGACGACCTCGAGGGCGACGTTCGAGCTGAACCGGTAGCCGAGCTTGGCCCCGATCCCGAGATCGCTGTCCCCGACGCTGACGCCGTTGCCGCCGGTGTCGAAACGCTCGTAGGACTTGATCCCGTAGACGCCGATGTAGGCGCCCTCGCGGGAGAAGCTGGACTCGTCGTCGCCGGAGCCCTCGCCGGTGAACGCGGGGGAGGCGCAGCCGGAGGCGACGGCGGAGGCGCAGAGGACGGCGGCGGCGAGGCTGCGGGAGAAGAGGCGACCTGGGTTCGGCATGGGAACCTCCACGGACGGCGGCCATTCCGGCCCCGCGGAGAAGTTCCGCGGCCGGGCGGACGGGCAGACTAGGGATCCCCCCGGGGGGGTGTCGATGGGGTGGAACCCTACGCCGGGCCGCGCCGCGGCTTCAGGCCGTCCCGCGCCGCCGGCGGATCCGGGCGTCGAGGCTCCACTCGCCGCCGCCCCTGGCCGCCATGAAGAGGAAGATGAAGCAGAACAGCACCGCCTCGCCGCCGTGGTTGACGATGGGCCAGAGCCCGTTCGGCTGGTCGAACCGCGCGTGGAACTGCCAGTAGGCCACCGCCATCTCCCCGGAGAGGACGAAGGCCACGGGCCTTGTGAAGAGGCCGAGCGCGACGGCGGCGCCCCCGACCAGTTCCATCAGCTTCCCGATGCCGATCTGGGACATCAGGGGCGCGGTGGGCCCCATCGGGGCGGGAAGGCCGCCGAACCACCCGAGGATCCCCATGGCCCCGGCCTGGAAGAACATCACTCCCGCCACGACCCGCAGAAGGAGGTAGGCGATCTCCTCGGCCCTCTTCATGGTCATCGATCCGCTCCCTTCCCGACCCGGGGTAACTAGCCTCAAAGGCGGACGGGGCCTCCGTACAATGTACCCATGGCACCGACCTCCCGCACCGTCCGCCTCACCCCCGGCAAGCGCGTGCTGTTCCTGACGAAGGACCCGGATCTGATCCGCCGGCAGCTCCGCGGGGAACTCGACCTGACGATGGACGCGGTGAAGGTCGAGGATCTCCTCGACGACATCAACACCGACGCGATGACGCCGGCCTGGGTCTGCTTCGACTACCGGCCCGAGGACATCGCGCGCAACGCCTACGCCGGGCTCATCGTGGACGGGAAGCGGCTCTTCGAGCAGGACGCGCTCCGGAACGGGAACTTCGAGGTCATCGTCTCCGGCTTCCGCAAGGGGACCGGCTCCTCCCGCGAGACCGCGGTGCAGGCGGAGAAGTGGAGCGGCATCCGCATCGCCATCGCCGCCTCCTTCGCCCCCATCCACGCGCGGAACAACATCAGCCAGGGCACCCTGATGGCCGACCACGCCGTCCTCCGGCGGCTGCAGGCGGGCGAGGCGGTCCCCCTCGGGGAGTTCACGAAGTCCTGCGACCCGGTCGAGAAGCTCATCGTCGAGCACGGCGGGCTCTTCCCGTTCTCCAGGGCGCTGGCCGAGGGGAAGGTGACGCTGCCGCCGCTCCCGGCGCGCGCGCCGCGGCCGCGCACCATGGCCGAGAAGATCCTCGCCGCCCATCTCGTGGGCCTGCCGGCCGACGCCGTCCTCGAGCCCGGCGACGCCGTGATGGTGCGCGTGGACGGCGGCTACTCCCACGAGTTCACCACCGCCCAGGTCCACCACTTCCTCCGCGAGGAATACGGGGCCGGCTACCGCGTCAAGGACCCCGCGAAGCTGGCCGTCTTCGAGGACCACCTCATCTACGCCGACGGCGTCCCGCGCATGGCGCCCTTCGCCGCGAAGATCCAGCTCCTCCGCGACATGCAGAACGAGTTCCGCCGCCACACCGGCGTCCGCGACTACGCCGCGAAGGACGGCGTCTCCCCGGGCATCTGCCACCAGGTGGCCCGCGAGCAGTTCGTCGATCCCGGGGACCTCGTCCAGGCGACGGATTCCCACACCTGCATGGGCGGCGGCAACAGCGCGCTGGCCTGGGGGGTGGGCGCCACCGAGTACGCGGCGCTGGCCTACGCCGGGTTCACCAACGTCACCGTGCCCCAGTCCATCCGCTTCGAGCTCCACGGCGCGCTCCGCCCCGGCGTCGCCGCCAAGGACCTCATCCTCCACATCCTCTCGACCTTCGCGCGGCGCCAGGACACCCTCGACCGCGTGATGGAGTTCGGCGGCCCCGGCGCGGCGAACCTCTCCATGGACGAGCGCGCGACGCTGGCCAACATGGCCACGGAGTGCGCGGCCAAGACGGGGATCTTCGAGCCCGACGAGAAGACCTTCGCCTGGATCGCCGAGATGCGGCCGGGCGCCGACGTCGCGGCGCTGCGGAAGCGGGCGGTCGGCCCGGACCCCGGGGCCCGCTACGACGGCGGGGTCCACCGCATCGACCTCGGCTCCATCCGGCCGATGGTCGCGACTCCCGGCGACCCCGACCACGGCATCCCCTCCGACCCGACCAACGGCGCGATGATCGACGACATCGGCGAGGTCCGCATCGACATCGCCTACGGCGGCTCCTGCACGGCGGGCAAGCGGGACGATCTCGCCATGTACGCGAAGGTGATGAAGGAGGCCCTCGACGCCGGGAGGCGCGTCGCCCCGGGGGTCGAGTTCTTCCTCCAGTACGGCTCGGCGGACGTCGAGGCCTGGGCGCGGGGGAGGGGCTTCGCGGAGATCTTCGAGAAGACCGGCGTGAAGGTGATCCCGCCGGGCTGCGGCGCCTGCATCGGCTGCGGGCCGGGGGTCTCGGCCAACGACCGCCAGGTCACCGTCTCCGCCATCAACCGCAACTTCAAGGGGCGCTCCGGTCCCGGGAAGCTCTGGCTCGCCTCCCCGATGACCGTCGCCGCGTCCGCCGTCGAGGGGCGCATCGCCGCCTACCGCGAGGGGATGTGGGCGCGGGAGCCGGTCCACGCCTAGCGGCCGCCCCTTCGACGTCGCGGTGATCGGCGCGGGGGCCGCGGGGATCTTCGCGGCGCTGGCGGCCCGGGAGTCCCCGTCCCGCCCCTCGGTGGTCCTCCTCGACGGGAAGGAGAGCCCCGGGAAGAAGATCCTCGTGAGCGGCGGCGGGCGCTGCAACGTCACCAACGTCGCCGTCTCCGACCGGGACTTCGACACCGACGCCCCGGCCGTCGTCCGCGGGATCCTCGCGGGGCTCCCCGCCGCGAAGGTGCGCGCCTTCTTCGAGGAGCGCGGCGTCGTCCTCGTCGAGGAGCCCATCGGGAAGCTGTTTCCCCGGGAGGGGGGCGCGAAGGGGGTCCTGGCGGCGCTGTTCGCCGCGCTGGACGCCGCGGGCGTCGAGCGGGCCTTCGGGGCGGAGGTCTTCGAGGTCGAACGGGACGGGGAGGGCTGGAGGGTCGGGGAGTTCCGGGCGCGGCGCGTCGTCGTCGCCACCGGGGGACGTTCGATCCCCCAGACGGGATCCACGGGCTTCGGCTACG
Source organism: uncultured Planctomycetota bacterium (assembly GCA_964633345.1). Taxonomy (GTDB): domain Bacteria; phylum Planctomycetota; class JAJSAM01; order JAJSAM01; family JAKLKS01; genus CAZWGT01. The sequence continues at coordinate 4,819 of CAZWGT010000195.1, forward strand.
GCCTCGCGCGGTCCGTCGGCCACGAGGTGGTCGAGCCGGTCCCGGCGCTGACGCCGCTGCGGGGGAACACGCCGCGGGACCTCGCCGGGGTGACGGTCCCTGCCATCCTGACGGTGGAGGACCGGGACGGCCGGGTGCTCCGCCGCGCGGCGGGGAGCCTTCTGTTCACCCACGGCGGGGTGAGCGGGCCCGCGGCGCTGGACGCCTCGGTGTCCGTCGCCCGCGCCGTCGAGGAGGAGAGGCCCTTCCGCGTGCGCGCCGACTTCTGGACCCTGGCCGACCCGGCCGGTCCCTTCGGTCCGTTCCTCGGCCAGCCGAAGCTGCCGGGCTCCTGCCTCGCCGCGAGCCCGCCGCCCACCACCGCCCACGACGTGGAGCGCCTCCTCCTCGCCCAGGATCCGAAGGAGCACCTCGGCACCGTGCTGGGCCGGAGGCTCCCGCGCCGCCTCGTCGAGGCCCTCGCCCCCGCCGCCCGGGTCCCCCTCGGCCGCCTCGCCCGGGAGGACCGGCGCGTCGCCGCGGAGTCGGTGGCCGGGCTCGACCTCGGGATCACCGGGGTCCTCGGGTTCGACAAGGCGGAGGTGACGGCGGGCGGGGTGCCGCTGCGCGAGCTCGACCGCCGCACCCTCGAGAGCCGCCGCGCGCCGGGCCTCTTCTTCTGCGGCGAGGTCTGCCACGCCACGGGACGCCTGGGCGGCTTCAACTTCCAGTGGGCGTGGTCGAGCGGGCACGCGGCGGGGCGGGGGGCGGGAGGGGCCTGACGCGCCTCAGGACCGGGACGCCTCCGCTTCGAGGGCCGCGAGGGCCTCGGCGTGCGCCGCCGCGAGGTCCGGCAGGTCGGCGGCCAGGGCGGCGAGGTTCCCGTCATAGCCCGCGGCCTCCATCCGCTTCGCGATGCTTCCGACGCGGACGGCCCCGAGGTTGAGGCTCGCCCCGCGCAGGGCGTGCGCGGCCAGGGCCGCGGGCCCGCAGGCCCCCTGCTCCGTCGCGGCGCGCAGTCGGGCGAGGGCGTCGCGGGACGACGGGACGTAGAGATCCACGAGGGTGCGGAGGAGCCCGGCGCCGGGGCCCCCGAGGTTCCGCAGGCCGTCCAGGATCCCGGCGTCCAGGACGGGGTCCTCGCCCGGGGCGGCGGGATCGGGCTGGCGGGGCCGGGCCCGCTCGAGGGCGCGGCGGAGGTCCGCGACCTGCAGCGGCTTGGCGAGGAAGTCGTCCATCCCCGATCGGGAGCAGAGGTCCCGGTCGCCGGGGAGGACGGAGGCCGTGAGGGCGACGATCCACGGCCGCGCGCCCCGGGGGCCCGCGGCGCGGATGCGGGAGGACGCCTCGAGGCCGTCCATCCCGGGCATGAGGACGTCCATCAGGATCACGTCGTAGTCCGCGCCCGCGGCCGCCTCCACGGCGGCCTTCCCGTCGGGGGCCAGGTCGGCGCGCAGGCCGAGGGTCTCGAGCATCGCGGAGAGGACCGTCCGGTTCACCGGGTTGTCCTCCGCGGCGAGGATCCGGAGCGCCCGCAGGGGAGGGGGCTCCCCCGGCGCCTCCGTCCCGGAGGGGGGAGGCCCCGTGGCGACCTCCGCGCGCACCGTGAAGTGGAAGGTGGAGCCGCGCCCGGGGACGCTCTCGGCCCAGATGCGCCCCCCCATGCGCTCGCAGAGCCCCTTGCAGATCGCCAGCCCCAGCCCCGAGCCGCCGTACTTCCGGGCCACGGAAGCGTCCACCTGGGAGAAGGAGCGGAACAGGCGGTCCATGCTGTCCGCGGGGATTCCGATGCCCGTGTCCTCGACCCGGAAGTGGAGGAGGCTTCCCTCCCCGGGTTCCGGCGCGACGGTCACCGAGACGCGGCCGGCCGGCGTGAACTTCACGGCGTTGCCCACGAGGTTCACGAGGACCTGGCGAAGGCGGTTGCCGTCCCCGTGGAGGACCGGGGGGACCCCCGGCGCCACGGAAGCGGCGAGCGCGATCCCCTTGCCGCCGGCCGCCGGCCCGGCGATGGCGAGGGCCTCGCGCAGGCAGTCCTCCAGGCGGTAGGGCGCGGACTCCAGGGGGAGCACCCCCGATTCGATCCGGGAGTAGTCCAGGATGTCGTTCACCACGCAGAGGAGGGCGGCGCCGCTGTCCCGGATCGTCCGGGCATACTCCCCCTGGCGCTCCGAGAGCCCGGTGCGGAGCAGGAGATCGGACATGCCGA